>NZ_LT607553.1:0-338588 GCF_900095275.1 Pseudomonas sp. UMAB-40
ACCCCTATCTGCGTATGCAGGTAGGGGTTTTGTTTTGTCCGCAGGAAAGTCTCCTCAAGTTACAACACAATTTTGCACAGTTATTTTCGACTCATGACACTAGAATAGGTCCAACTTTTTCGGAGCCAGAGCCCTTATGCCAGATCCGGTTGACGCCCCCGGGCTGTCAGAATTACCGCTGGACGACTTGGTGGCGTGCCATGAGTGTGACTTGCTGATGCGCAAGCCCGAACTCGCCCATGGCGAGAAAGCCCTGTGCCCGCGCTGCGGTTACGAACTCTACGCCCATCGGCACAACGTAGTGCAGCGCAGTCTCGCGTTGGTCATCGCCGCGCTGTTGTTGTACATCCCGGCGAACTTTTTACCCATCATGCAGCTCAATCTACTCGGGCAATCGTCGCAAGACACCGTCTGGACCGGCGTTGTCGGTCTGTTCGATACCGGCATGCAAGGCGTCTCGGTGATTGTGTTCCTGTGCAGTATGGGAATCCCGTTGCTCAAGCTGCTCTGCCAATTGGCCGTGCTGTTGAGCATCCGGTTTGATATCGGACGCAGCTATGGTTTGCTGCTTTACCGCATTTATCACCATCTACGGGACTGGGGGATGCTCGAGGTTTATCTCATGGGCGTACTGGTGGCGATCGTAAAACTGGCAGATATGGCAGCCATTACCGTAGGTCTTGGTTTGGCCTGCTTTATCAGTTTGTTGTTGGTCCAGGTCTGGCTGGAGGTCGTGATGTCGCCTCATCAGGTCTGGCAGGCTTTGTCAGGAGAGGATGCCCATGCGGGCGATTGATGCAGGCATTCTGATTTGCACCGAATGCCATGAATTGAACAAGCAGGAAGCCGACACCGACGAGCAGTCCTGCACCCGTTGCGGTGCGCTGGTGCACGCCCGTCGCCCGAACAGTGTCATACGGACCTGGGCGCTGCTGGTCACCGCAGCGATTCTCTATATCCCGGCCAATGTGCTGCCGATCATGACCGTCAGTTCATTGGGGCAGGGCGATCCCAGCACCATCATGTCCGGCGTTATCCAGCTGGTTCAACACGGCATGATTCCCATCGCCGCCGTGGTTTTTATCGCCAGTATTCTGGTACCCACTTTCAAGCTGGTGGGCATCGCGCTGCTGCTGTTTTCAGTACAACGCCGCCAGCCACTCTCGGCACGCCAACGAATCTGGATGTACCGCTTTATCGAGTTCATCGGCCGCTGGTCGATGCTGGACATCTTTGTGATCGCCATCCTGGTGGCGGTTGTGAATTTCGGACGGCTTGCCAGCGTCGAAGCCAATCTTGGCGCCATCGCTTTCGCCAGTGTGGTGATTTTGACGATGCTTGCTGCAGTTACTTTCGATCCCCGACTGATTTGGGATAACACGGAGTCGGACGACGACCATGACTGATTTGCCTACAGCTAAAACCCGACCGGCTTCGAACTGGTCTGCCATCTGGGTGTTGCCCCTGATCGCCTTGATCATCGGCGGCTGGCTCGGCTGGCGTGCCTACAGCGAAACTGGCATCGAAATACAGGTGCGTTTCGAAAGCGGAGAAGGCATTCAGGCCAACAAGACTGAAGTCGTCTACAAGGGTATGCCAGTCGGCAAGGTGAAAACCCTTAAGCTCGATGACGAAGGCAGCTCCAAAGGGGTGATCGCCACCGTCGAGATGAATAAGGACGTTGAGCAATACCTCAAGACGAGCACCCGTTTCTGGCTGGTCAAGCCGAGCGTGACCCTGGCCGGTATCACCGGACTGGAAACGCTGGTGTCCGGCAATTACGTGGCCATCAGCCCCGGCGAGGGCGAGCCTACCCGCAAGTTCAAGGCTCTGGCTGAAGAACCACCTCTCTCGGACTCCCAGCCCGGTCTGCATCTCACCATCAAGGCTGATCGTCTCGGTTCACTGAATCGCGGCAGCCCGGTGTTCTACAAACAGATCAAGGTCGGCCAGGTCAAAAGCTACTTGCTGTCGGAAGACCAAAGCACAGTCGAACTCAAAGTGTTCATTGAGCCTACCTACGCCAATCTGGTGCGCAAACACACACGTTTCTGGAACGCCAGCGGCATCAGCATCGACGCCAACCTGTCCGGCGTGAAAGTGCGCAGCGAGTCTCTGGCCAGCATTGTTGCCGGTGGTATCGCCTTCGCGACGCCGGAGAACCGCAAGGACAGCCCGCCCACCGATCCGAGTCTGCCATTCCGTCTCTATGAGGATTTCGATGCAGCGGCCGCCGGTATTCGGGTCAAGGTCAAACTCAGCGACTTCGAAGGAATGCAGGCCGGTCGCACACCGGTTATGTATAAAGGCATCCAGGTCGGCAATCTGAAAGCGCTCAAGATCGATCCAGATCTATCCAGTGCCACCGCCGAATTAACCCTCGATCCACTGGCAGAAGATTATCTGGTTGAAGGCACTCAGTTCTGGGTGGTCAAACCCTCGATCTCGCTGGCTGGTATCACCGGTCTCGAAGCGTTGGTCAAAGGCAACTACATCGCCGTGCGTCCGGGAGACAAGGGGGCCGCACCGCAGCGCGAGTTTGTGGCACGGCCGAAGCCACCGCCGCTCGACTTGCGCGCACCCGGATTGCACCTGGTGCTGTTCACCGAAAACCTTGGTTCACTGGAGGTCGGCAGCCCGATTCTCTACAAGCAGGTCAAGGTCGGTTCAGTCCAGAGCTATCAGTTTTCGCGTACCAAAAAACAGTTGGTGATCGGTGTCCACATCGAGAAGGAATACGAGGGTCTGGTCAATGCCTCGACACGCTTCTGGAATGCCAGTGGCATCACGCTCACCGGCGGGCTGACCGGTGGAATCCAGGTCAAAAGCGAGTCGCTGCAAAGCCTGATGGCCGGCGGCATCGCCTTTGAAACACCGGAAGCCAAAGCCCCGCTGCAAAAGAAGATCCCGCGTTTCCGTCTGTTCGCTAACCATGACGAAGCCAATCAGAAAGGCACCGTGGTCACCATCAAGGTCGAGCGCGCCGATGGCTTGCGCAGCGGCACCCCCGTGAGATTCAAAGGCCTGGATGTCGGCAAGATCGAAGATGTCGACCTCAGTGATGACCTTCAATCGGTGATGCTCACCGCACGAATCACCGAAGTGCCGGAGCGCATTGCCCGGGTTGGCAGTCAGTTCTGGGTGGTCAAGCCTGAGTTGGGCCTGATCAAGACCTCTAACCTGGAAACGCTGGTCACTGGCCAATACATCGAAGTGCAGCCGGCAGCGAAGAATCTGGGTCCGCAGAAGAACTTCGTCGCCCTGGCCACACCACCGGAATCAGCCAGGCAAGAAGCCGGTTTGAGTCTGGTGTTGAGCGCCGCTCGCCGTGGTTCACTGAAAACCGGTGTGCCGGTGACGTACCGCGAGGTCACCGTGGGCAAAGTGACGGGTTATGAATTGGGCCAGACCGCTGACCGTGTGTTGGTGCACATTCTGATCGAGCCGAAATACGCGCCATTGGTGCGCAGCGGCACGCGTTTCTGGAACACCAGCGGTTTCGGGTTCGACTACGGCTTGTTCAAAGGCGCGACGGTCCGTACCGAATCGCTGGAGACGCTGATTCAGGGCGGCATTGCCTTCGCCACCCCGGACGGCGATCGCATGGGCAGCCCGGCGCGGGCTGAGCAAACCTTCCCGCTGTTCGACAAGTTTGAAGATGAATGGCTGACCTGGGCGCCGAAGATTTCTATAGGCAAGTAGTTTATTGGCGTCTTTCATGGCGCCTTCGCGGGCAAGCCCGCTCCCACAGGGATGTATGGTGTCGCATAAACTGCATTGACACCGCAGATCCTGTGGGAGCGGGCTTGCTCGCGAAGAGGCCCTGAAGTCCACTACAAATCCCACGCTATGAAAAAGGCCGCGATCCATTGGATCGCGGCCTTTTTCGTATCTGACGGTTTAACTCAAACCGCATCCAGCTCCGGCTCGTCCGCTTCAACGTTAACGGTAGCCTTCACCTCATCATGCCGGCGAATGTACTTCCAGTCCGCCTCGTCAATGTAGATCCCGTTCGGCCCGCTGCCACCTTCCAGGTCAATCGCCACACTGGCGCAAACCTGCGGCTTCACACTCGCCAGGATCGGCACGAAGCCCAGTTGCAGGCTGGTTTCCAGCAACGCTGCCTGGTTCTTCTCGTCGATGTCCGCCGCCTCGTCGAGGTAGTACGGCAAACGCACGCGACCAGCCTGGTCGCGGTCCATCAAGTGCAGCAACAAGTACATGTTGGTCAGCGCCTTGATGGTCATCGTGGTGCCGTTTGAAGCCGCACCGTCGATGTCGGTGTGGATAACTGGCTGGCCATTGACCTTGGTGATCTCGAAGGCCAGTTCGAACAAGTCCTTGAGGCCGAGCTGGTTGTGGTTCGCCGCCACCAGCCGCGCCAGGTACTCCTTGGCTTCTTCGTTCTTGTTGTCCTGATCGGCGCTTTGGCTCAAGTCAAACACGGAGAGGGTTTCGCCTTCTTCGTACTGGCCGGCGCTGTGGATGATCTGGTCGATGTGCTTGAGCGCTTCTTTGTTCGGCGCGAGCACGATGCGGAAGCTCTGCAGGTTGGAGACCTGACGCTTGTTGATCTCGCGGTTGAACAGTGCCAGTTGATGCTCAAGGCTGTCGTAGTCGCTGCGGATGTTGCGCAGGGTCCGGGCGATGTCAGTGACCGCCGCACGGCGCGCCTTGCCGAGGGTCAGGGCTTCGTCGGTGCGGTGTGCGTAAGCGTTGATCAGCAGTTGCAGGCGACGCTCCATGTCGTCTTCGCTGTCGAACTTGGCCACGCCCTTGAGACGAACCTGCGCGTAAAGCGCCTCGATCTGGCCATCGCTGCGCTGCAAACCCTGCCAGCTGTCCTGATAGTCGTTGAGCAACGGCAGCAGGTTGTCCATGGAATCGTCGATCGGGTCCATGAACGGCGTGCCGAACGGCAGGTCTGCCGGCAACAGCTGACGGCGGCGCAGGGCGTCGTCGAGGGTGCGCTGCTTGGCTTCCATGTCGCCGATCTGCCGGCCGACCAGTTGCAGCTTGGCCGACAGTTGCTGGACGCGCTCGGTGAAGGCATCGCTCGAGCGTTTCAACTCGTCTTGCGCCGCTTCCATCTGCGCCAGTTGTTCCAGCTTGTCGCCTTCCTCGGCGCTCAGGGTTTGCGCGCGCCGGAAATCTTCCAGGGCTTTCTGCGCATCCAGCACTTGCTGGTACAGCGCTTCGGTCTGGGTCTTGCTCGCCGCGCGGTCGGCGACCACGGCAGCCTGGGTTTTCAGTTGCTTGAGCTCTTTCTCCAGGCGGTCTTTCTGATCGCGCAATGCCGCGCGGTCGGCCAAGGCTTGCAGGGCTGGTGGCTCAATGTGCGAGATGTCGATGGCCAGACCTGGTACTTCGAAGCGCTCGCCTTTGAAGCCGTCGAGGATCAGCTCCAGGGATTTGACCCACTGACCATCGTCGTCCAGCGTGATGCCATGCTCGCCCAGCGGCAAGCTGAACAGCGCGCTGTTGAACAGGCGCATCAGGCGCTCGACGTCCTGTTGCGAGAACTCTTCACGCAGTCGGGCGTAGCTGTTGTTGTCGGCGTGATCGAGTTGCTGCTTCACCGACTTCAGACGTTTTTCCAGATCCCGCAGACGTTCTTCAAGGTCTTCGGCGCTGAACTGCCGCGACTGGGCCAGCGCACCGGCCAGTTCGTCGTGCGCGTCCTTGGCCGCGAGCAGTTGTTGCTCCAGCACTTTGACGTCATCGACCAAAGCGAAGCGATTCTTCAGCGCGGACAGTTCGCCAAGCCAGCGCTGGATGCCGGTGATTTCCCGTTCCAGGCGCATCAATTCCTGAGTGCCGCCGCGCTGATCGTTTTGCAGCGCGTCCTGCTCGTTGCGGTAGTGCTCGGCCTGAATCGTCAGCTCTTCCTTGCGCGCACTGGCGTAGTCCGACCAGGTGCCAAGCAGGGAATCGAGAAGCGGCGAGATGCGGTGCAGTTTGCCGCGCAGGATATTGCGCTGAGTCACGCCGGCTGCAAGGGCTTCAACCAACGGGCCGGCAGTGACCAGCGAGTTGTAGTCCTGCTCCATGCGGCGTACATCGCGGAACGCTTCTTCGCACGCAGCGATGTAATCGACGCTGCCGGAACGCAGGCTGTGTTCAAACGCATCGAGGAACAGCTGCTTGAGCTTGGCGGCGGTAATTTCGCGCATGTGCAGCAAGTTGATAAACAACGCGCGGAAAGTCTTCAGGCTCTGCTCGCTGGTGGAGCGCAGCGGGATCAGGGTCAGGTCCAGCGGAATCGACGTGTGACCGCCGACCAGCAAGCGACGCAGTTCATCCGGCTTGAGCTCGTAGGCTTTCAGGCCTTCGCGCTCAAGGTTGGTGAACAGCTCTTTCTGCCGCAGGCAGGTGTCGTTCTTCTGGTAATGCGCCAGATCCAGTTTGCCGGCGTAGGCAAAGAACTGGTGACCGAAACCACCGCCCGGACCACGGCCGACCACGCCGATCACGTGCGGACCGTGGGGCAGCGAAACCTCGACCAGGATGTAACTGGTGTCCGAGGCGAAGTAGAAACGACGGGATTGTTCCAGGCTGTACTTGCCGAAACTCATGTCCGACATGCGCGCCAGGATCGGGAACTGCAAGGCGTTGATCGAGGCGGATTTACCGAGGTTGTTCGCGCCGTAGACCGACAGCGGTTCTTCCAGCGGAAACAGACCGAGGCTGTAACCGGCGGTGTTCAAAAGGGCAAAGCGGCGAATGCCGTAGCGTTCCTTGCTCATGCGTCGGTCTCCTGTTCTTCGGCAATGGCGCGGGCCATGGCGTCTTCTTCGCTTTCTTCTTCGAAGTCGCTCAGATCGAGCGGATCATCGGTTTGCAGCAATTTTTCGTCGCTGTCGTCGTCGATCAACACCGGGACTGGCAGAGGCAGCACGCTGTGCAGGCTGGCCGCCAGATCGCGATCCTGCTGGACCGACAGGCAGACATCGAGGAAACGGTGCATCGGCGGCAGGAAACGGTAGACACCGTTTTCTTCACCGGCAAAACCGAGTTGAGTCATGCGGCGCATGATTTTTTCTTCGAGTTCTTCGACGGTCTGCACTTCGGCCTGGATGAACAGGTCGCGGTATTTTTCCAGCAAGGACGGCAATTCATCGCGGCCAAGGCTGCCACCATCCAGCACGGCGACCGGGTCTCGGCCCTGATCCGCCAGATGCTCGACGAGGATGAAGGTGAACAGCGCCAGACGCTGCGCTGTCTTGTTCACCGCCGCAGCGGCCAGGTCCGGCACGAAGTAGTAGAAACCACGGGTGTCGCAGACCAGCTCATAGCCCAGCGCCCTGAACAGCGTGCGGTACTGGTCCTGGAAGTTCGACAGTTGCGCGTACAGCTCCGGATCGCGGCGGCTGACGTGGTAGCCCTTGAACAGTTCGCGGAAGATCGGCGCAAGCTGGGACAGTTCGGATAGATCAAGATGCATGTGGGATGCTCGCAGAATCCTCGGCGGCGGTGTCGCGGGCCGAGAGCAGGGCGAAGGAGCGCAGGCTGACCTGATGCTCGTGAGTGTGGTAATCGCGGCGTTCCAGACGCTCGCGTTTGAAGCGTTTTTCCCGAGACAGGCGCGAGAACCAGTACAGCAATTCGTCGGTGGCGCCGTCCGGTTCCTGCTCCAGCAGCCAGGTCATCAGGTCCGGCATCGGCAGGGCGTCTTCGCAGCGTTCGAGCATTTCGCGAACCGTGCGTGGCGCGCGCGGGGCTTCGCCTTTCTGAGTCTTGTGGGCTTTGGGGAAGCGCGCCGGTTTCGGTTCGAATCGGGCCAGCGCATAAACGTAGGCTTCGACCTGACTGGCGCTGCCGAGGAACGTGCTTTGTGGCCGAGTGAACATCGGCATCGCCGCTTGCGGCACCGCATCGATGCCTTTGCGACGTATGGCCGACAAGGCCAGCGCCGCGCCACGGGTCACGGCGTTATGCCGACGGGCCTCTTCACGCAGCGGCAGCAACAACTCGCGGGCATGGCGCAGGGTCAACTGGGCGCTGGTCTGCATTTCGAGGATGCGCGCGTGGGTGCGCAGCAGCATGTCGTCATCGACCAGGTGACCGAGGCGCTGTTGTTCGGTGAGCATGCGCAGCAGCACATTCTCGACCTTGCGCACGCCTTGCTCGAAGGCGCCGTCGGCGTTCACCAGCTGAATCATCGGCTCGACGTATTCGTCCCAGGTCGCCAGTACTTCGGCGTAACGCTGACGCAGCGGGATCTGCCGGTCGCTGGTCTTGGCACGTTCGGCGACGGCCACCAAGGCCTGTTCGTCGTTGGCCAGTTTCTTCAGCACGTCGCGCACACGCATGTCGAGCAGGCGCAATTGCCGCGCCAGGTCGTGGCCGTCGCGGATGTCGAAGGCGTCCTGGATGTAACCGGCCAGGCGTTCGAGGTGGCGCAGATAGGCTTCGATCTCCAGGCACAGGCCCAGACGGTGCTCACGGCGCAAGTAAGCGAGGAAGTCGTGGATTTGCGCGTTGAGCTCGAAACGGTTCGGGCTTTTCGCCACAGGAACCAGAATGTCGAGGCGGATCCACACGTCCAGCAGGCTGGTGATGTCCTGCGGCGTACTGTCGAGTTGCTGGGCGGCCAACTGTGAACGCAGTTCGTTGAGGCTCAATGTGCCTTGGTCGAAGTGCTCGCACAGTGGCTCCAGAAGTGCCCAGTGTTCAGCGAGGGCGCGCAAGACGCGCTTGGGTTCGATCATCGGAATGGCCGGCTGGTTGGCGATTAAAAGCCGCGATTGTACTGCATCAGGACCGATGCGATTCACTCTCGGGACGGGCTGTAGCTGTTTCTAAGGGAAAGAGTATCGATCAAGCGCGGGCGATCTTGAGCGAAGGGCGGTAGAATCAGCGCACTTTAGTTATCCACAAGTGGCCGACCTTTGCTAATCGAGTCCCGTCGCCGCGCTTATTTGACTGCCATGCAGGTGGTCAACTGGCTGCCGCGCACCGAATTGCCCTTTGCTGCGCCCTCGCGTCCCGAGCTGCTGGAGGTGCCGGAACCGCTGGTCGTCGCGCCGGTGGTGCCTGCTTCTGCGCCAGCGCCTGCCGCCAACGCCGCCGCTGCGCCGGTAGTGACGCCGACGGAACGGGTGAAAATCGAGGTGCCGCGCCCCTCGTTGGCCAGCACGCGCACGAACGCCAAGGTCGAAGAAGAGGCCGCGCCGGTCGTCGCCAAGGCTGTGCAAGTGCCGCCACCGCGTTTTTCCCTGCAGTTGCTGAGGGCTGGGCGTTGCCTGCTGCTGGTCGAGTTACCCACAGGCGAAACGTTCCAGACCCGCGATCCTGCTTATCTGCTGCTCAAGGACATGCTGCGCGCCGCCGGTCTGCCGGACAGCCCGCAGATCATCGGTGAGCCGGTACGCTGGCCGCTGCTGGTCCGGGGCACCATGGATCAAGGCCCGGAGGCTGCTCGGGATTTCGTGCAAGGTTTTCTCTCGGCCCGACTGGAAGACGCTCCGTGCGTCTGCGTGTGGCTGATCGGCCTGCCAGCGGTGCGTTTTGCCGGTGAAGCGAACGCCGAATCCTTCAACCGTGAACTCCAGGTCGAAGGCCTGGGCTCGGTCTGGGCCCTGCCGGGCCTGGAATTATTAATGGAAGAGCCACAGCGTAAGGCTGATGTCTGGCAAGCCATGCGTCGGCTGATGGCGCGCTGGAAAGAATCGAATGAGTGACGCTGTATCGTTCCGCCCGATGACCGAGGCGGACCTGGACGCTGTACTGAAAATCGAATACGCGGCGTACAGCCACCCCTGGACCCGCGGGATTTTTCTGGATGGGCTGGGCAAGTACCAGATCTGGCTGATGTTCGAAGGTCAGCAACAGGTCGGGCACGGCGTGGTGCAGATCATTCTGGATGAAGCGCATCTGCTCAACATCACCGTCAAGCCCGAGAATCAGGGTCGTGGCCTGGGGTTGACGCTGCTGGAACATTTGATGTCCCGGGCGTATGACGCCAAGGCGCGGGAGTGTTTTCTGGAAGTGCGCGACAGCAACCGTGGCGCGTTCAGGTTGTATGAGCGTTACGGGTTTAACGAGATTGGGCGTCGTCGGGATTATTACCCTGCCGTTGGTGGGCGAGAAGATGCCGTGGTCATGGCCTGCACCTTGGTTGACTGAGTCGCTTTAAAAGCATCGCGGGCAAGCCTGCTCCCACAGTGGATCGGCGTTGTACACAAACTCTGTGACCGACACAAAAACCTGTGAGAGCGGGCTTGCCCGCGAAGGCGTCCTGACTGACATCACCGATTACCGATTACCGATTACCGATTACCGATTACCGATTACCGATTACCATCCATCGGATCCTTCCGCGCCAGTTCCTCTTCATCCAGCCCATTTCCCCCGCCAATATCGTCTTCATCGACAATGCTCAAATCCCAATCCGCCTGATTGCCTTCACCGGCCTCATGGGCATCCCGCGCACCGTCTTCACGGATCAACGTTTCCGGGCTCATGTCATCATCGGTAGACTCATGGTCATCGGTCGAGGCCCCCGTCATGCCCGCTTCACGCACACGCTCCCGAGGCATCAGCCGTTCGCGCTCGTTTTCCGGCAGTTCGTCGCCAATTTTCGCGCTGGGTTCTGCCTCGTCGAAATCCAGCTCGTGCATCGAACCCATGCGGTCTTCGTTGTCGTCGATGGGCTCGGGTTGCACCGCATCGAAAGGACGTCGTGAATCAGTCATGGCAATTCCTCATACTGTGGGCCTTACTACGGTGGACCCACCGAACCCCTGAGAATTCCACCGGCACTACTTGCATCAAGCGCGTGACCCCGACGGGCGGTTGTCTGTCAAACCAGCGCATCATTCTTGAGGCTTTACAGCATGAACGAATTACAAGATCTGATTGATAACAACGAACGCTGGGCCGAGGCGATCAAGCAGGAAGATCCGGACTTCTTCTCCAAGCTGGCTCGCCAACAGACGCCAGAATACTTGTGGATTGGCTGTTCCGACGCCCGGGTGCCTGCCAACGAGATCGTCGGCATGCTGCCCGGCGACCTGTTCGTCCACCGCAACGTGGCCAACGTGGTGCTGCACACTGACCTCAACTGCCTGTCGGTGATTCAGTACGCGGTCGACGTGCTCAAGGTCAAACACATCCTTGTCACAGGCCACTACGGCTGCGGCGGTGTACGGGCTTCGATGCAAGATCGCCAATTGGGCCTGATCGACGGCTGGCTGCGCTCGATCCGTGACCTCTATTACGAAAAGCGCGAAGAACTGGCCGAGTTGCCGACTGAAGAAGAGCGGGTCGACCGTCTCTGCGAGCTCAACGTGATCCAGCAAGTGGCCAACGTCGGCCATACCAGCATTGTGCAAAACGCCTGGCATCGCGGGCAGAACCTGTCGATCCACGGTTGTATCTATGGCATCAAGGACGGTCGCTGGAAAAGCCTGAACACGACCATCAGCGGTTTTGAGCAATTGCCGCCGCAGTACCGACTGCGTCCGGTCGAAACGCTGTAAAACGGTTCAACAGAGGCTGCGCCGACGCCAGTGGTGGAAATACAACTGGCCGTCGGCGTTCGGCGATTCGTCGTAGCCGCAGATCCAGCCTCGACACGACGGGGACCCGCACTGACAGGCGAACTGGCGCAGCAGTTTATCTTCGGTCGTGGCGTAATCCATCGTCAGGGTGTCGCCTTTCTTAATATCCGTCAGTGCCCACAACCAAAGTTCGCTCATGTCGAAAAAGACATTGGCGTCGCAAGAGTGACTCAGCAGCCCGCTGAAGTGTGGGTCGTAGACGTGGATACCAGGCGCCAGTTGCCGGGTATGTCGATGGCGATAAGGCAGGAGATGCCCCGACACGCGGCAGATTCGGCTGATCTGTGGAAATTCGCGCAGAGCTACGATGGCCACCGCCAATCCATTCGCGTTGTAGATAATCTCGAAATCGACCCGTGAGGGGAATCCAAGGCTCAGCGGTAGCTCCGGGAAGGGATAGATTCCATCGGGAGGTTGCGTTGTTTGTCTATGCAGGGGATGAGGTTTCATAACAATCCTTGTCGGCAGCGCGTTGCGACTTCCCAGACTGACGTCCTGTCAGCCTGCAGCACTGGGGTTTACCTCAAGATCTCGCAAATGATACGACGGGTCTACTGTCAGAACTGACAGGAGGAAAGCGCGCTTTTGCGCGTAAGCCTTCGCTCACGCGCAAAAGTGCAAAGCCGATTACAGCGCAGGTGCCGGAGCCGCTGTCACAGGTGCCGGGGCTTGCAGCTGTTTGAGCTCAGACTGGATCGGCGTCGTCGCGCACTTGGCCACGGCTTGTTCAGGCGTCAGGTTGCGGATCGAGGTGTAGAACAGCTCGCAGGTTTTTTCTTTCTGGGTCACTTGCCACGTCTGTGTACAGCCTTTCAGCTGAACGGTCGGGTCAGTCCCGGGTTTGCTGCCCATACCGGCCTGCCAGCAGGCGGCGCTCAAATCCTGGCCCATGACTTTCAGGCCCGCGGCGTCGGCCTTGGCCTGAGCATCGTCGCCGGTGTAGCTCTCCGGGTTGGCGGCGTACCAGATGTAGCTTGGGTGGTTGGAGCCCAGCACCGGCACTTTCACCCCGGCGCTCGGGCTGATCGTGGCCAGACCCAGCACGTTCACGGTCGGCCCGTATTGCTGCTTGATCCAGTTACGCACCGGCGCGCCGAACGCGACCATCGGCAATGCGGCACCGCGAGCGTTCTGGCTGACTTCCTTGACCATGGTGGTCTGGTAGTCCTTGAAGTAGTCGTAGACGCCTTCCAGATCCTTGCCCGCACTGGCCGGCGCCGCAATCGGCGCGATATCAATGATGGTCTGGTAACCCGGCGTCTGATCGGCGGGGATACCGTTGTCCGTCAGCAGCGTGGCCCAGCGATCCGTGGTGGCGGAGCGCAGGTAGTCCTGGGCCTGTGTCAGCGAGTAATCCGGCGGGAAATGCAGCAGCTCGACGCTCTTGCGGTTTTCCAGGGCCATGCCCAGCGGCAGGAACAGATACCAGCTGTAAGCCCACTTGCCATCTACGTTGAGCTTTTTGGCACCCGTATAGGCCAGATCACCGGCATTGAGCAGCGCGGCCAACGGTTTTTCGTAACCCTTCGGCACGCCGCTGATGTCGGCGTAGAGCTGACCGTAATCGGTTTTGACTCGCACTTTCGCGGTGCTGTAGCCATCGCGCTGCACGCTTTGGGTCAGGTAGTGCTCGACGGTTTGCTCAAGCGTCCAGTTACGGAAGCAGATCACGTTGCAATTGTTGGGATAGGCGAATAGCCGGGTGACGCGTTCGGTGCTGCCCAGCTTCAGATCGACATCGGCGTGGGCGGCGGCACTCAGGGTGAGGGCCGCGAGGGTAAGTCCTGTCAGTTTGAACATGCTCAGATCCTTTTCAGCGTGGGTCCGCGTTGATCGCGGGCGATAGTTACTTAAGCAGATCGGCCGGCAATCGCTCACCTGAACATCAAATGCGTGAGGTGATACTCCGGGAAATACATCCGGCGCACGAAGATGACGCCGACCATCACCAGCAAAAACACCAACTGCAACGGACTGAAGTGCGTCCAATGCAGCGCGGTCAGCCATGGACGCCGGGCGGCCAGTTCAGGCGCGAGCTGACCGATTCGGCGCTTGTGCAATAGACCGATCAGCATGAAACCGACATAAGTCGCCATGCCCGGCCAACCCAAGAGAAGCCCAAACAGCAGCGTGAGGACGGCTTGCGGAACACCGTGTCGCATCACTAGCCAGCGGGTATCCGGGTTCCAGTGTCGGGGGACCAGTCCTTCGGTCAGCCACAGGTCCTGGACAATGACATGCGAGACGATCGGAACCCACCAGCTCATGGCGAAACGGAGGAACCAGACCGGCACGCATGCGAATGCAAACGGGATGAATATCATCGGGATGCTTATGCTGAAACCCTTGGATTTGTATTCAGTCGGGAAATAAAACAAAAACAGCGCCAGCGCGATGCCCGCCCAGACGCGCACCCAGGTTTCGTCGGCGATCGGGCGCGGCAGGAAACGTCGCCAGTGAAAAACATCGGCGTGGGGCAGCCTTAAACGCAATTCCGGGTAACGCCACTTAAGGGTTTGCGCTAGGTCATGACAGGCCTGCCACTCGTTCTGGCCAAAGCCGTCGATCATTTTCTTCTGTTGCCCGGGCTTCATCGGGTTCATCAGCAAATGGGCGGCCTGAACGTCAGCGGCCCAGGTCCGGCTGTCTTGCGCCTTGGCCTGCAGGCTTGCGTAGAAGCTTTCCTGATTGCAGCGCTCGATCAGTGCCTGCCAGAGCGACGCCGGTTCAGGATGAATGCCTTTTTTTTCGTCCCAGCCAAACACCTGACCGACGCGGTCGAACAGCGGCAGGCTCCATTCGGTGTCGTTGAACAGTTGCAGGAGGATTCGCTGCCACTCCTGACGTCGATCGAACACCTGCAGCCAAGGTTGTGCGGTGTAGCTTTTGAGCAGGGAGAGAAAGTCACGTTCTTTCTTGTCTTCGAGCAACTCCTGCAGCGCCTGCCGATAATCTTGCAGCAAACCACTGGCCAGAGCGTCTTGCTGCCAATCGGTCATTTCGACGTTTTGCCAGGGCGCGAGCCAATCGAGGTGCTGGACCGCCCAGGCGGCAATCGAATTGCGCAGGCCCGGATGATCGAAGCACAACGCCAGCAACGACTGCTCAAACGCCTTGGCGCAGTGCTGTTGTTGCGCCTGCGCCCAACGCTCGGACAGATTCTGCTCGGAGAGCCCGTCGAGCAAGGCACGCGCTGCCAGTTCGTCCGGCGCAGCAACCGGTTCGTGCAGGGGCTCGGGGTTGGACGGTGCAAGGTTCAGCGAGCGGAGAGGGGGCGGGCTTTCAAGGTTCAAGGGCCGAAGTGGAGGCGGACTTTGAAGGCTCAACGCACGCACGTCGAGCACATCGGACCCTGCCTGGAGGTCGGTGTGATTGGGCTTTTCGACAACGTCGGCCATTGCGACTTCACGTTCTTCGGCGGCGTTTTCGGCCCGCCATTGCGCCACACTCAGCGCCTCCTCATAAGCCTCGCGCACACGCTGAAAGCCTTCGGGATCTTCATCGGGGCGGAAGGTTTTCAGCAGCCGCGCGTAGCTTCTTTTGATAGTGCGCGCATCAGCGTCTTCGGGCAGTTCCAGCACAGACCAGCAATCCATGTTGCCGCTCCTCAGTGCCAGAGGCCGTTGTCCAGCGTGCCCAGTTGCTGGATCAGTTCGCTGCGCGCTTCACGGATCCGCCGTTCGTCCTGAGAATCAAGCACGTGCTGAAACTGTTTGGCCCAATGAGCGATCTGCTCACGCATCTGCCCCAGACTTTCCTGATAGAGACGCTCAAGACGTGCGGTCAACACCGTATTGACCTGCTGATCGCGCGGATGAATCTTCAACAGCGCCAGGCCCTCCAGTCGCTGCTGGATCTCCTCGGGTGTGAGCACGCCGGGATTGTTCTCGATGACCAGCGAATGCTTGTCGCCCGTCAGCGGGATGACCACTTGGGCTTCGAGCAAACCGTTGTTGTCGTAGGTGAAACGCACGTCGAGGGCGACTTCGCCGGCCTTGCGTTTCGGCACTTTGATGTCCAGTTCGCCCAATGCCACGTTGTCTTTGACCAAACGGCTTTCGCCCTGAAAGATCTTCAGCAGCACGTGCTCTTGGTTATCTTGCAGTGTATACACCGTCTTGACCCTGCTCACCGGCACGATGCTGTTGCGCTCAATAATCGGCAGGTAATGCCCGCTTTCGTACTGCTGGCCGATTTGAGTCGTCGTCTCGATGCCCAATGTGTAAGAACAGACGTCGGTCAGCACCACTTCTTCCAGCGCGGCGGAGCGTGCTTTCAAGGCTGCCTGGATCGCCGCACCGTGGGCCACGACTTCGTCCGGGTCGAGACTGATTGAAGGGAAACGCCCAAACAGGCCGGCCGCGAGTTTGCGCACCAGCGGCATGCGCGTCGTACCGCCCACCAGCAGGATTTCGTCGAGGTCACTGACCCGAATCCGCGCGTCTCTCAGCGCCCGTTCGATTGGCGTGCGCAGGCGTTCGAGCAGCGGCGTGTAGAGCGTGGCCAGTTGCGCTTGGGTGATGGTTTGCGTCCATTGCTGGCCGTCGACCCGCAGGCTGAATTCGGCGCTACTGTCCTGGCCCAGGGCTTTGCGCACACGCTCGGCCTCGCGACGCAACGGCTGGATGATGCTGTTGCGGTCAGGAAAGTTGTCGGTGTTGCGATGGTGCTCAAGGAAATGCTCAAGCAGCACGCTATCGAAATCCTCGCCGCCCAGGAAGTTATCGCCGGCGCTGGCGCGCACTTCCATGACCCCATCGAACAGCTCCAGAATCGACACGTCGAAGGTGCCGCCACCGAGGTCGAACACCAGGAACGAAGTTTCCTTGTCCCGTTGATGCAGCCCATAGGCCAATGCTGCCGCGGTCGGCTCGTTGATCAGTTTTTCAACCTTCAGACCGGCCAGCTCACCGGCAATCCGCGTGGCCTTGCGCTGGGCATCGCTGAAGTAGGCCGGCACGCTGATCACCGCTTCCTGCACGGTTTCGCCAAAGGCCCGTTCGACGTCTTCCTTCAGGCTTTTGAGCACCAGCGCGGAAAGCTCCTCGGGGCGGAATGATCTGTCTCCCAGGCGCACTTCCGTGGCGCTGCCCATGTGCCGCTTGAACAGCGAAGCGGTCTGGCGCGGATGGGTGTGCAAACGCTCGCGGGCGGCCTGGCCCACCAACACGCGGCCTTGATCATCGAGACCCACCACGCTGGGGGTGAGAAACTGGCCCAGAGCATTGGGCACCAACTCGCTGGACTCCCCCCGCCAGACGGCGACGAGGCTGTTGGTGGTCCCCAGGTCAATCCCTACGATCATTGCGATGAACTCCCTTTCCGGCCTGCAAAAAATTGAAACAGATAATATTCGGGCAAGGATATTACCGGAGCAGCGGGGCGGTAAAGGAAAGTAGTGGCACTGAGCTATTATTTGCGACGGGACGCAGTAGCCCTTAGGCAAAGACGGACTACTGCTTTGAATACAGTGGGATTCTCAATGTAGGAGCGAGCCTGCTCGCGAATGCGGTGGTTCAGTCAACATCATTAGTGACTGATACGCCGCTTTCGCGAGCAGGCTCGCTCCTACAGTAGTTTTGCGGTGTTCTTTAGAGGGTTTACGGCATCACCGGCGCCGTATACGTCAGCGTCGTCCCCAGCGCCCACAGCAAAAACAGCACCAGCGGCGTGTGCACCAGCAGTTGCACGAACGAAAAGCCGATCAAGTCCCGGGCCTTCAACCCGAGTACGCCCAGCAGCGGCAGCATGTAGAACGGGTTGATCAGGTTCGGCAGGGCTTCCGCCGCGTTGTAGATCTGCACGGCCCAACCCAGGTGGTAATTCAGGTCGGTGGCCACCTGCATGACGTAAGGCGCTTCGATGATCCATTTGCCGCCGCCGGACGGAATGAAGAACCCGAGAATCGCCGAGTAAACGCCCATCAGCAGCGCATAGGTGTCGTGGGACGCAATGCTGACGAAGAAGGTCGAGATGTGGTGGGCCAGGGTCTGCGCGTCGGAGCCTTTGACCGTGGTCATCAGCGCGGCGATCGAGCCGTAGAGCGGAAACTGGATCAGCACGCCGGTGGTGGTCGGCACCGCACGAGACACAGCATCGAGGAAGCTGCGCGGGCGCCAGTGCAGCAGCGCGCCGAGCATGATGAACAGGAAGTTGTAAGTGTTCAGGCCCGAGATCGCGCTGATCGCCGGTTTAGTCGAAAACTCGTGGAACAGCCATCCCGCTGCCAGTAGCACCAGCAAAATCGTCAGCAACGGGCTGTGCTCCAGCCATTCACCGGGACGGGTGCGCGGTTGCAGTGGTGGCAGGTTGAAGCTCGGGTCGATGCCGCAGGCTTCGGCGTCGCGGGCTGTTTTCGGCCCCGGCGCGGTGGCGTAGGCAATGATCAGCGAAATCACGATCAGTGCCAGCAACATGACGCCGGACTGCCAGAGAAAAATGGTCTGGGTGAAGGGAATGACGCCGGTGATCGACAGAATCGACGGCGGCAGGCTGGCCGGGTTGGCCTGCAATTGCGCGGCGGACGACGACAGGCCCAGGGCCCACACGGCGCCAAGGCCCAGATACGCGGCAGCACCGGCGGCGCGGTAATCCATTTTCAGGTCGGTGCGGCGAGCGAGGGCGCGCACCAGCAGACCGCCGAATACCAGCGACAGGCCCCAGTTCAGCAGCGACGCCACCATGGAAATCAACGCGACCCAGGCCACGGCCGAGCGACCGTTTTTCGGGATCCGGGCCAGGCGGTCGATGAGTTTCACTGCGGGCGGGGAACTGGCGACCACATAACCGCCGATGACCACGAACGCCATCTGCATGGTGAATGGAATCAGGCTCCAGAACCCATCACCGAAAGCCATGGCCGCGTCAGTGGGTTTGGCGCCCATGGCCATGGTTGCCACGGCCACGATGATCACCGCCAGGGCGGCAAATACCCAAGAGTCGGGGAACCAGCGTTCGGCAAAACTTGAGCAGCGCAGGGCAAAGCGGGCGGAGCGGGTATCTTCGATATCAGCGGCCACGGGAGTACCTCGAATTTTTATGTTTATTGTGGTCTTTGGGGCGGCAAAGGCCCGTCTGGACAGGTGCCAACAGTAAATCAATCAGTCATATTTTGTGACGAAGATTAACCAGACTGAGACTTTGGTCTAACGGGTTGTCGGTGGACGCGTTTGCGTAGACCATGGGCGCCTTGGTTTTTTGCCCGTGCCAGAGTTCTTTTCATGATTGCCAACACCGATTCGCGCCCGGCGCCGTTCAGCCGCTCGGACTACAAGACCCTTGGCCTGGCGGCCCTTGGCGGCGCGCTGGAAATCTACGATTTCATCATTTTCGTCTTTTTCGCGCTGACCCTCAGCCAGTTGTTCTTCCCGCCGGACATGCCCGAGTGGCTGCGCTTGCTGCAAAGCTTCGGGATCTTCGTGACCGGCTATCTGGCGCGCCCATTGGGCGGGATTCTGATGGCGCATTTCGCCGACCGGCTGGGGCGCAAGAAGGTTTTCAGCCTGAGCATCCTGATGATGGCGCTGCCGTGCCTGCTGATAGGGATCATGCCAACCTACGCCCAGATCGGCTATTTCGCACCACTTTTGCTGTTGATCCTGCGAGTCCTGCAGGGCGCTGCGGTCGGCGGTGAAGTACCAAGCGCCTGGGTGTTCGTCGCCGAGCACGCGCCGGCCGGGCATCGCGGTTATGCCCTGGGTTTCCTGCAGGCCGGGCTGACCTTCGGCTACCTGATCGGCGCTTTGACCGCGACTTTTCTGGCACAAGCGTTCACCCCGGCGGAAATCCTCGATTACGCCTGGCGTTACCCGTTCCTGCTGGGCGGCGTGTTCGGGGTGATTGGCGTCTGGCTGCGCCGCTGGCTCAACGAAACCCCGGTATTCATGGCGATGCAGGCGAAGCGTGATGCAGCGGTAGAACTGCCGCTGCGCACGGTCTTGCGTGAACATCGCCTGGCGATATTGCCGGCGATGATCCTCACCTGCGTACTGACATCGGCGGTGGTGGTGTTCGTCGTCATCACCCCGACCATGATGCAGAAAACCTTCGGCATGACCGCCAGCCACACCTTCGCCTTGAGTGCCTTGGGCATTGTGTTCCTGAACATCGGCTGCGTACTTGCCGGGCTGCTCGTCGATCGCTTCGGTGCCTGGCGCACGGTCATGCTTTATAGCTTGCTGCTGCCGCTGGGCATCGGTGTGCTCTATACGTGCCTGATCACTGGCGGCCAGTGGATTGGCCTGGCGTACGCGATTGCCGGACTCGGTTGCGGGGTCGTCGGCGCGGTGCCGTCGGTGATGGTCAGCCTGTTTCCGGCGCGGATTCGCGTCTCGGGGATTTCCTTCACCTACAACATTGCCTACGCCGCGTGGGCGAGTGTCACACCGCTGTTGTTGATCGGTCTGATGCCATGGAGTCCATGGATTTGCGTGATATTCAGCGCAGTAATGGGCGCAGTGGGCGTGAGCAGCGCGGCGTATTTCGGTACACGGATGCCTCGGGTTGAACACTGCCCGGCCGCTGGCGCGGCGTGAATAAATAGCCTGATAGGCGTGCCGAAACTATTTTTGTAGGACAACCCTGAAACAGGCTTCAGAAAATATCCGCAAGGCCGATGGCTAGGCTGCATGCCGCTTTCTATCCCTGTCCATCGGTGCTTTCCATGTTCAACAAACGCTTGAAGCAGGAGCTGTCGGCTCTTCGCGAAGAACTCTCCAGCCTTCAGCAAGTGAAGGACAGTCTGGAAAGCGAGATGCTGGTCCTGACCCTGGATCCTGATGGACGGATTCAATCGGTCAACCAGAACTTCCTCGGAGAGATGCTCTACAAGAGCAGCGACCTGATTGGCCGGCACATTGAAGACATTGTCCCGCCCCATGTGAAATCGGACGAATTCCACCACCGCTTCAAGGCTGCGCTGACCCGCCGCGAGCACTTCGCCGGCGCCGTGCGTTTGCTGCGGGGCGATGGCCAGGAAGCCTGGTTGCGTTCGATTGTGCAGCCCGTGTTGTCCTCGGAGGGGCGGATCAAGCACTTCTCGATTTATTCCAGCGACCTGACCCGCACCATCGAGGCGTCCCGCGAGCATGAAAACCTGATCGGCGCGCTGGTGCGTTCGACGGCGGTCATTGAGTTTGATCTCAATGGCAACGTGTTGGCGGCCAACGAGCGGTTCCTCAGCGGCATGGGTTACAGCCTGGCGCAAATCAAGGGCAAACATCACCGTACATTCTGCGAACCTGAGGATTACAGCAGCGCGGAATATCAGAACTTCTGGCGCCGCCTGAATGCGGGCGAGTTCGTGGCGGGCCGGTTCAAGCGTGTGGACAGCCATGGTCGTGTGGTCTGGCTGGAGGCGTCCTACAACCCGGTGGTGGACGCCAACAACACGCTCTACAAAGTGGTGAAATTTGCCACGGTGATTACCGATCAAGTCAATCAGGAGCAGGCGGTCGCCGAAGCGGCCAACATCGCCTACAGCACCTCCCAGCAAACCGATCAAAGCGCCCAGCGCGGTACCGCCGTGGTGACTCAGGCGGTGGACGTGATGCGTGACCTGGCCCGGCACATGCAAACCGCCGGCGAAGGCATCGAAGCATTGAACGAGCAGTCGTTGGTGATTGGCACCATCGTCAAAACCATCAGCGGCATTGCCGAACAGACCAACCTGCTGGCACTTAACGCGGCCATCGAAGCGGCGCGCGCCGGTGAACAGGGCCGAGGGTTTGCCGTGGTGGCGGACGAAGTCCGGCAGCTGGCGTCCCGTACCAGCCAGGCCACCGATGAAATCGTTGGCGTAGTGCGTCAGAACCAGGACATGGCGCGCAATGCCGTGGCCCTGATGACCGACGGCAAACTCCAGGCTGAACAAGGCCTGGCGCTGGCGGCGGAAGCGGGCACGGTGATCGTCGAGATTCAGGACGGCGCGCAGAAAGTGGTCAACGCGGTCGGGCAGTTTGCCAATCAACTGGCGACTTGATACCTGACCTCCTGGCGGAAATCGCTACAATCGGCGTTTTCCCCAGGAGCAGCCCTCATGAGCGTTTCTCACCGCCGTCCGGTTCCCTTGTCCAAGGCTTATCGCTTGCTCAATCACGGGCCGACCGTGCTGGTCAGCGCGGCGCATGACGGCCAGCGCAACATCATGGCCGCCGCCTGGGCGATGCCTTTGGACTTCGAACCTCCAAAAATCGCCGTGGTGCTGGACAAGTCGACCTGGACCCGCCAACTGCTGGAAGCGTCGGGCACCTTCGTGCTGAACGTTCCCTGCGCGGCCCAGGCCGATATCGCGCAGACCGTAGGCTCGACGTCGGGCCTGGAGTTGACTCAGGGCCAGGGCCTGGACAAGTTTCAGGTGTACGGCTTGCAGACGTTCAGCGGCGAGCTGATCGATGCGCCGATGCTTGAAGGTTGCGTCGCCTGGCTGGAGTGCCGGCTGCTGCCGGAGCCCGACAACCATCAGCAATACGACCTGTTCGTGGCCGAGGTGATTGCCGCCCAGGCCGATGAGCGCGTGTTCAGCGAAGGCCGTTGGCATTTCGAAGGGCACGATGCTTTACGCACCCTGCACCATGTTGCGGGCGGGCATTTTCTGACGATCGGCGATCCGGTGGAAGGCAAGACCTTGCAGCCGTAAACCGGCTGCCTTTCACACCCACACGTCATTCTGCGCCGTGCGTTCGCCACGCTCACTGCCCGTGTTCAGTACACCCTTGGGCTCGATCAGCAGCAGTTTCACTTCCTGTTCGGCGCAGGGTTTGTGCTCGACCCCCTTGGGCACCACATACATTTCGCCCGCGTTCAGCAGGACGTGGCCATCGCGAAAGTCGATGCGCAACTGCCCTTCGAGCACGATGAAGGTCTCGTCGGTGTCCAAGTGATCGTGCCAGATGAAATCCCCCAGCAGTTTCACCACTTTGAACTGGTAGTCGTTCATTTCGGCGATGACCCGAGGGCTCCAGTGCGAGTCGATCCGGGCGATTTTTTCAGCGAAGTTCAGGCTTCGATAGGCATTCATGAAACAAGCTCTCGTGGTTGATCGTGAATCCACGATAGTCAGCACGGCAGCAGGTTTCTTGTACGATTGTGCGTGGCTTAGCGGCGGTGCATTTTCATCCAGCGAGCCGGTGACAGGCCGTAGGCCTTGCTGAATTGCCGGGTCATGTGGCTCTGGTCGGTGAAGCCGGCGATCAGCGCGGTACTGACCAGAGACTGGCCCTGGATCAGCAGTGCGCGAACCAGGTCCAGGCGACGCATCGTCAAGTATCGATAAGGGCTGGTGCCGAACAACAGGCGAAAATCCCTCGACAGACTCCAGCGATCCCGACCGCTGTGCTGCGCCAGTTCTTCCAGCGTCACCGTGCGATCCAGGGCGCTGTGGATGAACTCCCGCGCGCGCTCCGCCGCCACGTAGTCGAAGCGCTGGCGTTTACCGGGCGCGCCGGAGACGGTGCTCAAGGCCTGTGCCAGATCGAACAGCGCGTCCTGTTCCTCCAATGGGTCGAGCGGGCAATCCAGGCTTCGCAGCAGCACGTCGGAGGCGGCGAACAGGCGTGGGTCGGTCGACAATCCGGTCTTGATGAACGGCAGCGGTTGTCCGCCGAGTATCTGCTGGATCAGCGCCGGCTCGATGTACATCATCCGGTATTTGAACCCGGCCTCGGTGCCGGCCTCGCCATCGTGGACCTCGTCCGGGTGCAGCACCAGGGTCCCGCCGGGCAGACTGTGGCGCCAGCCGCCGCGGTACTGAAAACTCTGCACGCCGGCCAGGGTCCGGCCGATTGCGTAGGTGTCATGGCGGTGAAGGTCGTAGCCGTGGCCGGCAAAAAACGCCTCGAAACGCTGAACCCCGCCCACGTCGGGGGCGCGATGGAACCAGTCGATGGGAGGCGTGTGCTTGGCCATGGTGTCGTTGTCTTGAGCTCAATGTCGATCACGGTAACCCAGGGACTGGCCACCTGTCTGCTGGCCGACAAAACCCATGGGGCTGGTAGAAAACCGCAAACAAATGTAGCAAGGTATCGAGCATTCTCTGCACCCTGTAAGCCATCGAGGCGCGGGTGCGTTTGATCGTTCGTCGAGGTGTCTGGTATGAGCAAACTGCGGGTAGGGATTATTTTTGGTGGTCGTTCGGCGGAGCACGAAGTGTCGCTGCAATCGGCGAAAAACATCGTCGATGCGCTGGATCGGTCGCGCTTCGAACCGGTGCTGATCGGTATCGACAAGCAAGGCCATTGGCACCTTAATGATCCGTCGAACTTCCTGCTCAACCAGGAAAATCCGGCCCTGATCGCCCTCAACCAGTCCAATCGGGAACTGGCCGTGGTGCCAGGCAAGGCCAGCCAGCAATTGGTCGAAACCTCCGGCCAGGAACTGCTGGGCCACGTCGATGTGATCTTCCCGATTGTGCACGGCACGCTGGGTGAAGACGGTTGCCTGCAAGGCCTGTTGCGCATGGCGGATTTACCGTTTGTCGGCTCCGACGTGCTCGGCTCGGCGGTGTGCATGGACAAGGACATAAGCAAGCGCCTGCTGCGTGATGCCGGGTTGGCGGTCACGCCGTTCGTGACCCTGACCCGCGCCAGTGCCGCGCGCACCGGGTTCGCCGAGGTCCACGGCAAACTCGGTCTGCCGCTGTTCGTAAAACCGGCGAACCAGGGTTCGTCCGTGGGGGTGAGCAAGGTCAGCGACGAAGCCGATTACACGGCGGCAGTGGAACTGGCTCTGGGTTTCGATGAAAAAGTATTGATCGAATCCGCCGTCAGCGGCCGCGAGATCGAGTGCGCGGTGCTGGGCAACGAGGACGCCATCGCCAGCGGTTGTGGCGAAATCGTGGTGCGTAGCGGCTTCTATTCCTACGACAGCAAATACATCGACGCTCAAGCCGCGGAGGTCGTGGTACCGGCCAAGATCAGCAGCGAGGCCAGTGAGCGCATCCGTGCCTTGGCTGTCCAGGCGTTTCAGGTACTGGGCTGTTCCGGGCTGGCGCGGGTCGATGTGTTCCTGACCGACAGCGGTGAAGTGCTGATCAACGAAATCAACTCGCTGCCCGGCTTCACCCGCATCAGCATGTACCCCAAGCTCTGGCAGGCCACCGGCATGACGTACAGCGAGCTGGTCAGCCGCTTGATCGATCTGGCGCTGGAGAAGCACAAGGCACGGCAAGCGCTGAAGATCACGCGCTGAGCGGCCCTGATCCAAGGCTTGCCTCTTGGTAGGCCTTTTCCACCTCTGTAGGAATCAATCCCCCAACGCCTCCCCCTCACGCCGAGGGTCGGCCCCGCCCGCCAACGAAGGCTTCCCCTGCGCATCCTTCACCCGAACAATCGCCTGGGTGCCGCTGGTCATGTCGATCTCGCTCACGCTGTGCCCTTTGTCCTTCAGCGCCTGAATCAGCCCGGCGCTGAACTGGCCTTCTTCCAGTTCCGTCGGTCCGTTGCGGCTACCGAAGTTGGGCAGGCTGATGGCAGCTTGCGGGTCGAGGTTCCAGTCGAGCAGGCCGATGGTGGATTTGGCGACGTATTCGATGATTTGCGAACCGCCCGGCGAGCCGATGGTGGCGAGAAATTCGCCGCTCTGGCGATCGAAGATCAACGTCGGTGCCATGGACGAGCGGGGGCGTTTGCCAGGTTCAACGCGGTTGGCGACTTTCTGCCCGTTTTCTTCGGGGATGAACGAGAAGTCGGTCATCTGATTGTTGAGCATGAAGCCTTGCACCATCACGTGCGAGCCGAACGCGGATTCGACGGTGGTGGTCATGGACACCGCGCCCCCTTCGTCATCGACCGCCACCACTTGCGAGGTGGAGATGCGCAGCGGCGAGCGATCCGGCGCATAGGCGACCTTGATGCCCGGCGGTGTGCCGGGTTTGGCCGTGCCCATGCTGCGGTCGCCGATCAGGGCGGCGCGGCTGGCCAGATAGGTTGGGTCCACCAGGCCATTGACAGGGACGGGCACGAAGTCGGCGTCGGCCAGATAAAGCGCGCGGTCGGCGTAAGCCAGACGCTCGGCTTCGGCGATCAGGTGCACGGCTTCTGGCGTCGGCTCGGTGCCGGCGGGTTTGTCGGTCTTGACCGGTTTCATTGGGGCCAAGGCAAAACGCTGATCGCGAACTTCCAGCGCCTGGAGTGTGCCAAGGATCTGCGCCACGGCGATCCCGCCCGACGATGGCGGCGGCATGCCGCACACCTGCCAGCGTTTGTAGTCGGTACACAGCGGCGCGCGTTCCTTGGCCTTGTAGCCTTGGAGATCATTCAGCGACAGGCTGCCAGGGTTGGCGTGGCCCTGAACCTTGGTGACGATTTCTTGCGCAACCGGCCCTTTGTAAAACGCGTCGGGACCTTCTGTAGCGATGCGTTTGAGCACGGCGGCCAGTGCCGGGTTTTTCAGCTGAGTACCGGCCGCTTTCGGACTGCCATCCGTGTTCAGAAAGTACGCCATCATGTCTGGCGAGCGACGCATGGAGGAATCTGAAGCGATCAGCTGATGCAGGCGCGGCGAGATGGCGAAACCTTGCTCCGCGAGTCTGATGGCCGGTTCGAACAGCTGCGCCCACGGCAGACGACCGTGTTTCTGATGGGCCAACTCAAGCGCCCGCAACACACCGGGCGTTCCCACTGAGCGACCCCCAATCTGCGCCTGGGTAAAGGCCATCGGTGTGCCGTCGGCCTGTAGGAAAAGCTTCTCTGTGGCGCCGGCCGGTGCGGTTTCGCGACCGTCGTAAGTGCGCACGTTCTTGCCATCCCACAACACAATGAACGCGCCGCCCCCGATGCCCGAGGATTGAGGTTCTACCAGCGTCAACACCGCTTGCATGGCAATCGCGGCGTCCACCGCCGAGCCGCCCTGACGCAGCATCTCCCGCCCGGCTTCGGCTGCCAGAGGGTTGGCTGCCGCCGCCATGTGTTTCGCGGCGTGCCGGGTTTGCAGGTCGGTGCGATAGCCCGAGGCGACTTCCGGCGCGATCGGCAATGTCGACGTGGGTGGGGCGTTGCACGCTGCGAGGGTCAGCGCGGTGGCGATCAGCGAAAAAGCTGACAGGCGATAGCGGCTCAAGCGGAAGGCTGAGAACACGTTGGGCACTCCGTCCGTGGGAAAAGATCAGGGGACTTTATCGGCCGACTGGGCGTGGTGCAAACCACGGATGACAACCAAGACGCTTTTGCCCTTCATGAGTTGACGGATTTTCTGTAGGGTCGAGGGCATCAGACGGGTCAGAAAATCAACAAGAGGCAGCCATGCAGACCGAGTTTCCTACGCAGCCGAGTTATCGCACGCAACGTGAGCAGTTCCTCGCGGCAGCGACCTCGGCCGGAGCGACATTGACTGAATATCCACACCCGCTCAAAGGACCCTTCGGCGAGCCCTTGAGCACCGATGTGGCGGTATTAGGCGATCCGGGTGCCAAGCGATTGCTGATCGCGTTGAGCGGCACCCATGGGGTGGAAGGTTTCTATGGCTCGGGATGTCAGATCAAGTGGATGCAGGAGTTGGGCAAGCGTTCACTGCCGGCCGATGTCGCGGTGGTGATGATCCACCTGATCAATCCCTGGGGAACAGCGTGGCTGCGTCGGGTCAACGAAGACAACATCGACCTGAACCGCAATCACCTGAATTTCCAGCGTCCGCTGCCGGACAATCAGGCTTACGCAGCGCTGCATGACATCTATGCCTTCACTGAGTTGCGAGGCCCCGAACGTGACCGCGCCGACGCCCTGCTCGAGGGGCAGATTCGCGAACACGGCTGGCCAGCGGTGATGTCGATTGTCGAGGGCGGCCAGCACAGTCATCCCGATGGCCTGTTTTATGGCGGGCTGGCGCCGAGCTGGTCGAACCGCACGCTGCACGAAATCCTGCAAAAGCATATTACCCACGCCGAGGTCGCGATGTGTTTCGACTTGCACACCGGCGCTGGCGAGTACGGTCATCCGATGTTGCTGACCATCACCGAGGCCGCTTATCCCGCGCTGCCCGATGCACAGGCCATCTACGGTCCTTGGCTCTACACGCTCCTGACCGGTGCCGACACCTTGAGCGAAACCGGCGTGGCGGCCACCGCGACGGGCTACACCTCGCAGGCACTGATCACTGCGCTGCCGCAGGTCAAACTGATGCCGTTCGTGATCGAGTGCGGGACGTATCCGGGGCCGGACGTTCATCGTCATTTGCGCGATGACCACTGGCTGCATCTGCACGGCAATCCAAGTGATGCGGTGGGACGTGAAATCAAACTGAATCTTCTGGAGCAGTTCTATCCTGCCGACAGCGACTGGCAGGCGATGGTCTGGCTGCGGACCTGGCAGATTTGGGAGCGCGCGTTATCGGCGTTGCCGACGGTTCGTTTTTGAGGTGCTGTTCGGGGCACTTTTCTCGAGACATAAAAAAACGGCCTACCTTTCGGTAAGCCGTTTTTAGTACTTGGTGGCTACACAGGGACTTGAACCCCGGACCCCAGCATTATGAATGCTATGCTCTAACCAACTGAGCTATGTAGCCAAGTGGCGCGCATTATTCACCGGTAATGCAGATGCGTCAAGCGTAAATCCAAAATATTTCTCTACGCTTTCAACCGCTTATCCACCTGAGCCGAAAATCCGGACCGGGGGAGGGTGTCAACTGAGCTGAAATCTCCCGGTATTGGCACTCAAGGCCTTGCTGCCCTGGCTCAAGGTGTCCGCCGCCAGGTTCACCGCCCGCGCGCCTTCGAGCAACCTTACGGCTGCCTGATCGACTTGCTGGATGTTG
Organism: Pseudomonas sp. UMAB-40; assembly: GCF_900095275.1. NCBI lineage: Bacteria > Pseudomonadati > Pseudomonadota > Gammaproteobacteria > Pseudomonadales > Pseudomonadaceae > Pseudomonas > Pseudomonas sp. UMAB-40. Next base: position 28,308 of record NZ_LT607553.1, read on the forward strand.
CCGCTGACTTCATCAGCGGTGCAAGCCTGCTCCTCAACGGCCGTGGCGATCTGCGCCAGGGTGTCGGTGACGCCTTGCACCGCGTGGGCGATTTCCCCAAGGCGCTCGCCCAGGCCGGTGACCGACTGGGCATCACTTTGCGCTTGGCTACAGGCCGCTTCCATCAGGCTGACCGCCTCATTGACCGTGCTGCGCAGGCTGTCGACAGTGCCGGCGATCTGCGCGGTGGAGGATTGGGTACGTTGCGAGAGGCTGCGCACTTCATCGGCCACCACTGCGAAGCCGCGGCCTTGTTCGCCCGCGCGAGCCGCCTCGATCGCCGCGTTGAGCGCCAACAGGTTGGTCTGCTCGGCTACGCCGCGAATGGTGTCGACCACCAATTGAATCTGCTGGCCTTGTTCGCTGACCCGGCCAAGTGCCGCCGCTGTATCGTTCAAGCGCTGGTTGAGCTGCTGAATGCTCGCTGTGGTGCGCTGACTGTCGCGGCTGCTGTCGGCCGCAATGCGTTGGGTGTGTTGAGCGCTGCCGGACGCCTGTTCGCAACTCTGGGCGACACCTTGAGAGGTCGCGGCCAACTGCGTGGCCGCAGCGGCGATCTGGCTGATCTGCAATTGCTGCGCTTCAACTTCGCCCAAGGCGCCGCTGGAGTGATGGTTGAGGGTGCGCACCGCGTTGCTCACCTGCAAGGTTTCGTGATCGACCCCCAGCAAACTGTTGCGCAGCTGCACCACCGCGACATTCAGCGCGGTGCTGATGGCCGCCAGTTCGTCGCGCCCCTGCACCGGCACTTGCAGGCTGAGGTTGCCGTCACGCAAGGCTTCGGCCAGCAGGGTGATGCCGCTGGCGCTGCGCCGGATCGAGGCCTGCAAGCAGATGAACAGGTACAGCGCCGCCAACAGCAGGCAGCCAAAGATCGTCGCCACCAGAATGAACTGGCTAATCGCCGATCCGTGGTAGTAATCCAGACGTTGATCCAGCGAAACCAATGACTGCTGACGCAGTGAGGCGAGGTCGGTGAGCAGGCTGTCGAGGCTGCGCTCGAATTCTTCCGGCTTGAGCTTGATGCTGCCACCGAAGACGCCGTCATCGAGGACTTTCAGTTCAGCATCCAGATGCTTGAGGCTTTCCTGGTATTGCCCGGCCCAGCTTTGCAACGCGCTGGGCAAGCGTGCTTCCAGGAGGCTGGCGGTTTTCGCCAACTGTTCCCGGGCATCGCCGATACGTCCGCGTAAATCGCGCAATTGCAGACGGCTTTGCAGGGTGAACTGCCCGGATACCACCGACGCCTGCCCGACGCTGGCCAGACGGCCAACCCGCTCAATCAGGTCCGGCGCATGTTGCGTCGAGATTTGCGTCAGCAGGTAGGTTTCCAGCCATGGCGCGAGGGTCAGGCGATTGTCCATGGCGATCTGCTCGCGCAAGGCTTGCAGTGCACTCAAGGCATTGGTGAAACGATCATAGCCATCCGGCCACCAACCGACGCTGCTCAGGCTTTTCGAGTCGAGGCCGTTGAGGGCGGTTTGCAGGACCTGATAACGGGCCAGGGTTTCGCCCTCGGCGCCTTCGGTTTTCAGCGCATTACCGAGGTCCGAGGTGGCTTGGGCGACGGCGGGTTGAACCGCATCGAACGCGGCCATCGCGGCAAGGGTCGCAGGGGTTGGCTGGCGATTGGTTTCCGTCGCGCGCCAGCGGGCAGCGCGGTCACGTTGGGCGGCGAGCAGGTTATCGAGTGCATCCAGGGCGAGCAGTTGACGAACACCGGCACGTTCGCCGGAGATCAAATTAAGTTTGGCGCGATAATCCTGACCAATCATCAACAGGCTGCCCGCCAGCGGCAGGATAAACAGCAGAAACAACAACTGAAATTTGCGTGCGAAGCCAAAACGCCCCAGCAATCCGATCCCCGGTGATAAAAAAGCCTGCATGCCCCATGACTCCTCTGGACACCACGCACCATTGGCGTGCGCCGGGGTCGTTGCGACCGCGACTTGTGCCCTTTTAAAAGGCCTCGAAAGTTCACCCTTGTCAGCTCTGTAGGCCGACTCTGTGGCGAAACTTCCCATTCTCGGTCCCCTTTGTAAGGGGCCGCGTTGAAGCGGATTAACAAGGCAAGATTCAGACCATGGCGTTGCGCTATCACCTTCTTGGCGATGAATGTCGAGGTCGTTAGCAGGCTAAGGGGATGGCGCTGCTGCACTGAAAAATGGCACATTGACGCACCTGCCCGTGTGCACCCATCCGCTGTACGGAAATTCTCATGGCTATCAGTAACGCTCAGACCGGCGCGACGCCGGCACCCGCGACTTCACAAAGCAGCCCTTTGGTCATGCGCATCATCGGCGCGGTGGCGCTGGCGCATTTGATCAATGACCTGATCCAATCGGTCCTGCCGTCGATTTATCCGATGTTGAAGGCCAACTATGGCCTGACATTTACCCAGGTTGGATTGATCACTTTGACGTTCCAGCTGACAGCTTCACTGTTGCAGCCATGGGTCGGTTACCACACCGACCGCCATCCCAAACCCTGGCTGCTACCGGCGGGAACCGTCTGCACGCTGATCGGCATTCTGATGATGTCGGTGGTCGGCACGTTCCCGTTGATTCTGCTGGCGGCGGGGTTGATTGGCATCGGCTCGTCGACCTTTCACCCGGAAGCTTCTCGTGTGGCTCGACTGGCCTCGGGCGGGCGCTTCGGCCTGGCGCAATCGACCTTTCAGGTCGGCGGCAATGCCGGCTCGGCCTTCGGTCCATTGCTGGCGGCGGCGATCATTATTCCCTTTGGCCAGGGCCATGTGGCCTGGTTTGGATTGTTCGCCGTGTTTGCGCTGTTCGTGCTTTATCGGATCAGCCGCTGGTACGCCAACCACTTGAACCTGTTCAAGCTCAAACAAGGTCAGGCGGCGACACACGGCTTGTCGAAACGCCGAGTGATCAGCGCGCTGGTGGTGCTCGGGCTGCTGGTGTTCTCCAAGTATTTCTACATGGCCAGTTTCACCAGCTACTTCACCTTCTACCTGATCGAGAAGTTCGACCTGTCGGTGGCCAGTTCGCAGCTGCATCTGTTCCTGTTCCTGGGCGCTGTGGCGGCGGGGACCTTCTTCGGTGGCCCGATCGGCGACAGGATCGGGCGTAAGGCGGTGATCTGGTTCTCGATCCTTGGCGTTGCGCCGTTCACCTTGATCTTGCCGCATGTTGACCTGTTCTGGACCAGCATTCTCAGCGTGGTGATTGGCTTCATCCTCGCGTCAGCCTTTTCGGCCATCGTGGTGTACGCCCAGGAATTGGTGCCGGGTAATGTCGGGATGATTGCCGGGGTGTTCTTCGGATTGATGTTCGGTTTTGGCGGGATTGGCGCGGCGTTGCTCGGGCACTTGGCGGATGTCCACGGCATCGAATACGTGTACTTCCTGTGCTCGTTCTTGCCGTTGTTTGGCGTGCTTGCGATCTTCTTGCCTCGGACGAAGAAATCCTGAGGCAACGCAAAACCCTGTGGGAGTGGGCTTGCCCGCGAAGACGGAGTGTCAGTCGACATTTCTGCAGCTGACACAATGCCTTCGCGGGCAAGCCCGCTCCCACAGGGATCTTTATTGTTCGCTGGAAAGACACCGGGCACAAAAAAGCCGCGTATCAAACGCGGCTGTTTCTTGTGCGGCTGCTTCGTTCTGAAAACTTACACGTTGAAACGGAAGTGCATCACGTCGCCGTCTTTAACGATGTAATCCTTGCCTTCCAGACGCCATTTACCGGCTTCCTTGGTGCCCGCTTCGCCCTTGTACTGGATGAAGTCGTCATAGGCGATGACTTCGGCGCGGATGAAGCCTTTTTCGAAGTCGGTGTGGATCACGCCAGCGGCTTGTGGTGCGGTAGCACCGACGCGGACGGTCCAGGCGCGGACTTCTTCGACACCGGCGGTGAAGTAGGTCTGCAGGTGCAGCATCTCGTAGCCGGCGCGGATCACGCGGTTCAGGCCAGGTTCTTCGAGGCCCAGGGCTTCGAGGAACATGTCTTTCTCTTCGCCGTCTTCAAGTTCGGCAATTTCAGCTTCGATCTTGTTGCAGACCGGAACCACCATGGCGCCTTCTTCTTCGGCGATGGCCTTGACGATGTCCAGCAGCGGGTTGTTCTCGAAACCGTCTTCAGCGACGTTGGCGATGTACATGACCGGCTTGGTGGTCAGCAGGTGGAAGCCACGGATCACTGCTTTATCGTCGGCGCCCATGGTCTTCATCAGGGTGCGCGCTGGCTTGCCGAGGGTGAAGTGAGCGATCAATTGCTCCAGCAGGCCTTTCTGGACCACGGCGTCCTTGTCACCACCTTTGGCGTTACGGGCGACTTTCTGCAGTTGCTTCTCGCAGCTGTCGAGGTCGGCGAAGATCAGTTCCAGGTCGATGATTTCGATGTCGCGTTTCGGGTCGACGCTGTTGGAAACGTGAATCACGTTCTCGTCTTCGAAGCAGCGGACCACGTGGGCGATGGCATCGGTTTCACGGATGTTGGCGAGGAACTTGTTGCCCAGGCCTTCACCCTTCGAGGCGCCGGCTACCAGGCCAGCGATGTCGACGAATTCCATGGTTGTCGGCAGGATGCGTTTTGGATTGACGATGGCTGCCAGGGCTTCCAGACGCGGATCCGGCATCGGCACGATCCCGGTGTTCGGCTCGATGGTGCAGAAGGGGAAGTTCTCGGCCGCGATCCCGGATTTGGTCAGGGCGTTGAACAGGGTGGACTTACCGACGTTAGGCAGGCCGACGATGCCGCAATTGAATCCCATGGTGTTTCCCCTTGGATAAGAGTCAGGCCTTCTGGCTGTGCAGGTTTTTCATCGCGCGGTTCCATTCCCCGGCGAGGATATCCGGCAGCACGCCGAGGGCAAAGTCGATGCTGGCATCGAGTTTTTCCTGTTCGGCGCGTGGCGCACGACCCAGGACGAAATTTGAAACCATACTGGCAACGCCCGGGTGGCCAATGCCAAGCCGCAAGCGGTGAAAGGTATTCTGATTGCCCAGTTGCGCGATGATGTCGCGCAACCCGTTGTGACCGCCATGGCCGCCGCCCTGTTTGAGTTTGGCAACGCCCGGTGGCAGGTCGAGTTCGTCATGCGCCACGAGGATTTCTTCAGGCGTTATGCGGAAGAAACCGGCGAGTGCCGCGACGGCCTGGCCGCTGCGGTTCATGTACGTGGTGGGAATCAGCAGACGAACATCCTGACCCTGATGCGAATAGCGCCCGGTCAGGCCGAAATATTTGCGATCGGCCACAAGGTTTACGCCTTGCGCGATTGCGATGCGCTCAACAAAAAGGGCCCCTGCGTTATGCCGGGTCTGTTCGTATTCAGCGCCTGGATTACCCAGGCCAACGATCAGTTTGATGGCAGTCACGATAGGGGCCCTTCCTTGGAGTGGTGGATAACATCGCCGCAATCAGTCAGTGCGGCGAAAGTGGACGACAAGTGCTCATTTACCATTATGTAAACTCCGCGTTCTCGCCCGCTTTCTCGCTACGTTCCAGTCCGCGATGTTACTTGATCACTCCGGCATGACAGAGTGAATTACTCTGCTGCGCCTTCTTCAGTAGCTTCTGGAGCAACACGTGGAGCGTGGACGTTGGCAACAGCCTTGTCATCGCCGTGTGCCAGAGCAACAAACTCAACGCCTTTAGGGGCTTTGAGGTCGGACAGGTGAATGATCGAACCGACTTCGGCGTTAGCCAGGTCGACTTCGATGAATTCAGGCAGGTCTTTTGGCAGGCAGGTCACTTCGATTTCCGAAACAACGTGCGAAATTTCGCCGCCTTTCTTGATCGGGGCTTCTTCACCAACAAAGTGTACAGGCACGATAGCGGTCAGTTTCTGGCCGGCTACAACGCGCACGAAGTCAGCGTGCAGTACGTGGCCTTTGGCCGGGTGACGCTGCAGAGCTTTGATGATGACGTTTTGCTTGGTGCCGCCAACATTCAGCTCGATGATGTGGCTGTAAGCCGCTTCGTTTTCGAGCAGCTTGGCAACTTCTTTAGCCAGCATGCTGATGGATTCAGGGGCTTTTTCGCCACCGTAAACTACAGCTGGAACCAGGCTTGCGAGACGACGCAGGCGGCGGCTCGCACCTTTCCCCAGGTCGGAACGCACTTCAGCATTCAGAGTAAAATCGTTCATGTTGTATCTCCAAAATAACCACATTCGCCCCAGCGGTTGCGACCAGCGCTAAAGGCGATATGGGCAAAAAAGCCCCGCCCCGACAGGAATGCCGGGGCGGGGCGCTTTTCGTCAACGACGATGATCGAGAAGGGCAGGGCCCTTAACGGAACATCGCGCTGATCGATTCTTCATTGCTGATGCGGCGGACCGCCTCGGCAACGACCGGCGCGATATCCAGTTGACGGATACGCGAGCAGGCTTGAGCAGCAGCGGACAACGGGATGGTGTTAGTCACCACCAGTTCGTCCAGCATGGAATTTTCAATGTTTTCGATCGCCCGACCGGACAGCACAGGGTGTGTGCAGTAGGCGAAAACCTTGGCAGCGCCATGCTCTTTCAGGGCCTTGGCCGCGTGGCACAGAGTGCCGGCGGTATCGACCATGTCATCGACCAGAATACAGGTACGCCCTTCGACATCACCGATGATATGCATCACTTCAGAGTGATTGGCTTTCTCACGGCGTTTGTCGATGATCCCGAGATCCACGCCCAGGGATTTGGCAACAGCACGTGCACGCACGACGCCGCCAATGTCCGGGGACACGATCATCAGGTTTTCGAAGCGCTGATCTTCAATGTCATCCACCAATACTGGGGAGCCGTAGATGTTATCTACCGGAATATCGAAGAAACCCTGGATCTGGTCAGCATGCAGATCAACCGTGAGAACACGGTCGATGCCGACTACGGTAAGCATGTCAGCCACGACTTTCGCGCTGATAGCCACACGTGCGGAACGCGGACGGCGATCCTGACGGGCATAACCAAAGTAAGGAATAACAGCAGTGATACGAGTAGCCGAGGAGCGGCGGAAGGCATCAGCCATCACTACCAGTTCCATCAGGTTATCGTTGGTCGGAGCGCAAGTCGGCTGAATAATGAAGACATCTTTACCGCGGACGTTTTCATTGATCTCGGCAGTAATTTCGCCGTCGGAGAACTTACCGACAGAGATGTCACCGAGAGGGATATGCAGCTGACGTACAACACGCCGAGCCAGATCGGGGTTAGCGTTCCCCGTAAAGACCATCATCTTGGACACGCGCAGTACCTGAAGGCTGAGGGTAACCTGGATGAGTATAGGAAAATGGCAGGGGCGGCTGGATTCGAACCAACGCATGGCAGGATCAAAACCTGCTGCCTTACCGCTTGGCGACGCCCCTGTATCTGTTGCAACGATTACCCAGTAATCGATTCCTTTAGAGCAGATTTTGTAGCTTGCGATGCAACATCGAAACGTTGCTTCCTTTTGCTACAAACCCTGTAAGGGTCTCTGTAAGAAGGGCCGAGACTTTATCAGCTTCAGCTTTGCTTGGGAAGCCCCCAAACACACAACTTCCAGTTCCGGTGAGTTTTGCTTCGGTAAATTTACCTAACAAATTCAATGCGTTACGTACATCTGGATAACGCCTTGCTACCACCGGTAAGCAGTCATTTCGACTGTTTCCCTTGGGAACGGGGCGCACTTTAATGGGAGAAGAGTTACGTGTCAACAACGGATCTGAAAAAATTTCTGCTGTACTTACAGATACTTGCGGCACAAGCACGAGATACCACGGTTCTTCGGGGTCTACAGGGGTGAGTTTCTCCCCTACGCCCTCGGCGAAAGCCGCGTGCCCACGCACGAAAACCGGGACGTCGGCGCCAAGCGTCAGGCCCAGCACGGCCAGTCGATCCTCATCCCAACCCAGTTGCCAGAGATGATTGAGGCCGAGCAAAGTCGTCGCGGCATTTGAACTGCCGCCACCGATTCCACCGCCCATGGGCAGGATTTTTTCGATCCAGATGTCGATGCCGAGCGAACAACCGGATTGCTCCTGAAGTTTTTTCGCGGCTTTGACGATCAGATTGCTGTCGTGAGGAACGCCATCGAATTCGGTATGCAGCCGAATCACGCCGTCGTCGCGCACGGCGAAGGTGATTTCATCGCCGTAATCAAGAAACTGAAAAATTGTCTGCAACTCGTGATAACCGTCTTCACGGCGGCCGAGGATGTGCAGCATCAGATTGAGTTTGGCTGGGGAGGGCAGCGTCAAGCGCGCAACGGTCATGTTCACTGCCCCAGTTTGCGTGGTTGCCATTCCTTGATCACCAGCGTGACATCAAGGTCGGTGCCGTGCAGTTTGATCCGCTCGGGCAGCCAATAGCCGTTTTGCTCGGCATAACTGAGGTATTCCACTTGCCAGCCGTCCTGCTCGAGATTGGCCAGCCGACTGTCGGCATCCAGGGTCAGGCGACTTTTGCTGTCCGGGGCCGGAAGCCCGCGAACCCACCAAGCCAGATTGGACACCGGCAGCTTCCAGCCGAGCTGTTCTTCAACCAGCGCTTCGGGCGTCGTGGCGTCAAAACGGCCCTGATTGGCCACTTCCAGCGAGACTTTGCCAGGGCGACCGGTCAGGCGAGCCGCGCCGCGACCCAGCGGGCCGGAAAGGCGGATGTCGTAGTAGTCCTGTCGCTGCAGCCAGTACAGCGTGCCGCTACCCGAATCCTTGGGTGCGCGGATGCCGATCTTGCCGTTGATCTGCCAGCCATCGAGGCCGGTCAGCTGTTGTTTGTACTCGCGCCATTGGGCCGGGTTGCCTTGGCCCTGGACCGATTCGCGGGCGCCGAAGCCCGCGCAACCGGCGAGCAGGGCGATGAAGCTGAAAACAATAAGGTGGCGCAAAAACATAATCTTAAAGAGTCTCTGATCCGGTCAGGCGCTTGATGGTGCTGCGCAGGATGGGGCTGTCGGGTTGTTCCTTGAGGAACTTGCTCCAGACTTGTTTGGCTTCCCGTTGCTTGCCATTGGCCCACAGGACTTCGCCCAGGTGAGCGGCCACTTCCTGATCGGGAAAACGATCCAGGGCCTGACGCAGATAGCGCTCGGCTTCATCGAGATTGCCCAGGCGGAAGTGCACCCAGCCGAGGCTGTCGAGTACCGCCGGGTCTTCCGGGTTGATCTGGTGCGCTTGTTCGATCAGGGCCTTGGCTTCGGCGTAACGCGTCGTGCGATCCGACAGGGTGTAGCCGAGGGCGTTCAACGCCATCGCGTTGTCCGGGTCGCGCTTGATGATCAGACGCAGGTCTTTTTCCATCTGCGCCAGGTCATTGCGTTTTTCCGCCTGCATGGCGCGGGTGTAAAGCAGGTTCAGATCGTCCGGGTATTTTTGCAGCGCCGTTTGCAGAACCTTCCAGGCCTTGTCGGGCTGATTGTTGGCAGACAAGGTCTCGGCTTCGATCAGGTACAACTGAATCGCGTAATCGGGTTGCTCGTCGCGTTCCGTCGCCAGACGGCTTTGGGCTTCGGCGGTCTTGCCGTTGTTGATCAGAATGTCGGTCTGACGCAGTTGCGCCGGCAGATAGTCATTGCCCGGGCCAACCTGGGCGTACTCGATCAGCGCGCCTTGAGGGTCGTTGCGCTCTTCAGCAATACGACCGAGGTTCAGGTGCGCCGAATCGACGTGGCTTTCCCGGGCAATCAAGTCTTCCAGGTAACCCTTGGCCTCGTCCCAGGCCTTGGCTTCCAGGCACACCAGCGCCAGGGAATAACGCAGTTCGTCGTCCTCCGGGTATTGCTGGACCAGGCTTGAGAACTCGACCTTGGCGTCGTCCATGCGGTCCTGTTCAACCAGCATGCGTGCATAGGTCAGACGCAGGCGTTTGTCGTCCGGGTATTTCTTGATGCTTTTTTGCAGCAGCGGCAAGGCTTCATCGCCACGGTTGAGCCCTTGCAGCAGGCGCGCGCGCAGCAGGATCGGGGCAATTTCGCCGTCGTCCGGCGGATTGTCTTCCAGCAAGGTCAGCGCGCCTTTGACGTCACCGTCCTGTTGCAGCAGCAAGGCCTTGCCGAAAATCAACTGGCTGTTGTTCGGGTGGCGCTGCAACAAACGGTCAAAGCTTTTCATCAGCCCGTTGCGTGTGTCCTGGTCGGTATCGGCTGCGGACAGGGCGAGGAAGTCGAAATGCGTGTCGCCCTTGCCGAGCAGGACTTTCTCCATATAGACCATGGAATCGTCATAACGCCCGGCGCGCGCCAGCTGCACGGCAGCCGCGCGTTGCGCCTCGAGGTCGTCCGGGGCGTTTTTTGCCCAGATCAACGCGGTATCCAGGGCAGCCTGATCGGCGCCCAGGTATTCGGCAATGCGGAAAGCCCGCTCGGAGATGCCCGGATCCTGAGTGTTGATGGCCTGGGTGACGTAGTTGTCCAGGGCAATGTCGAAACGATTGCGCTGGCCAGCCAGCTCGGCGCTCAACAGGCTGAAGACGGTTTCTTCACTGAATGAGCTGTAAACCTTGGGCTTTTCAGGGGCTGGAGTGCTGTCTTCGACCGGCGGCGTACCGTCCGACGAAACGGGTGCCAAGACCTGGCAGCCGCTGAGGAAGACAAAAGCGAGGAGCAACGCGGAGGATCTATTCATATAGGAAGAGGACGACTAACCTGCGGTCGGATCATCATGACACAAGCCTTCGGCCAAACATAACCGAGTCTCGATGGATGCCTTTATAGAGGCAGGTCATTGGGACAATAGTCAGCGGTAGTTGTTCTGGCACTGTCGAAGTAGGACAATTGCCGGCTTCACGTCACCATCAGCGACCTTGAATGGCCTTCCTTGCACTCGGTATCAACCACAAGACTGCTTCAGTAGACGTCCGCGAGCGCGTGGCCTTTACCCCTGAGCAGCTGGTGGAGGCCTTGCAGCAGCTCTGCCGACTGACCGACAGCCGCGAAGCTGCGATCCTCTCCACCTGCAATCGCAGTGAACTCTATATAGAACAGGATCACCTTTCGGCTGACATCATCTTGCGCTGGCTGGCCGATTATCATCATTTGAGCCTCGAAGAGCTGCGCGCGAGCGCTTATGTGCACGAAGATGATGCGGCAGTTCGTCACATGATGCGGGTGGCCTCCGGGCTCGATTCGCTGGTGTTGGGCGAACCGCAGATTCTCGGTCAGATGAAATCGGCCTACGCCGTGGCGCGTGAGGCCGGCACCATTGGTCCGCTGCTTGGACGCTTGTTTCAAGCGACGTTCAACGCCGCCAAGCAAGTGCGCACCGACACCGCCATCGGCGAGAACCCGGTGTCCGTGGCGTTTGCTGCGGTCAGCCTGGCGAAACAGATTTTCAGCGATTTGCAGCGCAGCCAGGCCTTGCTGATCGGCGCGGGCGAGACCATCACCCTGGTCGCCCGTCATCTGCATGAACTGGGTGTGAAGCGCATCGTGGTCGCCAACCGTACCCTGGAGCGCGCGAGCATCCTGGCCGAGCAGTTTGGCGCCCATGCCGTTTTGCTCTCGGACATCCCGGCAGAGCTGGTGCGCAGTGACATCGTGATCAGTTCCACCGCCAGCCAGTTGCCGATCCTGGGCAAAGGCGCCGTGGAAAGCGCCTTGAAACTGCGCAAGCACAAACCGATCTTCATGGTAGACATCGCCGTCCCTCGGGATATCGAGCCGGAAGTCGGCGAGTTGGACGACGTTTACCTCTATAGCGTCGACGATCTCCACGAAGTGGTCGCCGAGAACCTCAAGAGTCGGCAGGGCGCTGCCCAGGCGGCGGAAGAGATGGTCTCGGTCGGCGCCGAAGATTTCATGGTCCGTCTGCGTGAGCTGGCGGCGGTGGATGTGCTCAAGGCCTATCGCCAACAAAGCGAGCGCATGCGCGACGAAGAATTGCAGAAGGCCCAGCGCATGCTGGCCAACGGCAGCAGCGCCGAAGAGGTGCTGGTGCAATTGGCGCGAGGCCTGACCAACAAACTCTTGCACGCCCCGAGTGTGCAGTTGAAAAAGCTTTCTGCCGAAGGCCGCCTCGATGCGCTGGCCATGGCCCAGGAACTCTTTGCCCTGAATGAGGGCTCATCGGATAGCTTTTCGGATAAGAAACCGCAATGAAAGCGTCACTGCTCAATAAGCTGGACATCCTCCAGGACCGTTTCGAGGAATTGACCGCCCTGCTTGGCGATGGCGAAGTCATTTCCGATCAGAACAAATTTCGCACCTATTCCAAGGAATACGCGGAAGTCGAACCGATTGTCGCCACCTATAAACAGCTGCTCAAAGTGCAAGGCGACCTAGAAGGTGCCCAGGCACTGCTCAAGGACAGCGACCCGGACATGCGCGAAATGGCCGTGGAAGAAGTTCGCGAAGCCAAAGAGCAACTGATCGACATCGAAGCCAGCCTGCAACGCATGTTGCTGCCCAAGGACCCGAATGACGGGCGCAACGTATTCCTCGAAATCCGTGCCGGCACCGGCGGTGACGAAGCGGCGATTTTCTCCGGCGACCTGTTCCGCATGTATTCGCGTTATGCCGAGCGGCGCGGCTGGCGGGTGGAAATTCTCTCGGAGAACATCGGTGAGCACGGCGGCTATAAAGAAGTCATCGCCCGGGTTGAAGGTGAAAACGTCTACGGCAAACTGAAATTCGAATCCGGCGCGCACCGCGTGCAACGGGTTCCGGCCACCGAATCCCAAGGTCGCATCCACACCTCGGCCTGCACCGTGGCGGTGTTGCCCGAGCCGGATGAGCAGGAAACGATCGAGATCAACCCGGCAGATCTGCGGGTCGATACCTATCGTTCCTCAGGTGCCGGCGGCCAGCACGTCAACAAGACCGACTCGGCGATCCGCATCACGCACTTGCCGTCCGGTATCGTCGTCGAATGCCAGGAAGAACGTTCTCAGCACAAGAACCGCGCCCGGGCGATGTCCTGGCTGTCGGCCAAGCTCAACGATCAGCAGACCAGCGCCGCCGCGAACGCCATCGCCAGCGAGCGTAAGTTGCTGGTCGGTTCGGGTGATCGCTCCGAGCGCATCCGCACCTACAACTTTGCCCAGGGCCGGGTCACCGACCACCGGGTCAACCTGACGCTGTATTCCCTCGATGAAATCCTCGCGGGCGGCGTCGAGGCGGTGATCGAACCGTTACTGGCCGAGTTCCAGGCCGATCAATTGGCAGCGATAGGTGAGTAAATGACGATCATTGCCAGTTTGTTGCGCGCCGCCGATTTGCCCGACTCGCCCACGGCGCGTCTGGATGCCGAATTATTGCTGGCCGCGGCCTTGGGCAAGTCCCGCAGTTTTCTGCACACCTGGCCGGAACGCATTGTGCCGAGCGAAGCGGCGCTAAAGTTTGCCGAGTACCTGCAACGTCGTCGTGGCGGTGAGCCGGTGGCCTACATTCTGGGGCAGCAAGGGTTCTGGAAGCTTGATCTGGAAGTTGCGCCGCACACGCTGATCCCGCGCCCGGATACCGAATTGCTGGTGGAAGCGGCGCTGGAATTGCTGCCGGCCACACCGGCCCAAGTGCTCGATCTTGGCACCGGCAGCGGCGCCATTGCCCTGGCTTTGGCCAGCGAGCGTCCGGCGTGGAAAGTCACAGCGGTGGATCGCGTACTCGAGGCCGTGGCGCTGGCCGAACGCAATCGTCAGCGCTTGCACTTGAACAACGCCACCGTGCTGAGCAGCCATTGGTTCAGCGCCCTGGAAGGCCAGCGTTTTCAGTTGATCATCAGCAACCCGCCGTACATCGCCTCCGCCGACCCGCATCTGGTGGAAGGCGATGTGCGTTTCGAACCGGCCAGCGCCCTGGTCGCTGGCGTCGACGGGCTTGACGATCTGCGCCTGATCGTCGCCCAGGCGCCGGATTATCTGGACGCGGGTGGCTGGCTGATGCTTGAACACGGTTACGATCAAGCTGAAGCCGTTCGCGACTTGTTGCTGAGCCGCGGCTTTGAAGAAGTCCACAGCCGCACCGATCTGGGCGGTCACGAACGTATCAGCCTGGGGCGCCTGCCGTGCTGAATGATCAGGAATTGTTGCGCTACAGTCGGCAGATTCTGTTGCAACACGTCGACATCGACGGCCAGTTGCGACTGAAAGAAAGCCGCGTGTTGATCGTCGGCCTCGGCGGTCTCGGCTCACCGGTTGCGCTGTATCTGGCCGCGGCCGGTGTCGGCGAACTGCACCTGGCGGACTTCGACACCGTCGACCTGACCAACCTGCAACGCCAGATTGTTCACGACACCGACAGCGTCGGCCTGAGCAAAGTCGATTCGGCGATCCGCCGTTTGAGCGCAATCAATCCCGAGATCCAATTGATCGCCCATCGCACCGCGCTGGACGAAGACTCCCTGGCCGCCGCCGTGGCTGCAGTGGATTTGGTGCTGGACTGCTCCGACAATTTCTCCACCCGCGAAGCGGTCAACGCTGCGTGTGTCGCCGCCGCCAAACCGCTGGTCAGTGGCGCTGCGATTCGACTGGAAGGGCAGTTGTCGGTGTTCGACCCGCGCCGCCCGGAAAGCCCGTGCTACCACTGTTTATACGGTCACGGCAGCGAAGCCGAATTGACCTGCAGTGAGGCCGGCGTTGTCGGGCCACTGGTTGGGCTGGTGGGCAGCCTCCAGGCGCTGGAAGCCCTGAAACTGCTGGTGGGTTTCGGCGAGCCGTTGGTGGGGCGTCTGTTGCTGATCGATGCTCTGGGTTCGCGCTTCCGTGAATTGCGGGTCAAGCGTGATCCGGGCTGCAGCGTCTGTGGTTCGAAACATGCGTGAAGCGCCGATCGGCGTGTTCGACTCCGGCGTCGGTGGGCTCTCGGTGCTGGCCGAGATCCAGCGGCTGCTGCCCAACGAGTCTCTGCTGTACGTCGCCGATTGCGGGAATATTCCCTACGGCGAGAAAACTCCTGAGTTCATCCAGCAACGTTGCAGCGTGATGGCCGAATTTTTTCAGCAGCAGGGCGCGAAGGCCTTGGTACTGGCCTGCAACACGGCGACCGTTGCCGGTGTTGCGGACTTGCGGCGCGATTACCCTGAGTGGCCCATCGTCGGCATGGAGCCCGCCGTCAAACCCGCCGCGGCCGCCACCCGCAGTGGTGTGGTCGGCGTACTCGCCACCACCGGCACTTTGCAGAGCGCCAAGTTCGCGGCGTTGCTCGATCGTTTCGCCACTGATGTTCGCGTTATCACTCAGCCGTGCCCCGGCCTGGTGGAGTTGATTGAAAACGGCGATCTGCACAGTGAGGCATTGCGTCAGTTGCTGGCCGGGTACGTCGGGCCGCTGCTCGGCGCCGGGTGCGACACAATAATTCTCGGCTGCACGCATTATCCCTTCCTAAAGCCATTGCTTAAGCAGATGATCCCCGATGACATCAGCTTGATCGACACTGGCGCCGCTGTAGCGCGGCAACTTCAGCGCCTGTTGGCCGAGCGTGAATTGCTCGCCGAGGGGCCTGTGCGTGCTGCGCAGTTCTGGACGAGTGCGGATCCGGAACATTTCAGAAATATCTTGCCGATCCTGTGGAATACCGCTGGTGTTGTGCGAAGCTTCAAGGGGTAAACAAAAACCGGGGGCAAACGGATAATTGGGCTGAACTTCTGATTAAGCGTCGACTTCTATAGCGGTGAGCAACAAAAAAACCTTACGAAATCGTTCGGAAAAGGATGTTTCTAATGAAGCGACTATTCTGCTTGGCCGCGATTGCGGCCGCACTGATGGGGCACAGTTTTACTGCGCAGGCAGCAGGCGTGGAGTTCGCAGTCGGCCAGACCAGCGATTCAACCATGACCTATCGACTGGGCATGCAATTCGATTGGGACAAGAGCTGGCTGCAGAGTGATATCGGTCGTTTGACCGGGTACTGGAGCGGCGCCTACACCTACTGGGACGGCGACGAGGCCTCCAGCAATCACAGCCTGTCGTTCTCGCCGGTACTGGTTTACGAGTTCGCCGGCCAGACCGTCAAGCCCTACGTGGAGTTGGGCGTTGGCGTCGCGGTGTTCGCCAATACCGAAGTCGAAAACAATCAACTTGGCAGTGCCTTTCAGTTTGAAGACCGGTTCGGTTTTGGCCTGCGTTTTACCGGCGGACATGAAGTCGGCATTCGTGCGACGCACTATTCCAATGCCGGGATCAGTAGCCCGAACGACGGTGTAGAAAGTTACGCGCTGCACTACACGATGCCGTTGTAAACACACTACCTGTGGGAGCGAGCTTGCTCGCGATTGCGGTCTGACATTCAGCTTATTTGTCGACTGACACTCTGCCATCGCGAGCAAGCTCGCTCCCACAGGGGCCAATTTTTTTCTCGATCAGCGATACGCCGTGCTAATCCCCTGGCGTTCATCAATGCATTCCGGTGCGCCCATCTCGAACTCCCGGCAGATCAGCGGGCGTTTTTCGTAGATGGTGCACATCATGCTGTTGCGATCCAGCGCAGCGCACCAGCCGTCATCCAGACGCAGCATGACTTCCCCGCCCCAATCATCGGTATCGATAAAACGTTCAGGCACGCCCGTGTCGGTGATCAGCATGACTTCGAGCTGGCAGCAGCAAGCTGCACAGGTCGAGCACGTGACGGCCGGTTCGGTGATTTGCGTGTGGGGAATGGTTTTCATGGCGGGCAGTGTAAGGCAGTGCGCCCTGGCTGTGTTAAAGGCCTGACGGACGCTTGACCGCAATGTCCGCCGCCAGCCGTTGAGCCATGAAATGCAGGGTGGGAAACAGCACGGCCCAGAGCAGGCTGATGCCCAGCAGCGTGGGCACCTGACCGTAAGGAAACTGCACGCCGGCCAGTTGTCCACCGGCGTAATACGACAACGGCCCACCCACGGCGCCCAGCAGGCTGCCGAGCCACCAAGGTGTGGCGGTCCATTGCAGGCAGTGGCGCAAAGTGGTTGCCAGTAACGCCCACAACAGCATCAGCCACAGCGGGATCAAGGGCGCGACGTCGGCGAAATCGAACACACCAAGCCAGCGCAACGAACTGTCGACGGTGGTGCCCAGCAGCACAACGCTGAGAATCAGTCGGCCTTCATCCGCCCAGCGACTTATCCACAGCAGATGAATCACCAGTGCCGCCAACGCCACCAGCAACCATAAACTGTCGCCGCCCATCACACAGGCAAACCAGCCGAGCTGAAACAGTGCGGCATTGGCCAAACGCTCACGCATCGAAGCGCCCCAGCAGCGGCGCGGGCATTGCCGACGGTTTGGCCAGCAGCATTTGCGCGGTGCCAATGGTGCGCTCCAGAAATCCCCCTTCGCAGTAGCACAGATAAAACTCCCACAACCGCAGGAAATAATCGTCGTAGCCCAACTCGCTCAAGCGCCCCTGGGCTCGGCGAAAATTCTCATGCCACAGGCGCAGGGTTCGGGCGTAGTGCAGGCCGAAATCCTCCATGTGCAGCAAATTCATGTCGGTGTCGCGGCCGATGACTTCCAGCATCTTCTGCACACAGGGCAGGGCGCCGCCAGGAAAAATGTAACGCTGAATGAAGTCGACGCTGCCCTTGGCCTGTTCGTAGCGCTGTTCGCGGATGGTGATCGCCTGCAACAGCATCAAGCCGTTGCTTTTGAGCAACTGCGCGCATTGCTTGAAATAGACCGGCAGGAAGCGGTGACCAACGGCTTCGATCATCTCGATCGACACCAGTTTGTCGTACTGCCCGGTGAGGTCGCGGTAATCCTTGAGCAGCAGCGTGACCTGGTCTTGCAGGCCAAGGGCTTCGATGCGTTGGGCGGTGAACGCGTACTGTTCTTTGGAAAGCGTGGTGGTGGTGACCTTGCAGCCGTAATGCTGAGCCGCGTAAAGCGCCATGCTGCCCCAGCCAGTGCCGATTTCCAGCAAGTGATCACTGGGTTTGAGCGCGAGTTTCTGGCAGATCCGTTCAAGCTTGTTCAACTGTGCCTGTTCCAGGCTGTCTTCGTCCGTCAGGAACTGCGCGGCGGAATACATCATGGTGGGGTCGAGAAACTGTTCAAACAGGTCGTTGCCCAGGTCGTAGTGGGCAGCGATGTTTTTCTGCGAACCCTTGCGCGTGTTGCGATTGAGCCAGTGCAGCGCTTGAACGAAGGGGCGGCCGAGTTTCGCCAGGCCACCTTCCAGCGCATCCAGTACCTCAAGGTTGCTGACAAACACGCGAACCACCGCGGTCAGGTCCGGTGAACTCCAATAACCGTGGATAAACGCTTCGCCAGCGCCGATCGAGCCGTTACCCGCCACCAGTCCCCACGCGGCCGCGTCGAGGATAAGGATCTCCCCGATCAATGGGCTGCCTGCAGTTCCGAAGACATGCCGTTCGCCGTTTTCGACGACCACCAATTGTCCATGTTTGAGCTGCGTCAGTTGCCGCAGTACACCACGGCGCAGCAACGATCCGGTCAGGCCGTTGGTGCTGAGCAGATTGACTTTGGCCGAGGCGCTAGAGGATTTCATGATGGTGATCCTTGGGAGGAACGATGGCGGTTTGAACGCTGCCATCGGCAGCCTGATGAGCAAATATCGGTGCGCGCTTGAGCAGTAGGCGCAGGGCCTGCCAATAGATCGCCAGGCAGGTTTTCGCCGTCATCCATGGAAAGCGCCGCAAGTAACGGTGCAGGCTGGTGCGATCCAGTGCCTGGCGTTTCAGGTTGAGCGTGGCGTCAAACAGTTTCAGTTCGCCCTGCCAGTCCGCCATGTGCACGCCGAGCTTTTTCGCGGCGGGGCTGAAACTCATGCGGTATTCCAGGTCCATCGGCAAAAACGGCGAGACGTGAAACGCCTTCGCCACCGCGAAATGCTGATGGAAATCGCCCAGATTCACCGGGGCCTTGGCCGGCAATACATAGTGATGACGCTCGCGCCACGGGGTGTTGGTGACTTCGCAAAGAATCGCCGCCAGTTGCCCGTCAGCCTCATGGCAGTAGAAAAAACTCACCGGGTTGAACGACACGCCCCAACTGCGCGGCTGGGTCAGCAGGCAGATCGAACCTTGGGGCGCATGACCGATGGCCTCGCCGACGAGCTGGCGCACCGCGTCAATCAGGCGCATGCCGCTGCCGGTATAGGCCTTGAGGTAATCGCTCTCGCGAAACGAGAACGCTGCGAAGCGACTGTTGCCCGAGAACGGCGACAGGCCGAGCACGGCCTCCTGTTCGTCGAGGTCCAGGTACAACAGACCGATCCGGTAACGGAAGGCATGAGGCTTTGGGGCGAACCGCCGATGGGCGATCCAGCCGCTGTAGAGGGCGCTGTTCACAACACTTCACCAAACGAGCGCGCAACGCGCAACGCGCTGACCACGCCGTCCTCATGAAAACCGTTGGCCCAATAGGCGCCGCAGTAATAAGTGTGTTGCGCGCCGTCCAGTTCCTCCCAACGGCTTTGTGCGGCGACGGCTGCCAGGCTGAATTGCGGATGGGCGTAAGTGTATTTGGCGAGCACTTTGAAAGGGCTGATGCCGGCGCTCTGGTTGAGGCTGACGCAGAACGTGGTGTCGCTCTGGATGCCTTGCAGGATATTCATGTCGTAGGTGACGGCGGCCCGTGTGTGGCCCGGGCCACCGAGGCGGTAATTCCAGCTGGCCCACGCGAGTTTTCGGCTGGGCAGCAGGCGTGTGTCGGTGTGCAGCACCACTTCGTTGTCGGCGTAGGGCAGGGCGCTGAGGATCGATTGTTCGGTATCGCTCGGCCTGGCCAGCAGTTTCAGGGCCTGATCGCTGTGGCAGGCAAACACCACTTTGTCGAATCGCTCGCTGCCGGCGGCGCTGTGGATAACGACGCCTTCCTCATCGCGCTCGACCCGGGTCACCGGGCAGTTGAGACGGATTTTCTCTTTGAAGGTTGCCGTTAAAGGCTCGATATAAGCACTCGAGCCGCCTTCGATCACCCGCCATTGCGGGCGATTGCTGACGGACAGCAGGCCGTGATTCTTGAAAAACCTGACGAAGGATTGCAGCGGGAAACCGAGCATGTCGGCCATGGACATCGACCAGATCGCCGCGCCCATCGGCACGATGTAATGCAGGATGAAGCGTTCGCCATAGCGGCCGTTTTTCAGATAGTCGTCCAGCGTGGTGTCGGCGGCGATCCGACCCTCGGCCAGGTCACGCTGCGCTTCTTTGTTGAAGCGCTGGATGTCGCGCAACATGCCCCAGAAGCCGGGTGACAACAGATTTCGACGTTGGGCGAACAGGCTGTTGAGGTTATTGCCGTTGTATTCCAGGCCCGAGTCTGGATCCGTCACTGAAAAACTCATTTCAGTCGGCTTGGAGCCCACGCCAATCTGGCCGAGCAGACGAATGAAATTTGGGTAGGTCCAGTCGTTGAACACAATGAAACCGGTGTCAACGGCGTAGCGCTGGTCATCCACGGTCACGTCCACGGTGTGGGTGTGCCCGCCGATCCAGTCGCTGGCCTCGAACAGGGTGATCTCGTGCCTGCGATTGAGCAGGTAGGCGCTGGTCAGCCCTGAAATTCCGCTGCCGATGATGGCAATGTTCACGGCACATCCCGGATCGGTGGGCTGCTGCGTACCATGCGTTTGCCGATCGCCAGTTTCACGCAATTGGGCATTTTTGACAGGGGCCAGAGGGCCGCCATGAACAGCCCCGGGAAGGCAATCTCCAGGGGGCGGTTCTTGAGTTTGGCGAAGATGTGCCGGGCGGCTTTGGCAACGGGCCAACTGAGTGGCATCGGGAAATCGTTTCTCGCCGTCAGCGGTGTTTCGACAAACCCCGGGCTGACCACCGTGACTTCGATGCCTTCCGGCGCAAGGTCAATGCGCAGGGATTCGAACAGATAACGCAGCCCGGCCTTCGACGCGCCATAGGCTTCGGCCCGTGGCAGCGGCAGGTAAGTTACCGAGCTGGCGACGCCCACCAGGTGCGGTGCGGTGCCTTTGCGTAACAGGGGCAGCGCGGCCTCGATGCAATAGGCGCTTGCGAGCAGGTTGGTGCGCACCACGTGCTCGACGATCGACGAGTCGAACTGCTGGACGTCGACGTATTCGCAGGTGCCGGCATTGAGAATCACCGTGTCCAGCGACCCCCAGGCATAGGCGATTTGTTCGCCGATTTCGCGCACCGTCTGGCTGCTGGTCAGATCGCCAGGCACGACCAGCACTTGCCCGGGATAACGCAGGGACAAGACTTTCAGCACCGCTGTGGAGCGCGCGCTCACGGCCAGATGAGCACCGGTTTTCAGTATTTCTTCGGCCAGCGAAGCGCCAATACCGCTGCTGGCGCCCGTCAACCAGTACCGCCGTGGAGGTGTAAGGCTCATCCCATTCTCCTTTTCAGCCAGGCAATCGCCCGGCCCAATACGGGTAAATGTTCGTAAAGCAGTGCCCCGGCATCGAAGTAATCCCGGTGGCGATAAACCTTGTCCCGCCAGAGCAGGTGCGAGCAGCCGTCGACGTGAATCAACTGGCCGCCGCTCAGGCGCGGATGGCGGTAACTCATGACCCAGCGCAGATACCCTTCGCCTTCACCGATCTGGTCGAAGCCATGAAAATCAAAACGCAGCTCGGTGACGTTGGCGTAGAGCTCGGCGAAATAACCGCGCAACTGTCCGAGCCCTTGCACTTCGTGCAGCGGATCGGTGAAGTGCACATCTTCGGCGTAGAGCTCATCGAGGCGTTGTAAATTGTCTTTGTTCAACTGTGCGAACTGCCCGGCAAAACGCTGCAGGAAATCACTCATGGGCGCCTCCCGCATCGTGTCGCGATGGCAGATTCTTGAACGCGGCCAATGCACGTTCGCGGGACTTACTTAGATTGACGATTGGCGATGGATAATCCGCCACGCCGAACAGACCGCCGACGTTCGCCGGGTTGTGCACATCTTTTTTGTTCAGTCCGGCCAGTTGCGGCAGCCAGTGCTTGATGAACACGCCTTCGGCGTCGAATTTCTCCGATTGGCTCAGCGGATTGAAAATACGGAAATAAGGGGCCGAGTCAGTGCCCGTGGACGCACTCCACTGCCAGCCGCCGTTGTTCGCCGCCAGGTCGCCGTCGATCAAGTGGCGCATGAAAAAGCGTTCTCCTTCGCGCCAGTCGATCAGCAGGTTCTTGGTCAGGAACATCGCCACCACCATGCGCAAGCGGTTGTGCATCCAGCCGGTTTCGAGCAATTGGCGCATCGCCGCATCGATGATCGGCAGGCCGGTACGGGCTTGCTGCCAGGCCAGCAGTTCTTCCGGGGCGTCGCGCCAGGCCAGGGCTTCGGTCTCCGGGCGGAAGGCGCGGTGACGCGAGACCCGTGGGTAGCCCACTAGGATGTGTTTGTAGAACTCGCGCCACAGCAACTCGTTGATCCAGGTTACCGCGCCCACCTTGCCGCTTTCGAACTCGCCTTGATTGCTGTGCAGGGCGGCGTGCAAACACTGGCGTGGGGAAATCACTCCGGCGGCGAGATAAGCCGAGAGCTGGCTGGTGCCGGGTTTGGCCGGGAAGTCGCGCTCGCTTTTGTAGTAGTCGATGTGTGCGTCGGCGAAGGTGTCGAGACGGCGGCGGGCTTCAGCTTCACCGGCTGGCCAGAGCGTGCGCAGGCTGTCACTGGGCGTTTCGAACCCTTCAATGCTCGAAGGAATGTCGTCACTACTTATGGGCAGTGGACCCTGTACCGCCGGTGCTGGCACCCGTCCCGGAAGAGAGCGGTGCAGACGTTCGTAACAGACTTTGCGGAACTGACTGAAGACCTGAAAGTAAGTACCGGTCTTGGTCAGCACGGTGCCCGGTTTGAACAGCAGTTGATCGAGGTAGCTATAGAAGTCGATGCCATCGGCCTTCAACGTTTCGGCGACCGCCGTATCGCGACGGCTTTCATGAACCCCGTACTCCTCGTTGACGTGCAACGCCTCCACGTTCAACTGCTGACACAGATTGAGCAGAACTTTCGGCGCGTCATCCCAGCGAGGGGCGTGGCGAACCAAAAGGGGAATGTTCAGTTCGCCCAGCGCGTCGCTCAGTTCACCCAGATTGCGCAGCCAGAAATCCACTTTGCACGGCGCGTCATCGTGTTCCAGCCATTGCGCCGGGCTTAACAGGTACACCGCCACCGTCGGGCCGCGAGCGGCGGCAGCCGAGAGGGCGGTGTTGTCGTGCAGGCGCAAGTCGCTACGCAACCAGATCAATTGCATGGAAGTGTCCATTAAATAAGCCCACGCTTGACCAGTTCCTGGTGAGCCGATAACGGGTCCTCAGCCAGAAACAAATCAACACTCTCAGACGTTTTTGCGGACAGCTCGGCGTGGTGAATGCATACCGTTGGCCCGGCAATTATTTTTGGGCAGCTGACGCCATTCAAAAGTTTCGGCAGCTGCGAAAGATTCATGGCTTTGCTGGAATACAGCAGTATGCCGCGGGCTTGCAGGTGATCGACCGCCAGCGCGAGTTCGCCCGCCGGCAGCGGCCAGTCGAACACTTCGACCGGGCAATCGGCGCTGCTGATTAGCCACGCGGTCAGCCACAGGCAAGGTTCCAGTGGCAGGTCTGAATGGTTGATCAACAACAATGGCGCGGAGCGTAACTGACGGTTGTTATGGTAGATGCGTGCACCGAATTTGCTGCGCAGCCAGGAAAAGAAAAACACCCGCTCCATCTGCGCGCCAAACTGGCCCTGCCAGCGTTGCTCCAGTTCCGCCAGCAACGGCATCAGCAGTTGTTCGCACAAGGTGCGCGGCGGATACAGCGCCATGGCTTGATTGACGGTGTCATCCAGCGTGCGTTCATTGAGTTGGGTCACCGCTTGCAGCAGCGTTTGGCCCAGCACTTGCCAATCGTTTTCGACTGTTTCGGTAAAGGCCTGTGGGGTGTCGAGCAGTTGCTTGACCTGGCTGACGGCCACGCCGCGATTGAGCCAGGTAAGGATGGTCAAAATCCGTTGCACATGTTCGGCAGAGAACAGGCGATGCCCCTTAGGCGTGCGCTGGGGCACGATCAGCCCGTAGCGTCGTTCCCAGGCACGCAGGGTCACGGCGTTCACGCCGGTCTGGCGCGCCACTTCGCGAATCGGCAACCAGCCTTCGTCCAGGGCTTTCTTGAAGTCGGCGCCGAGGTCTTCGCTGGCACTGGTGTCGATTGGGCTTTTCATTAGATGGCGTTTCGCAGGCTGAGGTTTTCCGGGTGCGGCTGAAGGTAAACCTGCTGCGCGATATACGGATCCGGGTGTTGGCGGAAATAGTGTTTGAGCAGCGTCAGAGGCACCACCAGCGGCACGATGCCGTGTCGGTACTGGCCGATGACGTGCTGCATTTCCTGCTTGTCTTCAGGGCTGATGACTTGCTTGAGATAACCGCTGATGTGCTGCAGGACGTTGGTGTGGGTGCGGCGCGTGGCGCATTTTTTCAATGCCGCCATCAGCTCGCTGAAATAACGCGGGCCGAGTTCCGCAGGATCGGTCTGGCCCATGTTGCCCAGCAGGTTGCCCAGGGTTTTGTATTGCACCGGGTTATGGGCCATCAGCAGGTATTTGTAGCGCGAGTGAAAGTCCGTGAGGCCGCGTCGTGTCACCCCCTCTCGCAATAATTGCTGCCAGGCGCTGTAGGCGAACACGCGGGTGAGGAAGTTTTCGCGCAACACCGGGTCGTTGAGGCGGCCATCTTCTTCCACCGGCAAGTCGGGGTGCAGGGCGCAGAAGGCCTGGGCGAAGATGCCGCGCCCACCTCCGTCCACCGGCGACCCGTTGGCCTGGTAGACCTTGACCCGCTCGAGCCCGCAGGAAGGGGATTTCTGCATGAAGATGTAGCCGCAGATATCGTCCAGCTCCGCAGCCATTTTCTGACCGTACTCGGCGAGCGGCGCGGTGACGTTGGTCTCGCGGTTGATGGTGCCGACTGCTTCGGGATGTTCGGGGTCGCCGATCAGGCGGATCGGTTCGCGAGGAATGCCCAGGCCAATGGCGACTTCCGGGCACACCGGTACGAACTCGAAATAGTCGGTGAGGGTTCGGCTGCACAGGCGCGATTCCTTGTGCCCGCCGTTAAAACGCACTTCCGCGCCCATCAAGCAGGCGCTGATGGCGATTTTCGGTAGAGTCGCTGGCTGTACATGCATCGGAACACCTCGAATCCAGACCTGTACAGAGTGGTAGCTCTGTACAACTTTATCTTCATCATAGATTCAAAGGTGTACAAGTCAAATTGTTTGTATAGGTTTTCGAGGGGAATGCATTCCCTTGTGGGAGCGAGCCTGCTCGCGATAGCGGTAAATCAGGCGATACAAGGGTGGCCGACACACCGCATTCGCGAGCAGGCTCGCTCCCCCAGGAACTATTTCCAGCCGAGTATCCAGCCGTCGCTATCTTTCAGCGATTGCCATGGGAGACGCTCACTGCGTTGGGTCAGCACCGCCTGCAACTCGACGTCCAGCACCGTGCCTTCCTCATCCCGGAACAGCTCGGTCACCAGAAAATGTTTTTCGCGGTTTTGCGGGTGGGCTGCTGTCCATTTCGACAGCAGCAATTTACTCGGATTGATTCTATTCACTGCAAGTGCTCATGCAACCGTCGTGCTGCTTCCTGGCCACTGAGCCAGGCGCCTTCGACACGCCCGGACAAGCACCAGTCGCCACACACATACAAGCCCAGATCGGCATCGGCCAGAGCCCCCCATTCGTGACTGCTGGCGGGACGGGCGTAGAGCCAGCGGTGGGCGAGGCTGAAAGTCGGGGCGGGCATGGCGCTGTGCAACAGCTCGGCGAACGCACCGTGCAGTTGTTCGATCACCGCCTCTTTGGGCAGGTCGATATGTTGTCGGCTCCAGGCGCTGGTCGCATGCAGCACCCACGTGTCCAGGGTGTTGTCGCGCCCGGGTTTGCTGCGGTTTCGCGCCAGCCAGTCGAGCGGGCTGTCCTGCACGAAGCAGCCTTCCATGGGGGTATCCAGCGGCGTATCGAATGCCAGCGCCACCGCCCAGGTCGGCTCCATTTTCACTCCGGCGGCGGCCCCGGCGAGTTTCGGTGCGGAGGCCAGCAGTGCCGTGGCTTGAGGCGCCGGTGTAGCGATCACCACGTGACTGTACGGACCATGGGTGAAGCCCTCGGCGTCTTGCAGGTGCCAGTGTTCTTCACCGCGATACACCTCGGTGATCCGGCAGGCGAAATGCACTTCCAGGTCGCCGAGCAGGCCGCGAGTGATAGCGCTCATGCGCGGTGTGCCGACCCAGCGTGTCTGTTCGTCCGGCGACAAGTTGAGCTGGCCGCCGTGGAAGGTGTAGAGCTGCGGCGTCCACTCGGCGACCCAGCCGTTGGATTGCCAACGCTGGACCTCGGTGACGAAACGACGGTCGCGGGCAGTGAAATACTGCGCGCCCATGTCCAGAGCACCCGCATCGCTGCGCTTGCTCGACATGCGTCCGCCACTGCCGCGACTTTTATCGAAAAGTTGAACGATGTGCCCGACTTCTGTCAGGGCCTGGGCGGCTGAGAGCCCGGCGATGCCGGTGCCGATGATTGCGATGGGTACAGTCATAGGGGCCTCGTTTACCTTTCTGTACAGACTACGCCGTGGTTTAAACCTGTACAATATTATTTTTTGGTATAACTTTTAGCGTTCTCGATCTGACAGCTTGGCCTATTGTTAAACACAGACACTGCCCGATATCAAAGATCCCTGCTTATAAAAATAGACTAGTGATCAGGGTAAAACGCCACGCGAGGAAGAAGTCATGCACATATTGCTGACCGGCGGTACTGGTTTGATAGGACGTCAACTCTGCCGACACTGGTTGAGCCAGGGACATCGACTGACTGTCTTGAGTCGCTCACCGGAAAAAGTCGCGAAAATCTGCGGTGCCCAGGTTCGTGGCATCGCGTTGCTCGAAGACCTCGGGCAAGAACCGGTGGACGCGATTATCAACCTGGCGGGCGCACCCATTGCCGACCGGCCGTGGACCACCAGACGCAAAGCCTTGCTCTGGAGCAGTCGCATCACCCTGACCGAAACCTTGCTGGCCTGGCTCGAGACCCGCCAGCAGAAACCACAGGTGTTGATCTCGGGTTCTGCCATTGGCTGGTACGGCGACAGTGGTGAGCGGGAGCTGACCGAATCGTCTCCTCCATCCATTGATGATTTCGCCAGTCAGTTGTGTATTGCCTGGGAAGAAACCGCCCAGCGTGCCGAGGCCATGGGTATTCGGGTGATTCTGATTCGAACCGGTTTGGTGCTGTCTGCCGAGGGCGGCTTTTTGTCGCGGCTGTTGCTGCCGTTCAAACTGGGGCTGGGCGGGCCTTTGGGCAGTGGTCGGCAATGGATGCCGTGGATTCATATCAACGATCAAATCGCCCTGATTGATTTTCTTCTGCATCGCAATGACGCGAGCGGTCCATATAATGCCTGCGCGCCTAAACCGGTGCGCAACAGCGAGTTCGCCAAGACCTTGGGCGGCGTGCTGCACCGGCCGGCGTTCATGCCGATGCCGGCCCTGGCCTTGAAAGTGTGCCTGGGCGAGTTATCACTGTTGTTGCTGGGTGGCCAGAAGGCCGTACCGGCGCGCTTGCTGGAAGCGGGTTTCACTTTCCAGTTCACCGATTTGCGCGCGGCCCTGGACGACCTGTCCAGCCGCCTCTGAAATAGGACGTTGCATGACCGATCACGCATTGCTTCTGGTTAACCTGGGTTCACCTGCCTCCACGTCGGTGGCGGATGTGCGCAGTTACCTCAATCAATTTCTGATGGATCCCTACGTGATCGACCTGCCATGGCCGGTGCGACGCTTGCTGGTGTCGCTGATCCTGATCAAGCGTCCTGAGCAGTCGGCGCACGCCTATGCGTCGATCTGGTGGAAGGAGGGCTCGCCGCTGGTGGTGCTCAGCCGTCGCCTGCAGCAGGCCATGACTGCGCAGTGGACCCACGGGCCGGTAGAGCTGGCGATGCGTTACGGCGAGCCGTCGATTGAGACAAAACTGCTCCAGCTGGCGGCCCAGGGCCACAAAAGCATCACCCTCGCGCCGCTTTATCCACAGTTCGCCGACAGCACTGTGACCACGGTGGTCGAAGAAGCCAAGCGGGTGCTGCGCGAGAAAAACCTCAATGTGCAGCTCTCGATTCTCCAGCCGTTCTACGATCAACCGGAATACCTTGATGCCCTGGTGGCCAGTGCCAAGCCGCATTTGCAGCAGGATTACGATCACCTGTTGCTGAGCTTCCACGGTTTGCCGGAGCGGCACCTGAAGAAGATCGACCCTACCGGTCACCATTGCTTCCAAAGCGATAATTGCTGCCAGAACGCTTCGCCAGAAGTATTGGCGACCTGCTATCGCGCCCAATGCCTGCGCACGGCGTCGGAGTTTGCCAAGCGCATGGGGCTGGCGGACGGCAAGTGGTCGGTGTCGTTCCAGTCGCGTCTGGGTCGGGCCAAGTGGATCGAACCCTACACCGAGGCGCGCCTCGATGAATTGGCCGGAATGGGCGTGAAGAAAGTGCTGGTGATGTGCCCGGCGTTTGTTGCCGATTGCATCGAGACGCTTGAGGAAATCGGTGATCGTGGGAAGGAATTGTTCCGCGAGGCGGGGGGCGAGGAACTGGTGCTGGTGCCGTGCCTCAACGATGATCCGCAGTGGGCGCGGGCGTTGAGTGCCTTGTGCGAAAGGGCGCCGTTGGCGCTTTAAACTGTGGTGAGGGGGCTTGCCCCCTCACCACTGGGTGAGTCGTCTGTTACAACAACGGCTCATCCGCCTTCTTGTGCTTCCAGCTGTCATTGCCCGGCAGCAGCAGATTCAGCCCGATCGCCACCACCGCGCACAGCGCGATGCCTTTGAGGCCGAAGTCGTCGGGGCCGGTGCCTGTGCCGACCAGCACACCGCCAATCCCGAACACCAGCGTCACCGAGACAATCACCAGGTTGCGCGCCTCGCCCAAGTCGATCTTGTGGCGAATCAGCGTGTTCATCCCCACCGCAGCGATCGAACCAAACAACAGGCACAGAATCCCGCCCATCACCGGCACCGGAATGCTTTGCAGCAGCGCGCCGAACTTGCCGACGAACGCCAGGCTGATGGCAAAGATCGCCGCCCAGGTCATGATTTTCGGGTTGTAGTTCTTGGTCAACATCACCGCGCCCGTCACTTCGGCGTAGGTGGTGTTGGGCGGGCCGCCGAACAGGCCGGCTGCGGTGGTGGCAATGCCATCGCCGAGCAGGGTGCGGTGCAGGCCGGGTTTCTTCAGGTAATCACGACCGGTCACGCTGCCGACGGCAATCACCCCGCCGATATGCTCGATGGCCGGCGCCAACGCTACCGGAACGATGAACAGAATCGCCTGCCAGTTGAACTCCGGCGCGGTGAAGTGCGGAATCGCAAACCACGGTGCCGCGGCAATCTTCGCGGTGTCGACGACGCCGAAATAGAACGCCATGGCAAACCCGACCAGCACGCCGGAAATGATCGGCACCAGGCGGAAGATGCCTTTACCGAACACTGCGACGATCAGGGTGGTGAGCAGCGCCGGCATCGAAATCAGCATGGCAGTCTGGTAATGAATCAGCTCGGTGCCGTCGCCAGCCTTGCCCATTGCCATGTTGGCGGCAATCGGCGCCATGGCCAGGCCGATCGAGATGATCACCGGACCAATCACCACCGGTGGCAGCAGACGGTCGATGAAACCGGTGCCTTTGATCTTCACGGCCAGGCCGAGGAAGGTGTAGACGAAACCCGCCGCCATTACGCCGCCCATGGTCGCTGCGAGGCCGAACTGGCCCTTGGCGAGAATGATCGGGGTGATGAAGGCAAAGCTCGACGCCAGGAACACCGGCACCTGACGCCCGGTGACGATCTGGAACAGAATCGTCCCCAGGCCGGCGGTAAACAGCGCCACGTTCGGGTCGAGGCCGGTAATCAGCGGCATCAACACCAGGGCGCCGAAGGCCACGAACAGCATCTGTGCGCCAGACAGCACCGTGCGCCAGAGCGGATCGTTGAACTCTTGCTGCATGCTCAAGCGTCCTTCTGCTTGGTGCCGAAGATCTTGTCACCGGCATCGCCCAGGCCTGGGATGATGTAACCGTGTTCGTTGAGTCTTTCATCAATGGAGGCGGTGTAGATCATCACGTCGGGGTGCGCTTTGCCTACAGCGGCGATGCCTTCCGGCGCGGCGACCAACACCATGGCGCGGATGTCGCGGCAACCGGCCTTTTTCAGCAGGTCGATGGTGGCGACCATGGAGCTGCCGGTGGCGAGCATCGGGTCGATGATCATCGCCAGGCGTTCGTTGATTTCCGGAACCAGTTTTTCCAGGTAGGTGTGGGCCTGCAGGGTTTGTTCGTTGCGGGCCACGCCGACGGCGCTGACTTTGGCACCCGGGATCAGGCTCAGCACGCCTTCGAGCATGCCGATACCGGCGCGCAGGATCGGCACCACGGTGATTTTCTTGCCGGCGATTTTCTCCACCGACACGGTGCCGCACCAACCTTCGATGTCGTAGGTTTCCAGCGGCAGGTCTTTGGTGGCTTCATAGGTCAGCAGGGCACCGACTTCCTGAGCAAGCTCACGGAAATTCTTCGTGCTAATGTCGGCGCGGCGCATGAGGCCGAGTTTATGGCGGATCAGCGGATGGCGGATCTCGAGGATGGGCATGGGAAAGGCTCCGGCGGCGGGCAAAAAAACCGGCCTAGATTAATCTATCCGAGGGTGTTGTCCTATAGACATACAGTACGTTAGTCCACAAACGCTTGATCTGGCCTCGCTTGATGCGTACCTTTGCCCGCTTTTCCCGAACCGTCCCTCCCTTTACCATCCCCTGGAGAGCGCCATGTCCGCTGATCTCGAGCATATCCGTCAAATCATGCGAGAGGCTGACTGCCTGTACACCGAAGCTGAAGTCGAGGCGGCCATCGCCCGCGTCGGTGCACACATCAACGAACAGCTGGCTGACAGCAACCCGGTGGTGTTCTGTGTGATGAACGGCGGCCTGATTTTCGCCGGCAAGCTGCTCACCCATCTGCACTTCCCGCTGGAAGCGTCCTACCTGCATGCCACCCGTTATCGCAACGAAACCAGCGGCGGTGACCTGTTCTGGAAAGCCAAGCCGGAAGTTTCGTTCCTCGACCGCGACGTGCTGATCATCGACGACATCCTCGATGAAGGGCACACCCTGGGCGCGATCATCGATTACTGCAAACACGCCGGCGCGCGCAAAGTGCACACCGCCGTGCTGATCGACAAGGACCACGACCGCAAGGCTCGCCCGGACCTGAAAGCCGATTTCGTCGGCCTGCCGTGCATCGACCGTTACATCTTCGGTTATGGCATGGACTACAAAGGCTACTGGCGTAACGCCAACGGGATTTTTGCTGTTAAAGGAATGTAAGAGCATGGCCACGCCGAGCTTTCTTGATCAAACGCTGTTCACTGAATTGGCCGAGAAGGCAGCGGCCAACCCGCGTGGACGCCAGCACCACAACTTTCATCAGATGGAAGACGCTTGCCATCGCATGGCGGTGGGGTTGCAGCCGTCCACGTACATCCCGCCTCATCGGCATCTGGGGGACAACAAGGCTGAAACCTTGTTGGTCCTCAAAGGGCGGCTTGGCGTGTTGATCTTCGACGAGTCCGGCGTGGTGGTGAGCAAGCACGTCCTGCAGGCTGGTGGCGACTGTGTGGGTGTCGACCTGCCAACCGGTGTGTTTCATGGTTTGGTGGTGCTGGAAGCCGACAGCCTGATGTTCGAGTGCAAGGCCGGCCCTTATCGCCCCGTCGGTGAAGGAGAGCTTGCTCACTGGGCACCGCGCGAAGGCGAGCCTGGTGTGGCTGAATATCAGGCGTGGATGCGCGCGCAGTTTGATTGAGCCGTGCGCTCAATTTTCCCCGGCCAGCCAGCGCTCGCTTTTGCGACGAGCCTGTTCCAGGTTGTTCACGTAGGCCAGCTGACGCTGTTCCCGATGGATGCCCGCGCGCCTGAGCTTCAGGCGCACCCGGGGAGCGGTCGCCACCAGAATCAGGCCGATGCCGTCCGTGCGGTAATCCCTCAGGATATTGTCGAAGGCCGCCAGCGCCGTCATGTCCAGCATCGGCACGGCGCTCATCTCGACGATCACCACTTTGACCTCCGGGCTGAATTTGCGTAGCACCCCCAGCGCTTTTTCAGCTGCGCCGAAGAACAGCGGCCCGCGTATCGCATAGCAGCGAACGTGCTCCGGCATGTCCTGCAAGGCTTGATGGAAGCCGCGAGGCAGTTCGGCAGTGTCGGTGAGATCGCTCATGCGCTTGATAAACAACCCGGCGGCCAGCAGCAGGCCGACGGCGACGGCCATCACCATGTCGAACAATACCGTCAGGCTCAGGCAGGTCAGCAAGACCAGCACATCGCTGCGAGGCGCGATGCGCAAGGTATGCAGCACGTGCCGGGCCTCGCTCATGTTCCACGCCACCATGATCAGCAATGCTGCCAGTGCAGCCATCGGCAAATAGCTGAAAAGCGGTGCGAGGACGAGTATTGCCATCAGCACCACGGCGCTATGAATAATGGCGGCCAGTGGCGAAAAGGCGCCGCTGCGCACGTTGGTGGCACTTCGGGCAATGGCCGCCGTGGCGGTAATGCCGCCGAACAACGGTGCGATCAGGTTGCCCAGACCCTGGCCCAGCAGTTCTGCGTTGGGGTCGTGTTTGCTGCCGGTCATGCCATCCGCCACTACCGCACACAACAAGGATTCGATGGCGCCGAGCATGGCAATGGCGAACGCCGGCGCCAGTAACTGACGGATCAAATCGTAAGACAGGTGCAGCGGCTGGCCGTCGGGGCCGGGTAGATTCCAAGGCCAATCGAAGCTTGGCAGGAACGGCGGAATGCCGGGATGGCTGACGCCGTCGACCATATAGCTGAAACGCTCTCCCAATGTCGCCACCGCCAGCCCGCCGTGCTCCAGCGCCAACCCCAAGAGCGCACCGATGGTCAGCGCCACCAGATGCCCCGGAATCCTCGGCACCCACCGTGGCCAGATAATCAGAACGGCCAGGCAGGTGAGGCCGATGATCCCGTCCCCTAGTCGGGCGCTGGGCAACGCCAGAATCAATACGCCCAGCTGTTCGATGTAGTGTTCTGCCTGGCCGGCGGTGTTCAGGCCCAGCAAATCCTTCAATTGCAGGGTGGCAATGACAATGCCGATCCCGGCGGTAAAGCCCAGGGTGACCGGGTACGGAATGTACTGAATCAACCGCCCGGCTCGAATCAGCCCCAAGGCAATGAGGATGACGCCGGCAAGCATGGTGCAAAGCAGCAGGCCGCCCAGGCCATATTGTTGGGTGATGGGCAGCAGAATGACCACGAACGCAGCGGTCGGCCCACTGACATTGAAACGCGAACCGCCTGTCAGGGCGATCAGGGGCGCGGCGATGAGTACCGTATACAACCCTTGCTGGGGCGGTACACCTACGGCAATCGCCAGGGCCATGGCCAGCGGGATGGCGATAATCCCTACCGTCACCCCGGCACTGATGTCGCCGCGTAAGCGCCTGAGGGTGTAGCCGGCGCGCCAGGTCTGACGCCAGGCCGCGAACAACGGGGGGACGGAGAACGTCATGCACACTCCCTGGAAGACGATGCACTGTTGAGCGACGGCTGGAAGCTCGTCCAGCATCGCCAGCTTCGTACTGCGAAGTATTGACCCATATCGCCAATTCGCGCGGTTGATCCTCATGCTAGAGTGCTCGGCCTCGCCTTCGGAGCCCGTCATGAGCCTTTTGACCCGCAGCTGCGTCGCCCTGTTGCTGACCCTTAGCCTGCCTCTGGCGGCCGCCCCGGCGCCGATGCACGCGCAGTTCCTGCCGCCCGACGACCTGACCCTGCGTGACGCGGAGCCCGAGCAGCAACAGCTGTTGCAGGTCACCGAGTATTCGGTGGTGGTTGGTAGCCAGCGTCAGTCCAATCAACAACCGATTCCGGTCACGTCCCCGGTGATGATCCGTCTCAAGGGCAAATCCTTGAACAAGGGCGCGACCATCAGCCAGGTGTTGGTCAATTTCGACGGTGAAAGCAAAAGCCTGAAAAAGCCGATCTACGACGAAAAAAGCAAAACACTGACGCTGTTTTACCCGATGGCGCAGTACCGGGTGGTGATCGACCTGTTGCGCAATGACACGGTGTATTGCCAGTTCCTCAGTTACGCCAACGGCCATGTCTGGGCCGATCTGCACACGGGCGCTGTTCGTCCGCGTTGAGCCTTGTGCCCGGGCAGGGGTAAACTGCCCGCCCCGTGAAATGTCTGCGAGCTGGAGTCGGCAATGCGTAAAGATAAGAAACAAGTGATTGGTGACGAGATCGGTGATGAGCAGATCAAGTTGTTTCTCGATTTCGAGCCGGTCGACGCCACTTCGCCGTCCCTGCACAAATTGATCAAGGCTTACCGTGGCCTGCGCATCGATGACTTCGAGCGGTTCCTGACGTTCTTCGTCGCAGCCGGTTTTGATCTGGACGGCAAGGACGAGCACGGCAATGATTTTGTCGCGGTGATCAAGGATCAGCGCAACGCGCCGGATTATATCGAGCTGATCGAAAAGGCTCGTGGCTAAGACCTTTTCATCCGACGAAAAAACGCCCCGCTTTTGTAGGAGCCGGCTTGCTGGCGATAGCATCACCTCGGTGTTATCCGACATACCGAAGTGATGTTATCGCCAGCAAGCCGGCTCCTACACAATCAGATTCGTCGTGTAACAGGCACAAAAAAACGCCCCGCTCTCACTGAGAACGGGGCGTTTTTCATGCGGCCGAATCAAGCGTAGCTTTCGGTCTCGTTACTGGCTTCAACCAGTTCCAGGGCAACGTTGTTGTGCGCATTGATCTTGCGATACAGCGCAGCGTCGGTTTCCAGAACCTTTTCCCGAGCCGGGAAGATTTCCGCCAGTTTGGCAGCCCATTCGCCGGACGCTTTGTTCGGGAAGCATTTTTCGATCAGCTCAAGCATGATTGAAACCGTCACCGAAGCGCCTGGTGAGGCGCCGAGCAGGGCAGCAAGGGAACCGTCCTTGGCCGCGACCAGTTCGGTACCGAACTGCAAAACGCCGCCCTTTTTCGGGTCCTTCTTGATGATCTGCACCCGTTGGCCGGCCACTTCCAGGCGCCAGTCTTCGGCTTTCGCTTCAGGGTAGAAGCGACGCAGGGAGTCCAGACGCTGCTCCATCGACTGCATTACTTCGCTGACCAGGTACTTGGTCAGGTCCATGTTGTTTTTCGCCACGGCCAGCATCGGGCCGATGTTGCCGGCGCGAACCGACATCGGCAGGTCCATGAAGGAGCCATGCTTGAGGAACTTGGTGGTGAAACCGGCATAAGGTCCGAACAGCAGGGACTTCTTGCCATCGACCACGCGGGTGTCCAGGTGCGGCACCGACATCGGTGGCGAACCCACTGCCGCCTGGCTGTAGACCTTGGCCTGGTGATGCTTGACCACTTCCGGGTTGTCGCAACGCAGCCACTGGCCGCTGATCGGGAAGCCGCCGAAGCCTTTGCTTTCTTCGATGCCCGACGCCTGCAACAGCGGCAGTGCCGCGCCGCCAGCACCGAGGAAGACAAACCTGGCGTCGACTTCACGGGTGTTGCCGCTGTTGACGTCCTTGATGCTGACAGTCCAGCCGCTGCCGTTACGCTTGAGGCCAGTTACGCGCTTGCAGTACTTGACCTGGGCATCGGGTGCGCTGGTCAGGTGCTTGAGCAGTTGATTGGTCAGGGCGCCGAAGTTGACGTCGGTGCCGTTCATCACGCGGGTGGCCGCGACGACTTCGTCAGCTGGCCGGCCCGGCATCATCAACGGCATCCACTCGGCCATGGTGGCCTTGTCTTCGGTGTATTCCATGTCCGAGAAGGCGTGGTGCTTGCTCAGGGTCTTGAAGCGTTCCTTGAGGAAGGAAACGCCATCATTGCCCTGCACGAAGCTCAGGTGCGGCACCGGGCTGATGAATGTCTTGCACGAGCCGAACGTGCCCTTTTTGGTCAGGTAGGACCAGAACTGCTTCGACACTTCAAACTGGGTGTTGATGTGCACGGCTTTCTTGATGTCGACGCTGCCGTCGGCCGCCTGCGGCGTGTAATTGAGCTCACACAGCCCGGCGTGACCGGTACCGGCGTTGTTCCACGGATTCGAACTCTCCGCGGCACCGGAATCCATCAGCTCGACGACTTCCAGCTTGATCGCGGGGTCGAGTTCTTTGAGCAGTACGGCAAGGGTGGCACTCATGATGCCGGCCCCAACCAGTACTACGTCGACTGCTTCGTTATGCGCCATTTAACGCGTCTCCAAAATCTGCAGCACCAAATTGTCGGCATGGCTGCCAGGTGTTCCGGGGCGTGTCAGTGATGCCCCAGGTACCCATGGCAGTGTTGCCATGTCCGAATCTTCGCAATTTTTCGCAACTTCGACGGATGCATGCGCCGGGCCTAAAGAGTTACATGAACTCATCTCAGCGCGCGGCTGGCAATTCGACTTATGGTCGAGACATCCGTTTGTGCAACCAAATCCGTAGCGGACAGGCTTCAGGCTCCGGTGTTCGAGGAGTACTCGGTCCTGTGTCGTTGGGCTGTTTCAGACGCTAATGGTGCATGTTCAGACGCAAAACTATTCATTTGCTCGCCACACTCTTGTGAAGTTGTGAAAACCCGTTTTTTTCACGCTCTTTTGAAGACGTGAACCTCAAAAAAGGGCTGTCCCAGGCTGGCACTGTGCCCGGATGGAATGCCGTCATGGGGTACATGACAGGCAAAACGGGCAAACAGCTCAGTGACCGAGCGTAATGACAGCTCTGCAGATTCGCGAAAAGTGGGGTTTTTGCTCAGGGAACAGCAAGCGCGCCAGCTTCACTCGATCTGTGTGGGCGGCTCTCTGTGGGCGGTGCGGGGTGCCAATACCGAAGCATTGACGATGCTGCGAGGCCCGATCAGGAGACGTCCTTATAATCGGGGGGAGATTGTATCTAAGAAACGCAGGGAAATGGACGTGTTTAATGACTTTTATTAGGCGTCTGGTCAGGTGGTCAACAGATGTTGCACCCGTGCGCGTGGCTGGCGGGTGCTCACGCGTGCGCTAGGCGGCAGCGGATGGTGCAGCCAGTTGAGGCGGATTTCTTCGATTTCGACCCAGCCATCGCCCATCGGCTGGAGGCTGCACTGCTTGAACGCCTGGCAGTGGCCGTTGCGGTCGAGCAGGGCAAAGCAGCGGTGTAACGGGCGTGGCGCGAACAGCGAGATGAGATAACGCATGGCGAAGTACCTTGTGGGTGACCTGCTGAGAAGATTGCCAACGAGCCGTGACGTGCAAGTGTATGGGTGGTGACAGATGTGTGACAGGAACCGGTTTCCCAAGGGTTTGTCAGACATTTCAGTATTCACTGTGAGGTGCTAGTTACCCGCAGTGGCCCACCGCTATACTGCGCGCCTGTTTGTGCCTGATTCTGGAGAGAAGAGCATGTTGCAACGCCTGTTGTTCGGTTTGATCACTGTGACCAGTTTGACCCTCGTCGGCTGCGCCCACAGCCCGCAACAACTGAACCCTGAACCCAAGCTGACGACTCAGCTGGCGCCGGTCGGCCATGGTCAGCCGGTTGTGGTGCGTGTGGTGGACGGTCGTCCGTCGCCAACCCTGGGCACCCGTGGTGGCTTGTACCCCGAGACCAGCGCGATCACCGTGCAGGGCGCGCAGATCCTGCCGAAGTTGCAGGCACAGGCCGAGGCGGCCGTGCGGTTGCTGGGGTTTACCCCGACCTCGAATGCGCTGAATGCTCCGCAGTTGACCGTGACCCTGGCCGAGTTGAAGTATCAGTCGCCTAAAGAAGGCATGTACGTGACTGAAGCGACCATCGGCGCAACCTTCCGCTCGGATGTGCAGAACGCCAACCGTCGCTACAGCGGTCGTTACGGCGCATCCCTGGACCAGCGTTTCGGCATGGCGCCGAACCAGGAAACCAACACCAAGCTGGTCAGTGATGTGTTGAGCGATGCGTTGACGCGTCTGTTCAAGGACCCGACGATTGGTCAGATTCTCAGCGAGTAACCTTCGCGAGATTCAAAAGCCCGGTGCCAGCAATGGCCCCGGGCTTTTTCATGCCTGCTGATTACCGATTACCTGTAGGCGCGAGGCTTGCCCGCGAACGCGGTGTGTCAGGCAACATCACTGTTGGATGTTCCGCCGTCTTCGCGGGCAAGCCTCGCTCCTACAGGGGCTGGTGGGGTCAGGCCGCTTGTGAATAGAAATCCAGCACGCTCACACCGGTCAGCAAATCCGTCTCCGGCAAATCCGCATGTTGATGCCCACCCAATGCGCAATAAACCAGCCAGTGGCGGTCCTGAACGTTAAAGGCGAGGCTTCCCACGAGATTTTGTTGTTCGTCACTCTGGGCGATGAGGTAGAGGCGGTCCTGGTTTTCGGCGTGCAGCATGACGGTTTCCGTGTCAGTTTCGAGGGCCGCCAGACTGGCGTATTCAGATGACGGAGCCGTGACACAGGGCAGCATTTGGTCAGATGGTTCGTTATTTGTCGGAAAGGCAGGGCAGGGGGGCAGGCTTTCGGTAGAATCCGCGCCGCAGTCGCCGGTTCGGCGTCTGCCACACCTGTTTTGCCGAGGTCCGTGATGTCGTTGCATTTGATTTCGCTGTTCACCCACCATCCCGCCAAG
Organism: Pseudomonas sp. UMAB-40; assembly: GCF_900095275.1. NCBI lineage: Bacteria > Pseudomonadati > Pseudomonadota > Gammaproteobacteria > Pseudomonadales > Pseudomonadaceae > Pseudomonas > Pseudomonas sp. UMAB-40. Next base: position 66,829 of record NZ_LT607553.1, read on the forward strand.
TTGATCAACCTGCTGGCCTTGCTGTTGGCCTTCCCGGGCGGCTGGTTGCTGCATGCCACGCGTCGCCGTGAACAACGCGCCATGGCCAGCCTGGTCGCCCAGCGTCAAAGCCGCCCGAACGAAGAGCCCATCCTGGATTGGGCCACCTTGCGCATGAACCGGTTCTTCTATCGCTTTGGCTTCGCCTGCCTAGGGCTGGCGTTGCTGGTGTCGTGGATCAGCACCCGGTTCTGAAACTGTGACGCAGAACCCTGTGGCGAGGGAGCTTGCTCCCGCTGGGCTGCGAAGCGGCCCCAAAACCAGCCATCCTTGTAGCGTCAGGCAAACCGCGAGCACCGATGTTTCGACTGCTGCGCAGTCGGGCGGGAGCAAGCTCCCTCGCCACAGGTACAGTGCCTTGCCCACCTACCGCATCAAGGCGAATAAAAACGGCGCCTCGAAGGCGCCGTTGTTGTATCCGGGCAATTACAGCGGCAAACCAGCCTTGACCCGGTACTGATTACGCACCGGCGTCGCATATTGCAGCACCAGATACGGACGATGTTCCTCAGGGCAAGCCTCCAGACGACGTTGCCATTCTTCCTGGGCCTTGGCCAGTTCGTCGGCCGCAAACACCTCGGCGGCCTTTGGCACGTGCAATTGCGGATCGGCGTCTTTCCACTGGGCGTAAGCCAGGTAATGCACCGGGAATAACCGGTAGCCGCCGAGGATCTGCCGGTCCATCTCGATCGCCAACTGCTTGGTGTCGTCAAACAGTTCGGTGATTGGCGCGGCGAAGTTCACGTGCACCCGGCCCTTGTAGCCGGTGATGCCCTTGGCAATGCTGACGTCGTCCTCGCCCGGGACTTTGGTGTAGCTGCCGGTGGTGGCGCGGATGAACAACTCGCGAGCCTTGGCCTGGTCGCACGGGTCGTATTCGTAGCTGATCGACACCGGGCTGACGTTGAGCGAGCGGATGACTTCGCCGAACGGCTCGTCCTTGCGGCTCATGTGGAACATCTTCAGGATCGCCGACTCGGTGCGGTCGTCGCCGTCCTTGGCCCGGCCTTCGGCCTGGGCGATCCAGATGGAGGCGCAATCGTTGCGGATCGAGTGGTTGATGTAAGCCGACAGCAGCTGATACGCCGCCATCTTCTCGCGGCGCCCGGTGATCGAACGGTGCACGATGAAGCTCTTGTTCAGGCGCATCAAATCGCTGACGAAGGGCTTTTGCAGCAGGTTGTCGCCGATGGCGATGCGCGGTGTTGGCAGGCCGGCGTGGTATACGGCGTAGTTGACGAAGGCCGGGTCCATCACGATGTCGCGGTGGTTGGCGATGAACAGGTAGGCGCTGCCGGACTTGAACTGCTCGACGCCGGTGTACGTCACACCGTCCGTGGCTCGTTCGATGGTGTGGTCGACGTACATCTCGACTTTATCCTGCAACGTCGCCACCGAGGTGACGCCGGCGAACTCACGGCGCAGCCGATGAGCTATAAGAGGTTTGAGCGCCCAGCCAAAGGCACCGGCAAAACGCGGGAAGCGGAAGTGGATGAGGATATCTAGAAACGCCTTGTCGCCGAGCAGTCGGTCCAGCACCGCCGGGACTTCGCTGTCATTGTAAGGTCGGATGGCATCGAATTCGCCCATCATGCTCTCTTGTTAGAAACGGCTAGGGTAAGTAAAGGTTTTGATCGAAAACCAACGGGGCACGGTCTGAAAAAGTAGCCAGACAAAAATAGCCCTGCAAATAGACCGGCGATTATACGCACAAGTCACTTGGGAGACCGCGATGCTGGAACCTGCGTTGTATGAATGTCCGTATTGTGGTGAAGAGGTCGAGACGACGGTGGACCTGTCCGGTGGCGATCAGACCTATATCGAGGACTGCCAGGTGTGCTGTCGGCCGATAACGTTCGTGTTGCAGGTAGACGGAGAGGAATGGCATCTCGAAGTGTTCAGCGAAAACGAGTAAGGGGCGTCTATGCAGCGAATCTACGAGCCGGAAAACCTCATGGAAGGTGAGTTGCTGCAAGGCATGCTGGCCAGCGAGGGCATCGAGGCGCATCTGGTGGGCCGCGATTTAATCGGCGGGACCGGTGAACTGCCGATCTATGGCCTGCTGGGCTTGTCGGTGGATAACGACCAGGCCGAATACGCCCGCGAGCTGATCACCGCGTACAATGCCGCGCTGCCACTGCCCGGTGATGAACCGGACAGTTTTCCCGGCACGCTGGTCTGTTAGGCTGGCGTTCGTTTTATTGAGAGTCGTGTTGCCCCATGTGTGGACGTTATGCCCTGTTTCGCTGGAACCCCGCCTTCGCGGCCCTGCCTGGCTTCCCCGCCGATCAGCAGGCCCAGTGGAATATTTCCCCCAACGATTCGGTGCTGATGCTGCGTGCCGGCGCAGACGCCCAGCGTGAGTTGGCGCGGGCGCGTTGGGGTTTGACGCCGCCATGGCTGACCGATCTTTCCCGCACCCCGGCCCATGCCCGGGCTGAAACCGTCGCTGAACAACCGATGTTTCGCCAGGCCTTGCGCGAACGCCGTTGCCTGCTGCCGGCCAACGGTTTTTACGAATGGCGTGGCACGACCCGCAAGCGCCCGTATTGGCTGACGCCGGGGGAGGGTTCGACCTTGTTTTTTGCGGCAATCTGGGAAGCGTATCCAGTGCAGGAGCAGGTGTGGCTGAGCACGGCGGTGATCACCCAGCCGGCGGCGAGTCAGCGTCGGCCATTGATTCTGGACGAGGCGGGGCAGCAAGCATGGCTCGATCCCGAGACGCCGCTGCATGTATTGCAAGGGTTGCTGGCCAGTGAGCCCGCGGCGTTGCGCGAGCGGGTGTTGGCAAATCTGGTGAATGATCCGAAGCTCAATGGGCCGGAGTGTCTGACTCCGGGTTGATTCGGCGCCTGTGCCGACGCCTTCGCGGGCAAGCCCGCTCCCACAGGGATTTATGGCGCTCACAAAACCTGTGGGAGCGGGCTTGCCCGCGAAGGGGCCTTCGGATCAGACCTTGAACTGATTGATCAACCGCCGCTGCTGCTCAGCCAGCTTGGTCAAATCCGCACTCGCCGCGCTCGATTCATCCGCCCCGCCTGCCACTTCATTGGCCACTTGCCCAATGTTGATCACGTTACGGTTGATGTCATCCGCCACCGCGCTTTGCTCTTCGGCCGCACTGGCAATCTGGGTGTTCATGTCATTGATCACCGACACCGCCTGAGTAATGGTCTCCAGCGCTTCAGCCGCTTTCGCCGCATGTTGCACGCTTTCGTCTGTACGGTTCTGGCTGTCCTCCATCACCCGTACCACATCGCGGGTGCCTTGTTGCAGCTGTTGGATCATGGTCTGGATTTCTTCCGTGGCCTTCTGGGTTTTCTGCGCCAGGTTGCGCACTTCATCGGCCACCACCGCAAAACCCCGTCCCTGTTCGCCCGCGCGGGCCGCTTCAATGGCTGCGTTCAAGGCCAGCAGATTGGTTTGTTCGGCGATCCCGCGAATGGCGGTCAGGATCGCGTTGATGTTCTCGCTGTCCTTGGCCAGGGTCTGGACCACGCCCACCGCCTTGCCGATTTCAATTGCCAGCACGCCAATCGAATTCGACGTATCCCGAACAATTTGCATGCCCTGGGCCGCTGCCTGATCTGCATGGCTGGCGGCTTGTGCGGCCTGGGTCGCGTTGCGTGCCACGTCTTGAGCGGTGGCGGTCATTTCATGCACCGCTGTCGCCACTTGATCGATCTCGGCCATCTGCTTTTGCACACCGATGTTGGTGCGGATGGCAATGTCAGCGGTGTGTTCCGACGAATCGCTGACGCTCTGCACCGAGGTCACGACCTGGGTGATCATTGCCTGTAGCTTGGCCAGGAAAGTATTGAAGCCTTTGGCAATCGACCCCAGTTCGTCGGCGCGGTCGCTGGTCAGGCGGCGTGTCAGGTCGCCTTCACCTTTGGCGATATCGTCGAGCATCGCCACCATTTGCTTGAGCGGCCGTGCGATGCCATGGCCCACCAGCCAGATCACCAACAGACCGATACCGGCGATCAACAAACCGACCATGGCCATGCCGAAGGTGTCGGATTTGCGTTGAGCGTCCAGGTCGCCTTGCAGTTTTTGCAGGTCGGCCATCACGGCGTTCAGCGGCAGTTGCAGCATCAAGGTCCAGCGCGCATCGGTCTGTCCGATGCCGAAGGGCAGGTACAACTCGATCCGCCCCTGGGCCTTGTCGACGGTGTAGGTCACTTCGCCGCGTTTGAGGTTGGCCATGTTGGCGATCTGCTTGCTGTCGAGAATGTCGCTGACCTTTTCGCCGAACTTGCTCGGGTCCTTGGTGTAGGCAACGATCCGGCCATTACCACCGATCAGCGCCATTTCCCCCGCGCCGCTGTACAGTTTCTGATTCGCGCCCAGCAACATTTCCTGGATGAAGTTCACCGACAAGTCTGCGCCGACGATGCCCTGGAAGGCGCCGTTGAGCATGATCGGTTCAATAAACGAGGCGAGCATGACGATCTTGTCGCCGACCTTGTAGGGCGCCGGATCGATCACGCAGGATTTTTTGGTTTCCTTGGAACACAGGTAGTACTCGCTGGCACGGACCCCGGTGGACAGGGTTTTCTGGTCGTCGACGTCCACCAGTTTGTCCAGGCCCAGGGTGCCGTCTTCGTTGCGGAACCACCATGGCAGGAAGCGCCCGTTGCTGGCGTCGATGCCGACCACCTTGGTGTCGACGTAGGCCGCATCGTTGTGATCGAGCGCGTCTTTTTCCCAACCTATATAGGTGCCGAGAATTTTCGGGTTCTTGGCCACGTTTTCCTTGATCAGGCTGATCAACTGTTCCCGGCTCAGGCTCAAGGTCGGCTGGCCATCGGCGCCCGGCGTACCGATCAACGCGTTGACCCGCACCAGGCCGCCGGCGATCAGCAGCGGCGCTTCGAGTTCGCGCTGGATCTGGCTCACCTGGGTTTGCGCCAGAGAGGTCAGGCGCTGCTCGATGACTTGCTCGAATTGCGCCTGGGTCCGCTGCTGGACCATGTCTTGCGTCCGGGCGCCGGAAAACAGTGCGTACAGCACCAGCGCGGCGACTACGCTAAGAACGATGGCGCCAGCGAGGGCGGCCACGGAAAACTGGATCGACTTGAATTTCATGGGTGCTCCGCACGCAAGAGGACGTCTGCGGTGGTGTATCGGCAGGGCGTGCGCGGGGCATGAGCGGCGAAGGGGCAAATGACCGTTTTGGACGGGTCGATGTCGCTATCAGACAGGTGCCGAACCTTTGTGCTGTCAGGCAGTCAGTGCTGTATGAATCTTTTGCTACGACCGTTGCTCGATCGGGTGGCGGATTAAAGGGAGTGCCTTGATGAACAAGTCTCTGGTTGTGTGCGTGTTGGGTTCGGCGCTGTTGCTCAACGGCTGCGAGACCGTGAACACCACCAGTGCCGGTGAAGTCGGTGTCGTACGTCAGCAAAAGATGTTTACGCTGCTATCGAGCGAACAGGTCAATCAAGCGTATGCGCAGGATTACCAGCAGACGTTGGGCGATGCCAGCAACAAAAACATCCTCGATAAAACCAGTGCTGACGCCAAGCGTGTTCAGGCGATTGCCGATCGCCTGATTGCTCAGGCGCCAACGTTTCGCCCGGATTCTGCGCAATGGAAGTGGGAGGTCAACCTGATCAAGAGCGATGATCTCAACGCCAACTGCGGTCCTGGCGGCAAAATCATTGTCTACACCGGGTTAATCGACAAACTGCAACTGACCGATGACGAACTGGCCGCGGTAATGGGGCATGAAATCGCCCACGCTCTGCGCGAGCACGGCCGTGAAGCGCTGTCCAAGGCCTATCCCGTGACTTTTGCGCAGCAAATTGCCGTAGCGGCCGGGGCGCCTGTGCAGCTTGTGGAAGTGGGAAGTAACGGCGTGAACCTGTTGATGACCTTGCCCAACAGCCGCACCAATGAAAATGAAGCCGACCTGATCGGTCTGGAACTGGCGGCTCGCGCCGGTTACAACCCGAATGCCGCGCTGACCTTGTGGGACAAGATGAGCAAGGCTTCTGAAGGCGCTCCACCGGAATTCCTCAGTACACACCCGTCTTCGAGCAGCCGGACGGCGGCGTTGCAGGCAGCGATTCCGAAGGTGATGCCGTTGTACGAGAAAGCGCCTAAATCCTGATAGTCAGGCGTTGATGCCGCTGACGCCTTCGCGGGCAAGCCTCGCTCCTACAGGTTTTGGTCGATTACATAATTTGTATATGACACAAAACCTGTAGGAGCGAGGCTTGCCCGCGAAGAACGATAACGCGGTCTAACGCCCTACCACGTCAAACCCAGCCGCTGCTCTGCATCGCCTTGTACACCGCCACAATCGCCAGGATCAGGAACGCCGCTGCCGCCAGGCGACGGATCAGGGTGAGCGGCAATTTGTCCGCGGCAAAGTTACCGGCCAACACCACCGGCACGTTGGCAATCAGCATCCCGGCGGTGGTGCCGATGATTACCAGCCACAAATCCGGGTATTGCGCGGCGAGCATCACTGTGGCGACCTGGGTTTTGTCGCCCATTTCCGCCAGGAAAAACGCAATCAGCGTGGTCAGGAACGGCCCGAACTTGCGGGCGGTGCTGGCTTCATCGTCGTCCATCTTGTCCGGCACCAGGGTCCACAGCGCGGTCGCGGCGAAGCTCGCTGCCAGGATCCAGTGCAACACCGCATTCGAGAAGAAACTGCCGAACCAGGCACCTACCGCACCGGCCGCCGCATGGTTGGCCAGGGTCGCAGCGACGATGCCGGCGATGATCGGCCAGGGTTTGCGAAAGCGTGCAGCGAGAATGAGCGCGAGCAGTTGCGTCTTGTCGCCGATTTCGGCCAAGGCAACGATTGCGGTGGGAACGAGCAGAGAGTCCAACATCATCAGGGTTTTCCTAAGGGGCGGGTCGACACGGCTATGACACGTACAGCCTTCCCGCCCCGGGTAAGGTGTTCGTGTCATAGGTCTTGTCAAACCCTGCGATCCGTCTGATGCGGACGCTTGGGTCGCATACGCCATGGTCTGAGGACCAAGTATGTTGACGTATGCCGGACGAGCATGGCGCTCGTGGGAGACTACTCCCCTAGGACGGAGCGGATTCTGCCTAGGCGAAACCCGTTAGGCAAGCACTTATTTGTCAGCCTCGTTTGGCCCGATAAATTCTGAAACCCTGTCCCTCGGCCTTGATCGCACACACGCCCAAGTGCTCTTCGATCAGCGGCTGATACTTCAGGAAGCTGTTCGCGACCAAGCGCAGTTCGCCACCATTTTTCAGATGTTTGGCCGCTTTTCGCAGCAAGTTCTCAGTGGCGAAGTAGTCCGTGTGGACGCCGACATGGAACGGAGGATTGCTCAGAATTGCACTTAAACCCATCGGTGCCGCGTCGATACCGTCACCGGTAATCACGTCCGCTTCCAGACCATTGGCAGCCAGCGTCAGACGACTGCTGGCAGCCGCAAATGCGTCGACGTCGAGCAACGTCACCTGATTGTGTGGATAACGGCGTTTCACCGCCGCACCCAACACGCCCGCGCCGCAACCGAAGTCGAGCAAGTGGCCGCTCGGCAACTTGTCCAGATGCTCCAACAGCAGCGCGCTACCCCGATCCAGCCGACCGTGGCTGAACACGCCCGGCAGGCTGATGACTTTCAGCGGACCTTCGGCCAGCGGCAATTCATAGGTCTGGGCCAGGCTTTCCAGCGACTTGGCGGCTGGCGCGTTGGCCACGGTAACCAGCCAGAGCTGGCAATGCCGCGCGCTGTCGAGCTTGCGTGGCTTGCCGAACGGGTTCAATTGTTTGGCCGCGCCTTCGATACCGCTGCGTTTTTCACCCACCAGGTACAACTCGCGACCAGCCAGGCGCGAGGCGAGGGCGTTGAGGATGTAGTCGGTCAGGTCCTTGGACTTGGGCAAAAACACCACCGCGGTCTCGAACTCGCGCTCGGGTGCGTTTACGCCAAAATGACTGCGCTCGGGGAAGCGTGCCTCCAGCGCCGCTTGATCGCCGGCATGCCAGCACCAGCCATGGGCGTCGGGCAGACGGCCGAGCAAGTCGTCGGCGGGCAAGCCGGCCAGCAGCACCGAACCCTGGAATAACTCGGCCTGACGAAGCAGTACTTCACTGCGCGGATCCATAACTGCTCCTGTGAAAAAAAGTGCCGCAGTCTATCAACTGACGACCCGCAGCGCTTTACCGCTGAAGTACCCCTGGGCATTTTCGGTCAGCTGACCGACGATCCTTTGTCGCGCCTCGCGACTGCCCCAGGCGTTGTGCGGCGTGACGATCAACCGTGGAATGTCGTGGGCCAGCAACGGATTGCCGGCGGTCGGTGGCTCGACGCTCAGCACATCGGTGGCCGCGCCGCCCAGATGACCGTTGCGCAAGGCATCGGCCAGCGCCTGCTCATCGATCAAGCCACCGCGCGCGGTGTTGACCACGAACGCGCCGGGTTTCATCGAGGCCAGTTCGCGTGTACCGATGAAGTGGCGGGTGTGTTCGTTGAGCGGGCAGTGCAGGGTAAGCGCATCGATTTGCGGCAGCAGTTCATCCAGCGGCAAGCGATCCGGCCGGGTAGGGCGCCCCGGAATCTGACCCAGCAGCACGCGCATGCCGAAGGCTTCGGCCAGCCGTGCGACGGCGCCGCCCAGTTCGCCATGGCCGAGCAGGCCGAGGGTTTTGCCCTCGAGTTCGACAATCGGGTAATCCAGCAGGCAGAACTGTTTCGCTTGCTGCCAGCGGCCTTCACCGACGGCTTTCTGATAGTCCGCGAGGCGCGTGGCCAGGTTGAGCAGCAACATGATCGTGTGCTGCGCCACCGACGGTGTGCCGTAGCCCTGGCAGTTGCAGACCGTGATGCCGTGGGCACGAGCCGCCGCGAGGTCGACGTTGTTGGTGCCGGTGGCGGTGATCAGGATCAGCTTCAGATCAGGGCTGGCGGCGATGGCGTTGGCGTCGATCAGGATCTTGTTGCTGATGGCTACGGTGGCGCCCTTGAGGCGTTCGATCACCTGCTCCGGCGTGGTTTGTGCGAACAGCTGCAAGTCGTCAAAGCAGTCGCGCAACGGGCTGAGATCGAGGTCGCCCAGGTCCAGCGAAGGATGGTCGAGGAAAACGGCGCGGCGAGAGTTCGTCATCAACTGTACCTTTTGTGCGGTGAACTGAAGGCGTAATCTGCCGAGCCTACCAGATGAAACAAATGGTTACCCATTGCCAGGCTGGACGCTGGACCTGTGGGAGCGAGCTTGCTCGCGATAGCGATCTGAGATTCAGCAAAGGTGTTGAATTTTAATCCCGTATCGCGAGCAAGCTCGCTCCCACAGGGGTTGGCGTTGACCTGTGAATTTCAATCAGACCGATCTACCCCAAAGGAGCCCCCATGTACTGGACAGAGTTCTTGACCGTTGCCCTGATTCACTTGCTCGCCGTCGCCAGCCCGGGCCCGGATTTCGCCGTGGTGGTGCGTGAAAGCGTGACTCATGGCCGTCGCGCCGGGACCTGGACAGCGCTGGGCGTGGGTACGGCGATTTTCCTGCACGTCGGCTATTCATTGCTCGGCATCGGCCTGATCGTGTCCCAGTCGATCGTGCTGTTCAACGCCTTGAAATGGGCGGCTGCCGCGTACCTGCTGTACATCGGCTACAAGGCCCTGCGCGCGCAACCGGCCAAAGCGGTCGACGACGATCTGCACAAAGAGGCCGGCGAACGCACACCTCGCGGCGCCTTCACCTCAGGTTTCGTGACCAACGGCCTGAACCCGAAAGCCACGCTGTTCTTCCTGTCGCTGTTCACCGTGGTGATCAACCCGCACACGCCGCTGGCGGTACAGGCGGGCTACGGGCTCTATCTCGCGGCGGCGACGGCCGTATGGTTCTGCCTCGTGGCGCGGCTGTTCAGTCAGCAGCGCGTGCGCGCCGGTTTTGCCCGGATGGGCCATTGGTTCGACCGGACCATGGGCGTGGTACTGATTGCCATCGGCGTGAAACTCGCCTTCACCGAGATGCATTGATCGCTCGGAGCGAATTCCTGCAGATGCTGGCGTAAAGCTAGCATTTGTACGGCTCTGCAAATCATTCCTTTGGCTGATTTGGCCGGCGTGTAAGGGTTCTAGAGTGTTTACCTCTAAAGCCAACACCGTGCAGTCAGAAAAGGGATTCTTATGTTGCAGACTCGCGTTATCCCCCCCGCCGAAGGCGCTTACCAGTATCCGCTGCTGATCAAGCGGCTGCTGATGTCCGGCGCTCGTTACGAGAAAACCCGCGAGATCATTTACCGCGACCAGTTGCGCTACAGCTATCCGACCCTGATCGAGCGGGTCGCGCGGCTTGCCAACGTGCTCACGGCGGCCGGGGTCAAGGCCGGCGATACCGTGGCGGTGATGGACTGGGATAGCCATCGGTATCTGGAATGCATGTTTGCCATCCCGATGATTGGCGCGGTGATTCACACCATCAACGTACGCCTGTCACCGGAACAGATCCTCTACACCATGAACCACGCCGAGGACCGCTTCGTGTTGGTCAACAGCGAGTTCGTCGGGCTGTACCAGGCGATTGCCGGGCACCTGACCACGGTAGAGAAAACCCTGCTGCTGACCGACCTGCCGGAAAAAACCGCCGATTTGCCAAACCTGGTCGGCGAGTACGAGCAGTTGCTGGCGGCCGCGAGCACGCAGTACGACTTCAAGGATTTCGACGAAAACTCGGTCGCAACCACGTTCTACACCACGGGCACCACCGGCAACCCTAAAGGCGTGTACTTCACCCACCGGCAACTGGTGCTGCACACCATGGGCGTGTCGACCATCATGGGCGCCATCGACAGCGTGCGGCTGCTGGGCACCAACGACGTGTACATGCCGATCACACCAATGTTCCACGTGCATGCCTGGGGCTTGCCGTATGTGGCGACCATGCTCGGGCTCAAGCAGGTTTATCCCGGCCGTTACGACCCGGAATACTTGGTGGAGCTGTGGCGCAAGGAGAAGGTCACCTTTTCCCACTGCGTGCCCACGATCCTGCAGATGGTCCTCAATTCCAAGGCGGCGCAGAGCACCGATTTCGGCGGATGGAAAATCGTCATCGGCGGCAGTGCGCTGAACCGTGCACTGTACGAAGCCGCCAAGGCCAAGGGCATTCAACTGACCGCCGCTTACGGCATGTCGGAAACCGGGCCGTTGGTGTCTTGTGCCCACCTCAACGATGAACTGATGGCCGGCACCGAAGACGAACGCACCACGTATCGCATCAAGGCTGGCGTACCGGGGCCGTTGGTGGAGGCGGCGATCGTCGACGCCGACGGCAACTTCCTGCCCGCCGATGGCGAGACTCAGGGCGAACTGGTGCTGCGTGCGCCGTGGCTCACCGAGGGCTACTTCAACGAACCGCAAAAGGGCGCCGAGCTCTGGGCCGGGGGCTGGCTGCACACCGGCGACGTGGCAACGCTGGACAGCATGGGCGTGATCGACATTCGTGATCGCATCAAAGACGTGATCAAGACCGGCGGCGAGTGGATCTCCTCCCTGGACCTCGAAGATCTGATCAGCCGCCACGTGGCGGTACGCGAAGTAGCAGTGGTGGGCATCGCCGATCCACAGTGGGGCGAGCGCCCGTTTGCGCTGCTGGTGATCCGCGAAGGGCATGAGATCGGGGCTAAGGAGCTCAAGGAACACCTCAAGCCATTCGTGGAATTGGGGCACCTGAGCAAGTGGGCGATCCCGAGTCAGATCGCCCTTGTTACTGAAATTCCCAAGACCAGTGTCGGCAAGCTCGACAAGAAGCGTATCCGCCTCGACATCACTGAGTGGCAGGCCAACAACAGCACCTTCCTTTCGACGCTTTAAGCGCCCTCTGGCGTGCCCAAAAAGGCACGCCAGCCCCACCAAGCAAGCGCTTGGCTTGTGAAATCCGAATTTTCAGCCATCCTTGCCGTGCCGACAGGTGTCGGACTGGCGAAAGGACTGTTCCAGAGTGGCCGGCAGCTGCAAATCACACTTTAGAGGGATCAAGCAGTACTACCTGCTGGCTATAGTCCGCTCAAGGATTTTTAAGAACGGAAGCAAACGCACAAACGGGGCGATGCAATTTTGGAGTGACTTCGGGACGCCTTGGCTCCCCGTCATCCACAACGTTTTTAGAAGTGCTAACTGCCATAACAATAATGCACATGGAGTAGCGTCGATGACATCAGTAAACACGTTCTGGCGCCGGGCGAAATTGCCCCTGGCGGTCAGTCTCGCCTCTTCGCTCGCCGGGCCTGCATTCGGCGTCAGTTTCAACGTTGGTGAAATCGAAGGTCAGTTCGATTCGTCGCTCTCCCTGGGGATGAGCGTGTCGACCCAGTCGCCGAACAAGAACCTGATCGGCGTCAACAACGGCGGGCGCGGCCTGTCCCAGACCTCCGATGACGGCCACCTGAACTTCAAGAGCGGGCAAGCCTTTTCGAAGATCTTCAAGGGCATCCATGACCTTGAATTGAAGTACGGCGATACCGGCGTCTTTGTCCGGGGCAAATACTGGTACGACTTCGCGCTGCAAAACGAAGACCTGGAATTCAAGAACGTCAGCAACGACGGTCGCAAGGAAGGCGCCAAGTCCTCCGGCGGACAAATCCTCGACGCCTTCGTCTACCACAACTACTCCATTGCCGATCAGCCGGGTTCCGTGCGTCTGGGCAAGCAGGTGGTGAGCTGGGGCGAAAGTACGTTCATCGGCGGCGGCATCAACTCGATCAACCCGATCGACGTGTCCGCGTTCCGTCGTCCAGGTGCCGAGATCAAGGAAGGCCTGATCCCGGTCAACATGTTCTACGTGTCCCAGAGCCTGACTGAAAACCTGTCGGCAGAAGCCTTCTACCAGCTGGAATGGGACCAGACCGTTGTCGATAACTGCGGCACGTTCTTCTCGCAGCCGGACATTGTTGCCGATGGTTGCGACAACAACTTGCGGGTGCTGAACAAACGTTCGCAGATTCCAGCCGTTGCGTTGGGTCCATTGGCCGCCAACGGCGTCAACGTCAACGAGGAAGGTGTGCTGGTTCGGCGTGGTGGCGATAGTGATGCTCGCGACAGCGGTCAGTGGGGCGCGTCCTTCAAATACATGTTCGACCCGCTGGACACCGAGTTCGGTGCCTACTTCATGAACTACCACAGCCGTGCGCCGATCTTCAGCGCCACGGGTGCGCCGCAGTCGGTCTATAACACGGCGGCTGCGCTGCCAGGTCCGTTCGCCGCACTCGCGCCGCTGCTGGTGGCAGGTAACTCGAAATACTTCATCGAATACCCTGAAGACATCCGCCTCTACGGTTTGAGCTTCTCCACCACCCTGCCTACCGGTACGGCGTGGAGCGGTGAGATCAGCTATCGTCCGAACGCACCGGTGCAGCTCAACTCCACCGACATTCTGTTCGCCGGCGTACGTCCTCTGGGCGGCGCTCTGGGCAATGCTTCGCTGCTCTCTGCCAGCCCGGGTCAAGACTTGCATGGCTATCGCCGCAAGGAAATCACCCAGTTCCAAACCACCCTCACGCACTTCTTTGACCAGGTCATGGGTGCGAGCCGCCTGACCCTGGTGGGCGAAGTGGGTGTGACTCACGTTGGCGGACTGGAAAGCACTTCCGACGTCCGTTATGGCCGCGATCCGGTCTACGGCCCGGGTGAGTTGCCAGCCACTGGTACGGCGAACACGTGCGTGGCACTCAACACCAGCACCATCAACGGCGCCGGCCCGGGTACTCCGACCAACAACCGCAGCCGCAACTGCAACGACGAAGGTTTCACCACGTCCACTTCGTGGGGTTATCGCGGTCGGGCCATCTGGGAATACAACGACGTGTTCGCCGGTGTGAACCTCAAGCCGAACGTAGCCTGGTCCCACGACGTCAGCGGTTACTCGCCAGGCCCTGGCGGCAACTTCGAAGAAGGTCGCAAAGCGGTGAGCCTGGGCCTCGATGCCGAATACCAGAACACCTACACCGCGAGCCTGGCGTACACCAACTTCTTCGACGGCAAGTACACCACCGTAGATGATCGCGACTTCGTTGCGCTCAGCGTCGGCGTGAACTTCTAAGCACTGTTTTTTCAGGACGAACACACATATGAAAATAACAAAGAGTCTGTTCCACGCTGGAGTTCTGGGGCTTTCGCTGCTGGCGACCAGCGTCATGGCGGCAGTGCCTGCCGCCGAAGCGGACAAACTGGGCAAGAGCCTGACGCCGATGGGCGCCGAAATGGCGGGCAACGCTGACGGTTCGATCCCGGCCTGGAAACCCATGGCGAAAAACGCCGGCACCGTCGACGGCAAAGGCTTCCTGTCTGACCCGTATGCCAGTGAAAAACCGCTGTTCACCATCACCGCGCAGAACGTCGACCAGTACAAGGACAAACTCGCTCCGGGCCAGTACGCGATGTTCAAGCGTTACCCGGAAACCTTCAAGATGCCGGTTTACCCGTCCCATCGCGGCGCGACCGTGCCGGATGCCGTGTTTGCCTCCATCAAGAAAAACGCCACCTCCACTAACCTGGTGTCCGGCGGCAACGGTCTGGAGAACTTCGAAACCGCCGTACCGTTCCCGATTCCAAAGACCGGCGTTGAAGTCATCTGGAACCACATCACCCGCTATCGCGGTGGCAGCGTGACCCGTCTGGTGACCCAGGCCACGCCGCAACCGAACGGCTCGTACAGCCTGGTGTACTTCCAGGATCAGTTCGTGTTCCGCGACAAGATGAAGGACTACGATCCGGCGAACCCGGGCAACATCCTGTTCTACTTCAAGCAGAAAGTGACCGCGCCGGCACGTCTGGCCGGTGGCGTGCTGCTGGTGCACGAAACCCTCGACCAAGTTAAAGAGCCACGTTCGGCGTGGGTCTACAACGCCGGTCAACGTCGCGTGCGTCGTGCGCCACAAGTGTCCTATGACGGGCCGGGTACTGCGGCTGACGGCCTGCGGACCTCCGACAACCTGGACATGTACAACGGTGCCCCGGATCGTTACGACTGGAAACTCGAAGGCAAGAAAGAGATGTACATCGCCTCCGACAGCTACAAGCTCGATTCGCCGCAACTGAAGTACGACGACATCATCAAGGCCGGTCACATCAACCAGGACCTGGCTCGCTACGAGCTGCGCCGGGTCTGGCATGTGGTTGCCACCTTGAAGGAAGGTCAGCGTCACATCTACGCCAAACGTGACTTCTACATTGACGAAGACACCTGGCAAGCCGCGGTGATCGACCACTACGACGGCCGTAATCAACTGTGGCGCGTGGCGGAAGCTCACTCCCAGAACTACTACAACGTGCAAGTGCCGTGGTACACCTTGGAAACCTTGTACGACCTGCAATCGGGCCGTTACCTGGCACTGGGCATGAAGAACGAAGAGAAGTCGGCGTATGACTTCGGCTTCACCGCGACCACCAGCGATTTCACCCCCGCTGCACTGCGTCAGGACGGGGTTCGTTAACCTGTACTGAACAGAGGCCGCATCCTCGAAAAACGCCCCGACTGGTTCGGGGCGTTTTTTTTTGCCTGGATTTTTTCCGTGAGTCTTCGGTGCCTTTGACGGCCCCCATCGCGAGCAAGTCGAATCGTCGCACCGTCGCGATGGGGCGACACGGTCTGTCAGGAAAACCTCATCTCTAGCCCCGCAACTTCTGCTTGTATTCTTTTTGTAGCCATTTGTAGCAATAACCTTCATTCCCTCTTCGTTTACCGATAGTCTGCGGACATCTGCAACGCCGCCACCCGCAATTCAAACAAGAGCCGGCCATGACTGATCTGTCCCCACTCCCGGGCCCTGCAAGCGTTGCCGTCGCGGCACTGGACGGGCGCTTTTTTCGACCCCCGTTGCCCGACGGCCATGTGCTGCGGCCTCGTCTGTGCGAGCGCCTGAGTGCCGGCCTCGGTGGCAGGCTCTTGCTGGTCAGCGCACCCGCCGGGTTCGGCAAGAGTTCATTGGCGGTGGAGTTCTGCCAGGGGCTGCCGGCCCATTGGCACAGTCTGTGGTTGGGGTTGAGTCCTCGAGACAGCGATCCGGGGCGTTTCCTCGAGCGGTTGCTCGAAGGTCTTCAGGATTACTTTCCGAAGCTTGGCAGCCAGGCCCTGGGCCTGCTGAAAATGCGCCAGCGCCATCAGCCCTTCGCCTTCGAAGAATGGCTGGACGGGTTGCTCGATGAACTGGCCATCCACCTTTCGCCGATGACACCTTTGCTGCTGGTGCTGGATGACTATCATCTGGCACAGGGCCCTGTGCTGGATCGTTGCTTGCAGTTTTTCCTCAATCATCTGCCCGATGGCTTGCTGGTCATGGTGACCAGCCGACAGCGTCCCGACTGGCATCTGGCGCGTTTGCGCTTGTCGCGGCAATTGCTTGAGTTGCATGAGCAGGACCTTCGACTGACCCACGATGAAGCCCTCATGTTGCTCGATCGACACAGCAGTTCCTTGCGTGGCGAGGCACTGGAAAACCTGATCCAGCGCAGTGAAGGCTGGGTCGCCGGTCTGCGTTTCTGGTTGCTGGCGGCGTCCGAAGCCGGTACCGACGGTGCGTTGCCGCAGTCGTTGCACGGCGGGGAAGGGCTGATTCGCGATTACCTGCTCGAAGAAGTCATCGATTGCCTGCCCGCCGAAGTGCAGTCGTTCCTGTACGACACCGCGCCTCAGGAGCGTTTTTGCAGCGAGCTCTGCGACGCGGTCCGCGAAGCCCATGACAGTGCTGAAATCCTGCGTTTCCTTCAGGCGCACCAGGTGTTCCTGGTGCCGCTGGACGAGCACGGTCACTGGTATCGCTATCACCATTTGTTTTCCGACCTGCTGCGTACCCGGCCCACCGCTCAGTCGATCGTGCCGGCCGCCAGCCTGCATCTGCGCGCCTGTCGTTGGTTCAATGCGCAGGGGTTGCTCGATGAGGCGGTGGAGCAGGCGTTGCGCGCCGGGCACCTGGACGTTGCGGCGAACCTGGTGCAAAACCTCTCTGAAGAACAACTGCTCGCCGAACAGAATGTCGGCATGCTGCTGCGCTGGAAAATGGACTTGCCCGACAGCCTGCTGATCAGCACACCGCGGCTGATCGTGCTCTACAGCTGGGCATTGGGGCTGGCCTGTCAGTTGGACGCTGCCGAGGAGCTGGCGGCGCACTTGAGCCGCTTCCTGCCAGCCCCGTCGGCCACTGCGCAGAAATCCATGCTGGCGCAATGGCTGGCCCTGAGTGGCATCATCGCCCGGGGGCGAGGCAATCGCGCCCTCACGCAACTTTACTGCACCGAAGCGCTGGAAAGCCTGCCGGCCAAGCGCTACGGGCAACGGCTGATGTGTCTTTCGACGCTGTCCAACCTGGCGATCGCCGACGGCGATCTGTGGCGTGCACGCAGTTTGAACCGGGAATCGCTGGAGTTGGCGCAACGGGTCGGCAACCCGCTGTTCGAAGCGCTGGCCCATTACGACCGCGCACGTGTGCTGCAGGCGCGCGGTGAAATCCTGCGTTCACTGCAAGAAGTGCGTCAGGGCCTGCAACGACTGCAAGGGTTATCCCCGCAACGGCTTTACGCCGTGCGTGCGCGCCTGACCTTGTACGAGGGCTTTTTGCTGGCCGTGCGCTTGCAACCGCAAGCCGCGCGCGTGCGTCTACAAGCCGGTTTGAGTGAAGCACGAGCCTGTCGCGATATCAGCGTGTTGATCGGCCACTGCGTGATCGCCCGGCTCGAAGGCAGCAGCGGCGAGTTCGCCAAAGCCTTCGCCGAGCTCGCCGAAGCTGAACGCCTGATGCACATCTGGGACGTGCCGCCGATCTACTACCTGGCGATGATCACCTTGGTCAAATGCGAACTCTGGCTGGCCCAGGGCCGTACCGATCTGGCCGAAGCCTGGCTGGCGCGACTGGGCCAGACCTACAACGGCGACCACGCGGCGGCACCGCCAGAGTTCCATCCACAGTTGCCACTGCACATCGAATTGCAGCAAGCCTTGCTAGAGGTGATCCAAGGGCAACCAATGCTGGCCGAGGGGCGTTTGAACGCGCTGCTTGAGCATGGCCAGAAATCGGGACGGCAAATGCTCAGCGTGATGGCGCTGACGCAGAAAATCACCCTGTTGCTGGCGAGCGGCCGTGAACCCGAAGCCCGCAAGGCGCTGGCCCAGGCGCTGGAAGCGGCAACCGGTGGCGTCCTGCAACCGTTCGACGCGTTGCTGACCGAACACCCGGACTGGCTGCGTGGGCAACTGCAACTCTGCGCACCAACGGCCGTTTCCCAGAGCCTTGCAGAGAAGCTTCCGGCTGCGGCTATCCGCCCGGTCGTGGAGTCATCCCCGGTTGCCGAACAGCTCAGCGCGCGTGAGCTGGCCGTTCTGCGCCTGATCGCCCAAGGTTGCTCGAACCAGGAAATCAGCGATCAGCTGTTCATCTCGCTGCACACGGTCAAGACCCACGCCAGTCACATCAACAGCAAACTTGGGGTTGAGCGAAGGACGCAGGCGGTGGCGCGGGCCAAAGAATTGGGGGTGCTGGGATAGCGCATTTTGAGATCTACAGGGTCCACAAAAAGACTTGATACGGTTTTGTGCCAAAATTGCCCATCCCTGTTTTCTGAGCATACCCAGATGTCCCAGCAGCCCACCCTTATCCGCGAAACCTTCCCCGTCGGTCCGTTGCAGTGCAACTGCACGATCATCGGCGACCCGATCACCAAAAAAGCCATCGTGGTCGACCCGGGCGGTAATCACGAGTTGATCCTGGCGCGCCTCGACGCCCTCGGCTTGAAGGTGGTCAGCATCATCCACACCCATGCGCACCTGGATCACTTCCTGGCCTCCGGTCAGCTCAAGGAGAAAACCGGCGCGACCCTGCATCTGCATAAAGAAGATCAGTTTCTCTGGGACAATCTGGAGATGCAGTGCCAGATGTTCGGTGTGCCTTACACGCCGGTGCCTTCGCCGGATCGCTGGTTGGCTGATGATGAAGAACTGGCTTGCGGGTGCGGCGTGGCATTGCACACGCCGGGTCATACACCGGGTTCCATGAGCTTTTGGTTTTCCGAGGCCAAGCTGCTGATTGCCGGTGACACGCTGTTTCGTCGCGGGGTAGGCCGCACGGATTTGTGGGGTGGCGATCAGGCGACCATCGTGCGATCGATCAAGGAGCGGCTCTATACGCTCGACGAAGAGGCGACGGTGGTGACCGGGCATGGTCCCGACACGCGGCTGGGCGATGAGATGCGCGAGAACCCGTTTGTGCGGGCCTGATTTGTAACAAGTGGAATTTTTGTCCAGCGAAATGATCCAACGCCCGCAAAGGTTCAATGCCTTAGTCCGTTGCACCACAGAATGCAAAAAACCAGGAGCTCTTCATGTTCACCAAGCAGCGTTTGATTATTGTCGCTACGGCTGTGGCCTTGCTGTCTGGCTGTGCCTCGCCTAACCCTTACGACAACCAGGGCCAGGCCGACGGTGGCTCCACGGGCATGAGCAAAACCGCGAAATACGGTGGTCTCGGCGCGCTGGCCGGTGCGCTGGCCGGTGCCGCCATCGACCACAACAACCGTGGCAAAGGCGCACTGATTGGCGCCGCTGTCGTGGGTGCTTCTGCTGCCGGTTACGGCTACTACGCTGACCAGCAAGAGAAGAAGCTGCGTGCCAGTATGGCGAACACCGGTGTCGAGGTGCAGCGTCAAGGCGATCAGATCAAGCTGATCATGCCGGGCAACATCACGTTCGCCACCGATTCGGCGAATATCGCCTCCAGCTTCTATCAGCCGCTGAACAATCTGGCCGGCTCGCTGAAGGAGTTCAGCCAGAACCAGATCGAAATCGTCGGCTACACCGACAGCACCGGCAGCCGCCAGCACAACATGGACCTGTCCCAGCGTCGTGCGCAGAGCGTGGCGACTTACCTGACCTCGCAAGGTGTCAGCGGCGCCAACTTGTCGGCTCGCGGTGCCGGGCCGGATAACCCGATTGCCAGCAACGGCGATGTTAATGGCCGGGCGCAGAACCGCCGCGTTGAAGTGAACCTGAAGGCGATTCCGGGGCAGCAGTATTCGCAACCGACCCAGTAGTGACAGCCAAGGCCTGACTGAACCCCGGGCGTAAAAAAGCCCGCCCGATTCTCAGCCGATCGGGCGGGTTTTTTGTGTCGCCCGTTCTGGCCCCATCGCGAGCAAGCTCGCTCCGTTCTGTGGCGATCACAAGATAGTGGCAACGCACAAATCCCTGTGGGAGCGAGCTTGCTCGCGATGGGGCCAGATCAGCAAATCAAACAATCAGCAACAAAAAAGCCCCCGGACAATCACTCGTCCGGGGGCTTTTTCATGGCGCGCGAAACCTGATTACTTCTTCAGGCCGTAATGCTCATCGAGCATGCCCGGCGCGTTCGGGGCTTTGGGGGCGTAGTCGCGAGGCGGCTCCTGATTGCGCGGTGGCGTCAGGCGTTCCCGTGGAGCCTGCGCCGCGTCGGCGTGCAGGGCGGCCAGCAAGCGTTGACGAGTCTGCTCGTCCAGGGCCAGGCGGTTGGCACCCTCGGCGAGGTGATCCTGCACTTCCTGATAGCTCGCAGTCAGCTTCTTGACCAGATTTGCAGTGCTGTTGAAGTGGGTGACCACCTCGTTCTGATAACTGTCGAAACGTTCCTGAATGTCATCCAGCTGACGTTGTGTGCTGCTCGGCGCGGCATTCGGCACCAAACGAGCGATCAGGAAACCAATGGCGACACCCACAACCAGGGCAAGAGTCGGCAACAACCAAACTAAGAGCGAGTGTTCCACGAGTCCTTCCTCTATAAACGGCTTTGCTTTACGTTAACGGCTCGAACCTGCGCTGTATACCGCGATTCACTCGCAATAGATTGGCACAGACAATTTGCTAGACGAGTCGACCCGATTCGAGGTCACGGAGTTCCTTCCTTGCTTATGCGCGAAACCCCTGTAGTGATTGATGGCCCGGTCGGCCAACTGGAAGCTCTTTACCTGGATATCGAGCAGCCGCGCGGCATCGCGCTGATCTGCCACCCGAACCCGGTACAGGGCGGCACCATGCTCAACAAAGTCGTCTCGACCCTGCAGCGCACCGCGCGCGACGCCGGTTTGATTACTTTGCGTTTCAACTACCGTGGCGTCGGTGCCAGCGAAGGCGCCCACGACATGGGCACCGGCGAAGTCGACGACGCCCAAGCCGTTGCCGAATGGCTACGGGCCAAACACCCCGAGTTGCCGCTGACCCTGTTCGGTTTCTCCTTCGGTGGTTTTGTTGCAGCAAGTCTCGGCGGACGCCTGGAAGCCAAGGGTGAACAGCTCAAGCATTTGTTCATGGTCGCGCCGGCCGTCATGCGCCTGGGCGATCAGGATCAACTGCCGCAGCAGGGTGAGCTGACCCTGATCCAGCCGGAAACCGACGAAGTGATCGATCCACAACTCGTTTACGAGTGGTCCGACAAGCTCGAACGTCCCCATGAGCTGCTGAAAGTGGCAGAATGCGGACACTTTTTTCATGGCAAGCTGACCGATCTCAAGGATCTGATCCTGCCGCGCCTTTCGAATTGATTGCAGTCTGACAAGCGATTACCCATGACGACTCGTACCCGTATCCTCACCGGCATCACCACCACCGGCACGCCGCACCTGGGCAACTACGCCGGCGCCATCCGCCCGGCGATCCTGGCCAGCCGTGACAGCAATGCCGATTCGTTCTACTTCCTGGCCGACTACCACGCCCTGATCAAATGCGATGACCCGCTGCGCATCCAGCGCTCGCGTCTGGAAATCGCCGCGACCTGGCTGGCCGGTGGCCTGGATGTGGACCGCGTGACGTTCTATCGCCAGTCCGACATCCCGGAAATCCCCGAGCTGACCTGGCTGCTGACCTGCGTTGCCGCCAAGGGCTTGCTCAACCGCGCCCACGCCTACAAGGCTTCGGTGGACAAGAACGTTGAAACCGGCGAAGACCCGGATGCCGGTATCACCATGGGCTTGTACAGCTACCCGGTGCTGATGGCGGCGGACATCCTGATGTTCAACGCCCACAAAGTGCCGGTCGGTCGCGACCAGATCCAGCATGTGGAAATGGCCCGCGACATCGGCCAGCGCTTCAACCATCTGTTTGGCCAGGGCAAAGAATTCTTCACCATGCCCGAGGCGCTGATTGAAGAAAGCGTCGCCACGCTGCCAGGCCTCGACGGTCGCAAGATGTCGAAGAGCTACGACAACACCATTCCGTTGTTCAGCAGCGCCAAAGAGATGAAGGACGCGATTTCGCGGATCGTCACCGACTCCCGCGCGCCGGGCGAAGCCAAGGATCCGGACAATTCGCACCTGTTCACCTTGTTCCAGGCCTTTGCCACGCCAGCACAATCCGACGAGTTCCGCAGCGAACTGTTGCAGGGACTGGGTTGGGGCGAGGCGAAAAATCGTCTGTTCCAACTGCTGGACAGCGAGCTGGGCGAGTCCCGCGAGCGTTATCACCAGCTGATCGAGCGCCCGGCGGACCTGGAAGACATCCTGCAGACCGGCGCCAAAAAGGCCCGTTCGGTCGCCACGCCGTTCCTCAACGAACTGCGTGAAGCGGTCGGCCTGCGCTCTTTCGTCGCTCAGACCCAAGTCGCTGCCACCACCAAAAAGAAAGCCGCGAAAGCCGCGCGTTTTGTCAGCTTCCGCGAGGAAGACAGCAGTTTCCGTTTCCGTCTGCTGGCGGCCGATGGCGAGCAACTGCTGTTGTCGCGCAACTTCGCCGACGGCAAAACAGCAGGCCAGGTGACCAAGCAGCTGCAATCGGGTCAGCCGTTGGATGTGCGCAGTGAGGAGCAGAGCTTCAGCGTCTGGCTGGAAGGCGAGTGCGTGGCCGACAGCCCGACCTTTGCTGACAACGCCGCTCGCGACGTTGCCATCGACGCCCTGCGGGTTGCGCTGACGCCGGTTCAGGAATAAATCAACGGCTCGACCCGACCAAGGGCCGATTGCCATTCCCACGGGCCGTCGCTACAGTGACGGCCCGTTTTTGTTGCCTTGCTAACGAATTATGACGCCCCTAGAACGATATCAAGCTGATCTGAAACGCCCGGAATTCTTCCATGACGCCGCGCAGGAAACTGCCGTGCGTCATTTGCAGCGCCTGTACGACGATCTGGTCGCTGCGTCGAACAACAAGCCGGGCCTGCTCGGCAAACTGTTTGGCAAGAAAGATCAGGCACCGGTCAAGGGCCTGTATTTCTGGGGCGGCGTGGGTCGCGGCAAGACTTACCTGGTCGACACCTTCTTCGAAGCGTTGCCGTTCAAGGAAAAGGTCCGCACTCACTTCCACCGCTTCATGAAGCGCGTGCACGAAGAGATGAAGACCCTCGGCGGCGAGAAGAACCCGCTGACCATCATCGCCAAGCGCTTCTCGGACGAAGCCCGGGTGATCTGCTTCGATGAATTCTTCGTGTCCGATATCACCGACGCGATGATTCTCGGCACGCTGATGGAAGAGTTGTTCAAGAACGGTGTGACCCTGGTCGCGACCTCGAACATCGTGCCGGACGGTCTGTACAAGGACGGCCTGCAACGTGCGCGCTTCCTGCCGGCCATCGCGCTGATCAAACAGAACACCGACATCGTCAACGTCGACAGCGGCGTCGATTATCGTCTGCGCCACCTCGAGCAAGCCGAGCTGTTCCACTTCCCGCTGGACGAAGCCGCTCAGGAAAGCCTGCGTAAAAGCTTCCGCGCCCTGACACCGGAATGCACGGCCGCCATCGAGAATGACGTGCTGATGATCGAGAACCGCGAAATCCGCGCCGTGCGTACCTGTGATGACGTGGCCTGGTTCGACTTCCGCGAACTGTGCGACGGCCCGCGCAGCCAGAACGATTACATCGAACTGGGCAAGATCTTTCACGCCGTGTTGCTCAGCGGTGTCGAGCAGATGAGCGTCACCACCGACGACATCGCCCGACGCTTTATCAACATGGTCGACGAGTTCTACGACCGTAACGTCAAGTTGATCATCTCGGCTGAAGTCGAGCTCAAGGACCTCTACACCGGCGGTCGCCTCAACTTCGAGTTCCAGCGTACGCTTAGTCGCTTGCTGGAAATGCAGTCGCACGAATTCCTGTCCCGGGCGCACAAGCCGTAGGATTATTCGGAAAATAAAAAAAGGGGCCTGCACATGCAGGCCCTTTTTTTGAGCTCAAAACTTCTGAAGCACCACAAACCCTGTGGGAGCGGGCTTGCTCGCGAAAGCGGAGTGTCAGTCGACATCAATGTTGAATGTCAGTCCGCATTCGCGAGCAAGCCCGCTCCCACAGTTAATTTGTGTTGGGTTCTAGGACCTATGCAGCTTGCTGGAATTGCTGCCGATACTGGTTCGGCGACAACTCGGTGTGCTGGCGGAACAGCCGCGCAAAGAAGCTCGCATCGTCGTAGCCGACTTCATAGCTGATGGTCTTGATGCTCTTGCGGCTGCCCGACAGCAATCCCTTGGCGGTTTCGATGCGCAGGCGTTGCAGGTAATGCAGCGGCTTGTCGCCGGTGGCGGTCTGGAAACGGCGCATGAAATTGCGGATGCTCATGCCGTGTTCGCGGGCGACGTCTTCGAAGCGGAATTTGTCGGCGAAATGTTCTTCGAGCCAATGCTGGATCTGCAGGATGATCACGTCCTGGTGCAATTTCTGCCCGCCGAAGCCGATGCGTCCCGGCGAATAGCTGCGCTGCACTTCGTAAAGAATGTCCCGCGCCACGGCTTGCGATACGTTGGCGCCGCAGAAGCGTTCGATCAGATAGATGTAGAGGTCGCACGCCGAGGTGGTGCCGCCTGCGCAATACAGGTTGTCGGCGTCGGTCAGGTGCTTGTCCTGATTGAGATAAACCTGTGGGAAGCGCTCGGCGAAGGCATTGAAGAAGCGCCAGTAGGTGGTCGCTTCCTTACCGTTGAGCAAGCCGGCCTCGGCGAGCCAGAACACCCCGGTGGCCTCACCGCAAAGCACCGCCCCGCGTGCGTGTTGCTGACGCAACCAGGGCAGGACCTGTGGATAACGTTGGCAAAGGGTATCGAAATCGTCCCAGAAGGCCGGGAGGATGATGACGTCGGCATTTTCCAGGCCGCCGTCCACCGGCATGATGACATCGCTGAAGCTGTTCACCGGTTTGCCGTCGGGGCTGACCAGCCGGGTTTCGAATGCCGGTGTCAGGCCCTGGCCCAGTTGTTTGCCGTAGCGCAGGCTGGCCAGATGAAAGAAATCCTTGGCTTGCATGAGGGTGGAGGCGAAAACCCGGTCGATAGCCAGGATGCTGACGCGCCGCAAGGGCGTGGAGACTTGGTTAGACATAATTCAACTTTATTCTTATAGGGGAAAGTGGTCACCAGACGGCTGGATCGTCTTATTTTTTGTCTGATGTGTCCAGTGTCCTGTATCGGGTGCGAGGCTTAGTCTCTGAAGGTCAACTCCCTCTAACAATAACGACAGGTGCCGCATGATCCCCAGAACCTTGTTCAGTTCCGAGCACGAATTGTTTCGCGACAGCGTGCGAACGTTCCTCGAAAAAGAGGCCGTGCCGTTCCATGGGCAATGGGAAAAACAAGGCTACATCGACCGTAAACTCTGGAACAAGGCGGGGGAGGCGGGGATGCTTTGTTCGCACCTGCCGGAGGAATACGGCGGGCTGGGGGCGGACTTTCTCTACAGCGCAGTGGTGATCGAAGAGGTCGGTCGTCTCGGCCTGACCGGCATCGGTTTTTCTCTGCATTCGGACATTGTGGCGCCGTACATCCTGCATTACGGCAGTGAAGCGCTGAAGCACAAATACCTGCCGAAACTGGTGTCCGGCGAGATGGTCACCGCGATTGCCATGACCGAGCCTGGCGCCGGTTCCGACCTGCAGGGGGTGAAAACCACTGCGGTGCTGGATGGCGACGAGTACGTGATCAACGGCTCCAAGACCTTTATCACCAACGGCTTTCTGGCTGACCTGGTGATTGTCGTGGCCAAGACGGATCCGAAGGCCGGCGCGAAGGGCACCAGTCTGTTTCTGGTCGAGGCCGACACCCCGGGCTTCGACAAGGGCAAGCGCCTGGAAAAGGTCGGCATGAAGGCTCAGGATACGTCGGAGCTGTTCTTCCAGGACGTGCGGGTCCCCAAGGAGAACCTGTTGGGGCAGGCGGGCATGGGCTTCGCTTACCTGATGCAGGAGTTGCCTCAGGAGCGCCTCACCGTCGCCATTGGCGGGCTGGCTTCGGCCGAAGCTGCGTTGAAATGGACGCTCGATTACACCCGTGAGCGCAAGGCGTTCGGCAAGGCGATTGCCGATTTCCAGAACACGCGCTTCAAATTGGCGGAGATGGCGACTGAGATCCAGATCGGCCGGGTCTTCGTTGATCGCTGCCTGGAACTGCACCTGCAAGGCAAGCTGGATGTGCCGACCGCCGCGATGGCCAAGTACTGGGGCACTGACCTGCAATGCAAGGTGCTCGACGAATGCGTGCAGTTGCATGGCGGTTACGGGTTCATGTGGGAATACCCGATCGCCCGGGCGTGGGCGGATGCGCGGGTGCAGCGGATTTATGCGGGGACCAATGAAATCATGAAGGAGATTATCGCCAGGTCGCTTTGATTTTGCGGTGACTGTCAGGCCCTCATCGCGAGCAGGCTCATTCCTACAGGGGGTGTGCAAAACCTGTGGGACGAGCTTGCTCGCGATTGGGCCTATGAATCGATCAAGGCGCCGGGTTCGGGTGATCCTTGTGAATCGCCTCGATTCCCGCCAGCACTTCATCGGAAAGTTTCAGCTCGAAACTCGCTAAATTGCTTTCAAGCTGCTCCATGGTTGTGGCGCCGATGATGTTGCTGGTCACAAACGGCTGCTGGGTGACAAACGCCAGCGCCATCTGCGCCGGGTCCAAGCCGTGTTCCCGGGCCAGCGCAACATAACGACTGCACGCCGCTTCCGATTGCGGGTTGAAATAGCGGCTGAAGCGGCTGTAGAGGCTCAGGCGGCCTTTTGGTGGGCGCGCGCCACCTTCGTACTTGCCCGACAGGAAACCGAACGCCAGCGGCGAATAGGCGAGCAGGCCGCATTGTTCGCGGATGGCGATTTCCGCCAGGCCGACTTCGAAGCTGCGGTTGAGCAGGTTGTACGGGTTCTGGATCGACACCGCGCGCGGCCAGCCACGGGCTTCGGCCAGGGCGAGGAAACGCATGGTGCCCCATGGCGTTTCGTTGGACAGACCGATGTGGCGGATCTTGCCGGCCTTGACCTGCTCGTCCAACGCTTCGAGGGTGTCCTCCAGCGGCGTCAGATTGGCTTCGATCTTGTGTTTGTAGCCCAGCTGACCGAAGAAGTTGGTGCTGCGTTCCGGCCAGTGCAACTGGTAGAGGTCGATGTAGTCGGTTTGCAGGCGCCTGAGGCTGGCGTCCACGGCTTCGGTGATGTGCTGGCGGTTGTGCCGCAGGTTTTTATCGCGGATGTAATCGATGGTGTTGCCGGGGCCGGCGATCTTGCTGGCCAGTATCCAGTCGGCGCGATCACCGCGACTTTTGAAGTAATTGCCGATGTAGCGCTCGGTGGTGGCGTAGGTTTCGGCCTTCGGCGGCACCGGGTACATTTCGGCGGTGTCGATGAAATTGATCCCGGCGTCCTTGGCCCGTTCGATCTGGGCGAAGGTTTCAGCTTCAGTGTTTTGCTCGCCCCAGGTCATGGTTCCGAGGCAGATGGCACTCACGTTCAGATTGGTTCGGCCTAGCTGGCGATAGTCCATCGGGTGCTCCTTGGGCAAAACAATCATAAAAGCAGGTTGAATTATTTTTCGCAATCTGCATAATTGCGCACCTCTTTCTGCAGTGGAAGTGATGCGCCGCCGCCGAAGAATCTTGCCGTTGAACGGACGCGCCGACCCGAGCCCCCGAAAGCGTCTGTATCCGGCTGCCTTTGACTTGTCAAAGTACGCACTATTCAGTAAGATCCGCCGTCTAATTTACAGGGCGGCCCCTGAGGCTATAAAGAATGAAAACTTTTACTGCTAAACCGGAAACAGTACAGCGCGACTGGTTTGTCGTCGACGCTGCAGGTCAGACCCTGGGTCGTCTGGCCACCGAAATCGCGAGCCGTCTGCGTGGCAAGCATAAAGCTGAGTACACTCCTCACGTTGACACCGGCGATTACATCGTCGTTATCAATGCCGAGCAGATTCGTGTAACCGGTGCTAAAACCACCGACAAAATCTACTACTCCCACTCCGGTTTCCCGGGCGGCATCAAGTCGATCAACTTCGAAAAGCTGATCGCCAAGGCCC
This sequence comes from Pseudomonas sp. UMAB-40, assembly GCF_900095275.1. Classification (NCBI taxonomy): domain Bacteria; kingdom Pseudomonadati; phylum Pseudomonadota; class Gammaproteobacteria; order Pseudomonadales; family Pseudomonadaceae; genus Pseudomonas; species Pseudomonas sp. UMAB-40. Next base: position 95,077 of record NZ_LT607553.1, read on the forward strand.
CTGAGCGCGTGATCGAGACCGCGGTCAAAGGCATGCTGCCTAAGAACCCGCTGGGTCGCGACATGTATCGTAAGCTGAAAGTCTATGCGGGCGCTGTACACCCTCATACTGCTCAGCAGCCCCAAGAACTGAAGTTTTAACGGAATAGTTCATTATGTCGGCGACTCAAAATTACGGCACTGGCCGTCGCAAGACCGCAACCGCACGCGTTTTCCTGCGTCCGGGTACTGGTAACATCTCCATCAACAACCGCACCCTGGAAAATTTCTTCGGCCGCGAAACTGCCCGCATGGTAGTTCGTCAGCCGCTGGAACTGACTGAGACTGTCGAGAAATTCGACATCTACGTCACCGTGATCGGTGGTGGTGTAAGTGGTCAAGCTGGCGCAATCCGCCACGGTATCACTCGCGCACTGATGCAGTACGACGAAACCCTGCGTGGCGCTCTGCGCAAAGCTGGCTTCGTTACTCGCGATGCTCGTGAAGTTGAACGTAAGAAAGTTGGTCTGCGTAAAGCGCGTAAGCGTCCGCAGTACTCGAAGCGTTAATTCGCTTTCGCGTTCAAAAAGAACGCCCAGTTTCCTCGCGAAGCTGGGCGTTTTTTTATGGGCGCGATTTATCAAAGAATTGCGCTGTGACAACTTGCCACAGCCGTAGAAGCCCTATACTGCAAGGCTTGGCAGTGAAGCCCCTCGGTAATTACCTTGTCAGAATTGGGGCTTTTCATTACCATTCGGCAAAATTTTTATAAGTTCAGATTTTTACTTAGTAGACGCCTGATTTAACAGGCCACAAAGCTGATGGGAGAGGACTGAATGAGCAATGACGGCGTGAATGCAGGCCGGCGTCGCTTCTTGGTAGCAGCCACATCCGTGGTGGGTGCTGCAGGAGCGGTGGGGGCTGCGGTCCCGTTCGTGGGGTCATGGTTTCCCAGTGCCAAGGCGAAAGCCGCAGGTGCACCGGTGAAAGTGAATGTCAGCAAAATCGAACCAGGTCAGCAGATGATTGCTGAGTGGCGCGGTCAGCCGGTGTTCATTGTCCGCCGTACCGAGGAAATCCTGGGGAATCTGAAAAAGATCGAGGGCCAGCTGTCTGACCCGACCTCCAAGAACTCGACACAACCGACCTATGTCGACCCGGAAACGCGTTCGATCAAGCCAGAAGTTCTGCTGCTGATCGGTATCTGCACGCACCTGGGTTGCTCACCGACCTTCCGTCCAGAAGTGGCACCTGCGGATCTGGGCAAGGACTGGGTAGGTGGTTATTTCTGCCCTTGCCACGGTTCCCACTACGATCTGGCTGGCCGCGTCTACAAGTCGCAACCTGCGCCTTTGAACCTGCCAGTTCCCCCGCATTCCTATGAGACCGATGACATCATTGTCATTGGCGTCGATACGGAGAAAGCGTGATGAGCAAGTTCATGGATTGGGTTGATGCGCGCTTTCCCGCGACCAAAATGTGGGAAGACCATCTCAGCAAGTACTACGCCCCGAAGAACTTCAACTTCTTCTATTTCTTTGGCTCCCTGGCACTGCTCGTTCTGGTCAACCAGATCGTCACCGGTGTCTGGCTGACCATGAGTTACACCCCGTCTGCGGAAGAAGCGTTTGCTTCCGTCGAATACATCATGCGCGACGTCGAGTACGGCTCGATCCTGCGCCTGCTGCACTCCACCGGCGCCTCGGCGTTCTTCATCGTGGTCTATCTGCACATGTTCCGTGGTTTGCTCTACGGTTCGTACCAGAAGCCGCGTGAGCTGGTGTGGGTCTTCGGGATGCTGATCTACCTGGCACTGATGGCTGAAGCCTTCATGGGTTACCTGCTGCCGTGGGGCCAGATGTCCTACTGGGGCGCCCAGGTGATCATCTCGCTGTTCGGTGCGATCCCGGTCATCGGTAACGACCTGACCCAGTGGATCCGTGGTGACTACCTGATTTCCGGTATTACCCTGAACCGCTTCTTCGCCCTGCACGTAGTTGCCCTGCCGATCGTGATTCTCGGTCTGGTGGTGCTGCACGTTCTGGCGTTGCACGAAGTCGGTTCGAACAACCCGGACGGCGTCGACATCAAGAAACACAAAGACGAAAACGGCGTACCGCTGGACGGCATTGCCTTCCACCCGTACTACACCGTGAAAGATATCGTCGGCGTGGTGGTGTTCCTGTTTATCTTCTGCTCGATCGTGTTCTTCTTCCCGGAAATGGGCGGCTACTTCCTCGAGAAGCCGAACTTTGAAGTGGCGAACGCCTTCAAGACCCCTGAACACATCGCTCCGGTCTGGTACTTCACGCCGTTCTACGCGATTCTGCGGGCGGTTCCGGACAAGCTCCTGGGCGTTATCGCCATGGGCGCGGCCATCGCTGTGCTGTTCGTCCTGCCGTGGCTGGATCGCAGCCCCGTCAAGTCGATGCGCTACAAAGGCTGGCTGAGCAAAATCTGGCTCTGGGTATTCTGCATCTCGTTCGTGATCCTGGGTGTGCTGGGTGTTCTGGCGCCGACTCCGGGCCGTACATTGCTGTCGCAGGTCTGTACTTTCCTGTACTTCGCCTACTTCATTCTGATGCCGTTCTACACCAGGCTCGAGAAGACCAAACCGGTTCCGGAAAGGGTGACTGGCTGATGAAAAAGCTATTTGCTGTACTGATTCTTGCTGCCATGCCTGTCCTGTCCTTCGCGGCCGAACACGGTGGTCCCGAGCTGGAAAAAGTCGACATCGACGTTTCTGACAAAGCGGCCATGCAGGACGGCGCGCGTACATTCGCCAACTACTGCATGGGCTGCCACAGCGCCAAGTTCCAGCGCTATGAGCGTGTTGCCGATGACCTGGGCATCCCGCATGACCTGATGCTCTCGAAGCTGGTGTTCACTGGCGCCAAGATTGGCGACCACATGAGCATCGGCATGCAGCCGGCAGACGCCAAGACCTGGTTCGGTGCGGCGCCGCCCGACCTGACCCTGGTCGCTCGCGTTCGTGGTACTGACTGGCTCTACGGTTACCTGCGTTCGTTCTATGAAGATCCGTCGCGTCCTTGGGGGGTGAACAACAAGGTTTTCCCGAACGTAGGCATGCCTAACGTCCTGGTTGGCCTGCAAGGTCGTCAGGTTGTCGGTTGCAAGCAGGTTCCGATCGTCGAAGACGGCAAGAAGCAATATGATCCGCTGACCGGTAACGCGCTGACACATGAAGCGTGCGATCAGCTGACCATCGTGCCGAAGAGCGGTGCTCTGACCGAACAGCAGTTCGATGAGAAGGTCAAGAATCTGGTAACCTTCCTGGCTTACTCGGCTAACCCGGTTAAGCTGCAGCATCAGCGCATCGGTACCTATGTGTTGCTGTACCTGGCGTTCTTCTTCGTATTCGCTTACTTGCTCAAGCGTGAATACTGGAAAGACGTCCATTGATAAAGCTGTAAGCAATTGCTGTTAATCGCACGCGCCCAGGGGCGTCTCTGAAGGTGTAACGAGTCTGGTGATCCAGACGTTACGGGAGGCGTCTTCTGGGCGCGTGCGTTTTTCCGCTTCCGATAATTTCAACAAGCGAGGAGGACCGCCATGGGCGTGACCAATCGGTTGGCCTGTTACTCCGACCCCGCCGACCACTATTCCCACCGAGTGCGCATCGTACTTGCAGAGAAGGGTGTCAGCGCAGAGATCATTTACGTGGAAGCTGGTCGCCAGCCGCCTAAACTGATTGAAGTGAACCCTTACGGAAGTCTGCCCACCCTGGTCGATCGTGACCTGGCGTTGTGGGAGTCGACCGTGGTGATGGAATATCTGGATGAGCGTTACCCGCACCCGCCCTTGCTGCCGGTTTATCCCGTGGCGCGTGCCAACAGCCGTCTGCTGATTCATCGTATTCAGCGTGACTGGTGTGGTCTGGTGGATCTGATCCTGGATTCCCGGTCCAAGGAAGCCGCCCGCGTCGTGGCTCGTAAAGAGCTGCGTGAAAGCCTGACTGGCGTGTCGCCGTTGTTCGCCGACAAGCCGTTTTTCCTCAGTGAGGAACAAAGTCTGGTGGATTGCTGCCTATTGCCAATACTCTGGCGTTTGCCGATTTTGGGTATTGAACTGCCGCGGCCTGCCAAGCCGCTGCTTGATTACATGGAGCGCTCGTTTGCGCGTGAGGCTTTCCAGGCGAGTCTGTCTGGTGTCGAACGCGATATGCGCTAAGGCTTAAGGAGCCGCTATGAACTCCAGTCGACCTTATCTGGTCCGCGCGCTCTACGAGTGGATTGTGGACAACGATTGCACCCCGCACATGCTGGTCAATTCCGAGTATCCGTCGGTGCAGGTGCCTCAGGGTTTTGCCAGTGACGGACAGATTGTCCTGAACGTATCGCCGGCTGCCGTGCGTCATCTGCACATGGACAACGAGGCGGTCAGCTTCGAAGGGCGCTTTGGTGGCGTGCCGCACACTCTGTACGTGCCTATCGCATCGATCCTGGGCATTTACGCTCGGGAAAATGGTCAGGGCATGGTGTTCGATCTGGAATCGCCTATGGAAGACGAGGAAGAGATCGAGCCGGAAGATGATGTTCCGCCGCCCGACAGCGAGCCGCCGCGTCCCAGCGGTCGACCCAGTTTGAAAGTGGTGAAGTAATAAAAAAGGCGATCCGCAAGGATCGCCTTTTTTATTACTGTAGGAGCCGGCTTGCTGGCGATGGCGTTTTGGAAATCGCCATCGCCAGCAAGCCGGCCCCTACAGATCGATGGCGACCTCAGAGATGCCATCGTCGGTCATCAAATATCAGTCAATGTACTCAAACAACTTCACAATCTTCTGCACACCGGAAACGCTCTGCACCAGATTGGTGGCCTGCGCCGCTTCCTGCTTGGTCAGCAGGCCGAGCAGATAAACGATGCCGTTCTCGGTGACGACCTTGATGCGCGAACCCGGGATGTTCGGGTCGGTGAGCATTTGGGTCTTGATCTTGGAGGTCAGCCAGGTGTCGTTCTGGCGGGCAAGGAAGCCGGAGGGTGGCAGGACCTGCAGTTCGTTATGCACCTTCTTCACGCGCTGGACCGCGGCGGCAGCCTGTTCGGCCTTGGCCTTGAGCTCGGCAGTCGGTGTTTGCCCGGCGAGCAGCACGATACCGTTGAAGCTGGTGACGACGATGTGCGAGTCGTTGTCCAGGGCAGGATCGGCCTTGGCGACGTTCACGCCGACCTTGGTGTCGATCAGGGAGTCATCGATCTTGCTGCCGAAGGTGCGCGTACCGCGGTCATCTTCAATGGGTGCTTCACGGCTGGCTTTAACCACCGAAGTGCAGCCGCTGATGCCGAGGCACAGGGTCAAGGCCAGAAGGCCTAGGCGATTAGGGGTCATTCTTCACTCCCGAACAGTTGGCTGTCGATCAAATCGCAAAGGCAATGGATCGCCAGCAGGTGGACTTCCTGAATACGTGCGGTGACGTTGGCCGGTACGCGAATCTCGACGTCCTCGGGCAATAGCAACGACGCCATGCCGCCGCCATCGCGACCGGTCAATGCTACGACAATCATTTCGCGATCATGTGCGGCCTGGATCGCTTGAATAATGTTCGCCGAGTTGCCGCTGGTGGAAATCGCCAGCAATACGTCACCCGGTTGGCCGAGGGCGCGGATCTGTTTGGAGAAAATTTCGTTGTAGCTGTAGTCGTTGGCGATCGAGGTGATCGTCGAGCTGTCGGTGGTCAGCGCAATGGCTGGCAGGCTCGGACGTTCGCGCTCGAAGCGGTTGAGCAGTTCGGACGAAAAGTGCTGGGCATCACCGGCGGAGCCGCCGTTGCCGCAGGAAAGCATTTTGCCCTCATTGAGCAGGGCGTTGACCATCACCTGGCTGGCTTGCTCGATGTGCGGTGCAAGTACGTCCATCGCCATTTGCTTGGTGTCGATACTGGCCTGAAAAAGCTGGCGAATTCGGGATTGCATGTCCATCTGTGTGACCTTAATTAGCGCGGCTACTCGGCACATGAATGTGCAGCCCGCAAAGCAAAGAGCAAAAGTGTTGGGTATTGGTGTCCGCTTCGGGGCGCAGGCGATCAGCTATCGAAGGCATTCTGCAACCAGTTCAACTGATCGAGGTTGCTGTCGATGGCAACCACGTCGAAGCGGCAGGGGGAATTGGCCCAACGCGACTCGCGCTGAAGAAAATACTGCGCGGCGAAAATCAGTTTCTGCCGTTTGCGCCCATCGATGCTGTCGAGCGCTCCACCCCACTGGGTGTTTTTTCTGTAGCGGACTTCAACGAATACTACTGTATCGCCATCAAGCATGACCAGATCAAGCTCGCCGCGTTTACACAACCAGTTCTGCGCCAGCAGGCGCAGACCCTGTTGTTGAAGATGCTCGAGCGCATGGCGCTCGGCATCTTTACCGCTTTGCTGGCGTGACCTGTCAGGCATCAGCGTGGGGTGTCCGGCAGGCGTTGAACCTGACCGTTGGTGAACTGTGCCCACGGCAACTGGCGCACCACACGCTGGTTCTGAGTCATGCCCAGGCTGCCCGACTGGCCTTCAATGCGGCTGTCCGGCAATGCCTTGAGTTGGCCCAGTCGCGGCGCCAGGCGATACGCATCCACGCCCATTGCGTACAGGCGGCCAAGGCTGCCAGCCGCTTGCGGCCATTGTGCGGTGACCTGTTTACGCAGCGGATCATTGGCGTCCAGCAACCACGGGGTTTCGCAGAAGCGGATGCCATTCATGTCGTTGTATTGATTCACGTCGCCGCTGGCACTGAACACGTGGGAGGTGGCGTAAACCGGCACATCGCCTGCGTACTGGAAGTTCAGGGTCGGTTTGATCTGCTGGGCCTGTTGCGGAGTCGCGGCGAGGAAGATGAACTCGATGTCCTGGCGGCGCGAAGGCTGGGCCGCTACCTGCGAGCCAACGGTGCTTTGCAGGCTCTTGGCGCGGCCTTCGCTCTGACGCAGCTGGAACATGTCGGCAATCTGCTGGGCCAGTTGAACCGGTTGGTCAACGCGCTCGGTCGCGACGATGCTGCCGCCGTTGGTTTGCCAATCCTGGCTGAACGCTCTCAGCACGCGATCGCCCCATTCGCCTTTCGGCACCATGATGGCAGCGCGATGCAGGCCGTCGGCGCGAGCACGACGAGACACTTCACGGGCTTCGTCTTCAGCGGCCAGACCAAACTGGAACAGTTGGGCCGGACCTTGTTCACCTTCGCTGTAGTTCAGCGCCAGGGTGGTGATCGGCAGTTGCGGGCGAGCGCTGAGCTGTTTGACCAGCGGTTTTTCCAGTGGACCGACCACCAGTTGCACGCCATCGGCCTGGGCCTTGCGGTAGAACTCGTCCATCGAGGTCAGGCGTGAGCTGTCATAGAACTCGATGGCTGGCGGCTTCTGCCCGGCCTGTTGCGCCTGGTAGTGAGCAGCCATGAAACCTTCGCGCAGTGCTTTGCCGACCGAGGCCAGCGGACCGTCTTGCGGCAACAGCAGGGCGATCTTGCTCAGGGGCTGGCTGGCCAGTTCCTTGAGCTTGGTCAGAGGCAGCGGCAATTGAATGGCTGCCGGGTGCTTAGGGTTCTGGGCGCGCCAGTTGTCGATCGCGGCTTGCTGTTGTTCCAGGGTGCCGGCGGTTTTCACCGCCAGTGCCAAGCCCATCCAGCCACCGAGATCATCATTGGTGGTTGGCTGTAGTTGATCGGTTGGCAGCGAGGCGATCAGGGTCCAGATCGCTTCGTGGTTTTTGGCGGCGGCTTCACCTTCGAGCATGGGTGCGATGAAGATGCGCTCCCGTGCGGCGGCCAGCGTCTGCCCGTCGGCCTCAAGGGCGCGAGCATGGACAGTGCCGGTGCGAACCTGTTGCTCGACCGGCAACTCGCTCAGGCGTTGCAGGCTCGGATGGCTCAAGGCCGTCAACGCCGCCTTGGGCTGATTGCGCGCCATGGCCAGTTCAGCCGCCAGGGTGCTGGCGAAGACTTGTTGGCCGGGCTTGAGTTGTTCCACCGGCACCTGTTGCAGGATTTGCGCGGACTGGCCGGCATTGCCTTGGCGATAGGCCAGGTCGGCCGCGCTCAGGCGCAACAGCGCGGCTTTTTCCGGATCCTTGCTTTGGGTGGCCTGTTCGAGCAGTTGCTCGATACTGGCATCCGGGGTCCGTGGAAGTTCGCCAAGGCTGGAAGAGGGCGAGCTGGCGCAAGCCGCCAGCAAGGCAGCGAGGCAGAGGGCAGTGAACAGCCGCAGGCAAGCGATCATGTAGTGTTCCTGATACTCGATCAAATTAGCGTGGAATTGTACCCAAGCACTGGCCGGGGCGCGATGTTACTGGCGTGAATCGATCAATTTAGCTCGTGCAAATGTTGCAGCGCTGCACAAACGCCTGAAAAACCCGAGGCGGGCGGGGCGATCGCAAGCGCTGCTACGCGCTACAATGTCGCCTTTTACCGATCATGAGGTGTGCGCTTTGACTGCTCCAGGTGCTTTGAATTCCGCTGCTGGCTCGCTTTATGTGGTGGCGACGCCCATCGGCAACCTGGACGACATCAGTGCACGTGCGCTGAAGATCCTGCGCGACGTCGCGTTGATTGCCGCCGAAGACACCCGTCACTCCCAGCGCCTGATGCAACATTTCGGCATTCCCACGCCGCTGGCGGCCTGCCATGAACACAACGAGCGCGACGAAGGTAGTCGCTTTATCACGCGATTGCTGGCGGGCGACGATGTGGCGCTGATCTCCGATGCCGGCACGCCGCTGATTTCCGATCCGGGTTATCACCTGGTGCGTCAGGCGCGTGCGGCGGGGATCAATGTGGTACCGGTCCCGGGTGCCTGTGCCTTGATCGCCGCATTGTCGGCGGCGGGATTGCCGTCGGACCGTTTTATATTTGAAGGCTTCCTGCCGGCCAAGGCTGTCGGTCGTCGCGCTCGTCTTGAGCTGGTCAAGGAAGAGCCGCGCACACTGATTTTCTACGAAGCGCCGCATCGCATCCTTGAGTGCCTGCAAGACATGGAGCTGGTGTTCGGCCCCGAGCGTCCGGCGTTGCTGGCGCGCGAAATCACCAAAACCTTCGAAACCCTCAAAGGCCTGCCGCTGGCCGAGTTGCGTGAGTTCGTCGAGTCGGACAGCAATCAGCAGCGCGGCGAGTGCGTGGTGTTGGTGGCGGGCTGGTCGGTGCCCGAGACCGAGGACGCGGTCAGCAGTGAGGCCATGCGCATTCTCAATCTGTTGCTTGAAGAGATGCCGCTCAAGCGTGCGGCGGCATTGGCGGCGCAAATTACCGGTGAGCGCAAGAATGTGCTCTATCAGGTGGCGCTGGATAAACAGAAGGGCGAGTAAAAACCCGACGCACAGGAGCAGCCAAAGGTGTTTAGCGCTTGTTCTTCGGCCGCTCTGCCGTTAACCTTCGCGGCGGAGAGTCGATTGGACAGTCGCTGCCCTCTATGAAAATTAGGGGGGGGAGGAAAGTCCGGGCTCCATAGGGCGAAGTGCCAGGTAATGCCTGGGAGGCGTGAGCCTACGGAAAGTGCCACAGAAAATAACCGCCTAAGCGCTTCGGCGCCGGTAAGGGTGAAAAGGTGCGGTAAGAGCGCACCGCACGTCTGGCAACAGTTCGTGGCTAGGTAAACCCCACTTGGAGCAAGACCAAATAGGGTCCCAAGGCGTGGCCCGCGCTGGGACCGGGTAGGTTGCTAAAGATGTCCAGTGATGGCCATCGTAGACGAATGACTGTTCAAGACAGAACCCGGCTTACAGATCGACTCTCCACCTTTTTTCCTCCCTGCTTTAATCGTTGAGCAGGGCGCTGGTAGTAGCATTTTCCCTCCTTCCAGAATCGTTGCCAGAACACTTTCGTAATACCGAAAAAATCTTACTCTTAACAAATTACTTTAACTTTCGAACGCAGCCTTCTGTGCTGATTCAAGTTATCGGGCAAATTCAGCCGTCAGATTGTCGTTACCCCTCCGTTTACCCTCCTAAATCTCAGTTCTGTAAGGCTTTTCCTTTAAACCGCGCCTTGACGGTGCGGTGGCCGCATTCCTATAGTGTGCGCAAGTGGCGGAAAGTGGCATGAAGTGGGTTTTTTGAGCGTAAAACGCTAATATTTGGAGAAACGCTGACGTGTTTCGCGGAGCTAACGCTATCAGTCTCGACGCAAAGGGCCGTCTCGCTATGCCGAGCCGGTACCGTGACGAGCTCGTTTCGCGTAGTTCCGGTCAACTGATCGTCACAATTGATGCCGTTGATCCGTGTTTGTGTGTTTACCCCCTCGATGAGTGGGAAATTATCGAAACCAAACTGCGCGCACTGCCTTCGCTTCGCGAAGAGAACCGCCGCCTGCAACGTTTACTGATTGGTAATGCCGTCGACCTCGAGCTCGATGGCAGTGGTCGTTTTCTGGTTCCGCCGCGTCTTCGTGAATATGCCAAGTTGGATAAGCGCGCGATGTTGGTAGGCCAACTGAACAAGTTCCAATTGTGGGACGAGGATGCCTGGGATGCGGTTTCTGCCGCTGACCTGGCTGCTATTCAACAACCGGGCGCCATGCCTGATGAACTGCGTGATTTGATCCTGTGACTATTGATAGCGGCTTTAACCACATCACCGTACTGCTTGACGAAGCCGTGGAGGCTCTCGCCGTACGTCCTGATGGCTGCTATCTGGACGGTACGTTCGGGCGCGGCGGGCACAGTCGGTTGATCCTCAGCCAGCTCGGCCCCGATGGTCGGGTCCTCGGATTCGACAAGGATCCTCAAGCGATTGCCACCGGGCAAACGCTAGCGGCCGAAGACGGCCGCTTTGTCGTTGTGCAACGCAGCTTTGCCGAGCTGGGTTCGGAAGTGGCCGAACGCGGCCTGCACGGCAAGGTCAGCGGTGTGTTGCTCGACCTGGGCGTGTCTTCGCCACAGCTCGACGACCCTGAGCGCGGCTTCAGTTTCCTCAATGATGGCCCGCTGGACATGCGCATGGACCCGTCCCGCGGGATCAGCGCTGCCGAATTCGTCAATACTGCACCGGTGGAAGAAATCGCCCGCGTATTCAAGGAATACGGCGAAGAGCGTTTTTCCGGCCGCATGGCCCGTGCCGTGGCCGAGCGTCGCGACATCAAGCCGTTCGAACGCACAGCCGACCTGGCTGAAGTCCTGAAAGTCGCCAACCCGGCATGGGAAAAGGGCAAGAACCCTGCGACCCGTGCGTTCCAAGGCCTGCGTATTCACGTCAACAACGAACTGGGCGACCTGGAAGCCGGCCTCGAAGCCGCCCTGGACTGCCTGGAGATCGGCGGCCGTCTGGTCGTCATCAGCTTCCACTCGCTGGAAGACCGTATCGTCAAACTGTTCATGCGCAAACTGGTAAAAGGCGAAGCCGACAACCTGCCGCGCAACCTGCCGGTCCGTCACGTTGCGTTCGAACCGATCATCAAAATCCATGGCAAAGCGCAGTCCGCCTCCGAGGCCGAACTCAAAGCCAACCCACGTTCCCGGAGCGCCGTCATGCGCGTCGCGGAGAAGCTGCGGTGAGCAAGCTTTTCGCCAAGCCTCTTCCCGGCGGAAGCTTTTTCATGCTGCTGCTGTTTATTGGCGTGCTCGTGTCGGCCATCGGCGTGTCGTACAGCGCCCACTGGAACCGTCAGTTGCTGAACTCGCTGTACGCCGAGTTGAGCGTGCGCGACAAGGCGCAGGCGGAGTGGGGCCGGTTGATTCTCGAGCAGAGCACCTGGACTGCGCACAGCCGTATCGAAGTGCTGGCCACCGAGCAACTGAAGATGCGCATTCCCGGCGCCGCTGAAGTGCAGATGGTGGCGCCATGATGAAACTCGAAGGCGCACTGTTCCCATGGCGTTTCCGCCTGGTGCTGGGCTTGCTTGGTGTCATGGTTGCGGCGATTTGCTGGCGCATCATCGACCTGCAAGTCGTCGACCGTGCCTTCCTTAAAGGTCAGGGCGATGCGCGCAGCGTTCGTCACATTCCGATTCCGGCTCACCGTGGTCTGATCACCGACCGTAACGGCGAGCCGTTGGCCGTGAGTACCCCGGTCACCACGCTGTGGGCGAATGCCAAGGAAATGCAACTGGCCAAAGAGAAATGGCCAGCACTGGCGGCGGCTCTGGGCCAAGACCCTAAAGCCCTGGCCGAACGCCTCGAAGCCCAGGCCAACAAAGAATTCATCTACCTCGTGCGCGGGCTGACTCCTGAGCAGGGCCAGTCTGTACTCGATCTGAAAGTACCGGGTGTCTACGGCATCGAAGAGTTCCGGCGTTTCTACCCGGCCGGTGAAGTCACCGCGCACATGGTCGGCTTTACCGACATCGATGACCACGGTCGAGAAGGGGTCGAACTGGCCTACGACGAATGGCTGGCCGGGGTCGCCGGCAAGCGACAGGTCATCAAGGATCGGCGTGGCCGACTTATCAAGGATGTCCAGGTCACCAAAAACGCCAAGGCCGGCAAGCCCTTGGCGTTGTCCATTGACCTGCGTCTGCAATACCTGGCCAACCGCGAGCTGCGTAACGCGATCATCGAGAACGGTGCCAAGGCCGGCAGCCTGGTCATCATGGACGTGAAGACCGGTGAGATCCTCGCCATGGTCAACCAGCCGACCTACAACCCGAACAACCGTCGCAACCTGCAACCGGCGATGATGCGCAACCGCGCCATGATCGACGTGTTCGAGCCGGGTTCGACCATGAAAGCCATCTCCATGAGCGCCGCGATCGAAACCGGTCGCTGGAAGCCGAGCGATACCGTCGAGGTTTACCCGGGCACCTTGCAGATCGGTAAATACACCATCAAGGACGTCTCCAAGACCGAAGGTCCGGTGCTCGACCTGACCGGCATCCTGATCAATTCCAGTAACGTCGGCATGAGTAAGGTCGCGTTCGATATCGGCGGCGAAACCATTTTCCGCCTTGCGCAGAAGGTCGGCCTCGGCCAGGACACCGGTCTCGGCTTCCCGGGTGAGCGCGTCGGCAACCTGCCGAACTACCGCGAATGGCGCAAGGCTGAAACCGCCACGCTGTCCTACGGCTACGGTATTTCCGTGACCGCGATCCAGTTGGTCCACGCCTTCTCGGCCCTGGCCAACAACGGTCGCCTCGCACCGCTGACCCTGATCAAAACCGACAAACCAGCGCAAACCACACAAGTGCTGCCGGAAGCCGTCGCGAAAACCATGCAAGGCATGTTGACCCAGGTGATCGAGGCCCCGCGCGGTGTCTTCCGTGCGCAGGTGCCGGCGTATCACGTGGCTGGCAAGTCGGGCACTGCACGCAAGACGTCAGTGGGCACCAAAGGCTACGCCGAGAATTCCTACCGCTCGCTGTTCGCCGGCTTCGGCCCGATGAGCGATCCGCGTTACGCAATCGTGGTGGTGATCGATGAACCGACCAAGGCCGGTTACTTCGGTGGTCTGGTCTCGGCACCGGTGTTCAGCAAAGTGATGTCCGGGACACTGCGCCTGATGAACATCACCCCGGACAACCTGCCACCGACACAAACCGCTAACGCCACACCGGTCGTTCCACTGAAAGCCAATGGAGGGCGCGGCTAATGTCTTTGAGCCTGAACAAGATTTTCGCCCACGCCGGCCGCGATCTATTGATCCGCGAGCTGACCCTGGACAGCCGCAACGTGCGGGCTGGCGATCTGTTTCTCGCCGTCCCTGGCGGCAAGTTCGACGGGCGCGCGCACATCGCCGATGCCTTGCAGCGCGGTGCTGCTGCCGTGGCTTACGAAGTCGAAGGCGCTACCGTGTTGCCGATCACCGACGTGCCGCTGATTCCGGTCAAAGGCCTGGCGGCGCAGCTGTCGGACATCGCCGGTCGCTTTTATGGCGACCCGAGCCGGCACCTGAACCTGGTCGGCGTGACCGGTACCAACGGCAAAACCAGCGTCACGCAATTGGTTGCGCAAGCCCTGGATTTACTCGGCCAGCATTGCGGCATTGTCGGCACCCTGGGTACCGGTTTCTACGGTGCACTGGAAAGTGGCCTGCACACCACGCCGAACCCGATCGCTGTGCAAGCGACCTTGGCCGACCTGAAAAAGGCCGGCGCCAAAGCCGTCGCCATGGAAGTGTCCTCCCACGGCCTGGACCAAGGCCGCGTGACCGCGCTGGCGTTCGATGTGGCGGTGATGACCAACCTGTCCCGCGATCACCTCGATTACCACGGGACCATGCAGGCCTACGGCGAAGCCAAGGCCAAGCTGTTTGCCTGGAACGATTTGAAGTGCCGGGTGATCAATCTCGACGACGAGTTCGGCCGTCAACTGGTTGCGGACAAGCGTGAGTCGCGCCTGATCACCTACAGCCTGGAAGATGCCAGCGCCTACCTCTATTGCCGTGAAGCGCAGTTCGACGATGAAGGTGTGCGCGCCACGCTGGTCACGCCCCAGGGCGAACACCATTTGCGCAGCACCTTGCTCGGCCGTTTCAACCTGAGCAACGTACTGGCCGCGGTCGGCGCCTTGCTCGGCCTGGACTACGCGCTGGACGAAATCCTCAAGGTCCTGCCGAAACTCGAAGGCCCGGCTGGTCGCATGCAGCGTCTGGGCGGCGGCACTCAGCCACTGGTGGTGGTCGATTACGCCCACACCCCGGATGCGCTGGAAAAAGTCTTGATGGCCCTGCGTCCACACGCCAAAGGCCGTTTGTTGTGCCTGTTTGGCTGTGGCGGTGATCGCGATCGCGGCAAGCGTCCGCTGATGGCCGAAGTGGTCGAGCGTCTGGCCGACGGTGTGCTGGTCACCGATGACAACCCTCGCACCGAAGACCCTTCGCTGATTTTCGATGACATCCGCGCCGGTTTCACCGCTGTGGATAAAGTCACTTTCGTCGCTGGCCGTGGTCAGGCGATTGCCCAGTTGATCGCCAGCGCTTCGGCGGATGACGTGATTGTCCTGGCCGGTAAAGGTCACGAGGACTATCAGGAAATCAACGGCGAGCGTCATGCTTTCTCCGATCTGGTCGAGGCTGATCACGCCTTGACCGCGTGGGAGGTGGCCCATGCTTAAAGCCTTGAAACTGAGCGAACTGGCCGGCGCACTGAATGCACGATTGATCGCGGCCGATGCCACGTTCGATGGCGTCAGCATCGACAGCCGCGCGATCAAACCGGGCCAACTGTTTATTGCTCTGACCGGTCCGCGCTTCGACGGTCATGACTATTTGAACGACGTCGCCAGCAAAGGCGCGGTTGCCGCTCTGGTCGAGCGCGAAGTCGCCGACAGCGCGCTGCCGCAATTGCTGGTCAAGGACACCCGCCAGGCGTTGGGCCAGTTGGGCGCGATGAACCGTGCCGCGTTTACCCACCCGGTCGCGGCGATCACCGGGTCCAGCGGCAAAACCACGGTCAAGGAAATGCTCGCCAGCATCCTGCGCACCCGCGGTCCGGTACTGGCGACACGTGGCAACCTGAACAACGACCTCGGCGTACCGTTGACCCTGCTCGAACTCGCGCCGGAACATACCTCCGCCGTCATTGAACTCGGTGCATCGCGTCTTGGTGAAATTGCCTACACCGTCGGCATGACCAAGCCGCATGTGGCCGTGCTCAACAACGCCGGGACCGCCCACGTCGGCGAGTTCGGCGGGCCGGACAAAATCGTTGAAGCCAAGGGCGAGATCATTGAAGGGCTGGAGGCCGATGGCGTCGCCGTTCTCAATCTTGACGACAAGGCGTTCGGCATCTGGAAGGCTCGTGCGGGCGGTCGCAAAGTGCTGACTTTCGCCCTGAACAACCCAAGCGCCGACTTCTACGCCAGCGACCTGGATCGCGATGCGCGCGGTTGCCCGGCTTTCAATCTGCACAGTCCTGAAGGTGTGGAGCGCGTTCAACTGAACCTGCTCGGCACCCATAACGTCGCCAATGCCATGGCCGCCGCCGCTGCCGCGCATGCCCTGGGCGTGTCGCTGTTCGGCATCGCCACCGGCCTCGGTGCCGTGCAACCGGTAAAGGGTCGCACTGTCGCGCAACTGGCCACAAATGGCATGCGCGTGATCGATGACACTTACAACGCGAACCCCACCTCCATGTGCGCCGCCGTTGATATACTCGCCGGCTTTTCCGGCCGCACTGTTCTGGTGCTCGGGGATATCGGCGAATTGGGCGATTGGGCGGAGCAGGGGCACCGCGATGTGGGCGAATACGCCCGCGGCAAGGTTTCCGCGCTCTACGCCGTCGGGCCACTGATGGCTCACGCCGTGAACGCTTTCGGTCCACAGGCCTTTCACTTCAGCACTCAGGCTGAACTGATCAAGGCCCTGGGCGCCGAGCAAGACACCAACACCACCATTTTGATCAAGGGCTCGCGCAGCGCTGCGATGGAAAACGTCGTCGCCGCTTTGTGCGGGTCCAGCCTGGAGAAACATTAATGCTGCTGCTGCTAGCGGAGTATCTGCAACAGTTCTACAAAGGCTTCGCGGTCTTTCAGTACCTGACCCTGCGCGGGATCCTCGGTGTGCTGACTGCGCTGGTTTTGTCGCTGTGCTATGGCCCGTGGATGATCCGCACGTTGCAGAACCGTCAGATCGGTCAATCCGTTCGCAACGACGGTCCACAATCGCACTTGTCCAAGTCGGGCACCCCGACCATGGGCGGCGCACTGATCCTGTCGTCCATCGGCGTCAGCACCTTGCTCTGGGCTGACCTGAGCAACCGTTACGTCTGGACCGTGTTGCTGGTGACCTTGCTGTTCGGCGCTATCGGCTGGGTCGACGACTATCGCAAAGTGATCGAGAAAAACTCCAAAGGCCTGCCGAGCCGCTGGAAGTATTTCTGGCAGTCGGTGTTCGGCCTGGGCGCGGCGATCTTCCTTTATATGACCGCTGCGACGCCGGTGGAAACCACCCTGATCCTGCCGATGCTCAAGGACTACAGCATTCCGCTGGGCATAGGCTTCGTCGTTCTGACCTATTTCGTGATCGTCGGCTCGAGCAACGCGGTCAACCTGACCGACGGCCTCGACGGTCTGGCGATCATGCCGACGGTGATGGTCGGTGGCGGTCTTGGCATCTTCTGCTACCTGTCCGGTAACGTGAAATTCGCTGAATACCTGCTGATCCCTTACGTTCCGGGCGCAGGCGAGTTGATTGTGTTCTGCGGTGCCTTGATCGGTGCGGGCCTCGGTTTCCTCTGGTTCAACACCTATCCGGCGCAGGTCTTCATGGGCGACGTCGGCGCGCTGGCGTTGGGCGCGGCCCTAGGCACCATTGCGGTGATCGTCCGTCAGGAAATCGTCCTGTTCATCATGGGCGGCGTGTTCGTGATGGAAACCCTGTCCGTGGTTATCCAGGTTGCTTCTTTCAAGCTGACCGGTCGCCGTGTGTTCCGCATGGCACCGATTCACCACCACTTTGAACTCAAGGGCTGGCCCGAGCCGCGTGTGATCGTCCGTTTCTGGATCATCACCGTGATTCTCGTATTGGTCGGCCTTGCCACCCTGAAGCTGAGGTAGAACGAGTGTCTCTGATCGCTTCTGACCACTTCCGCATCGTTGTCGGCCTCGGCAAGAGCGGCATGTCCCTGGTTCGCTTCCTGGCGAACCGGGGCACGTCGTTTGCTGTGGCCGATACGCGGGAAAATCCACCGGAACTGGCCACGCTCAAGCGTGACTATCCGCACGTGGAAGTGCGTTGTGGCGAGCTGGACGTCGAGTTCCTGTGCCGTGCCGACGAGCTCTACGTGAGTCCCGGCCTGGCGCTGGCGACCCCGGCCCTGCAGGCTGCTGCCGCCCGCGGCGTGAAATTGTCCGGTGACATCGAGCTGTTCGCGCGTAACGCGAAGGCGCCGATTGTCGCCATCAGCGGTTCCAACGCGAAAAGCACCGTTACCACCCTGGTCGGCGAGATGGCTCTGGCGGCGGGCAAGCGTGTCGCTGTCGGTGGCAACCTCGGTACGCCGGCGCTGGATTTGCTCAGCGACGACGTCGAGTTGTACGTGATGGAGTTGTCGAGCTTCCAGCTCGAAACCACCGATCAACTCAACGCCGAAGTGGCGACCGTGCTCAACGTCAGTGAAGACCACATGGACCGCTACAGCGGTCTGCCGGCCTATCACCTGGCCAAGCACCGGATCTTCCGTGGCGCCAAACAGTTTGTGGTCAACCGTCAGGATGCCCTGAGCCGTCCGCTGATGGGCGAGGGCCAGCCGTGCTGGACCTTCGGTTTGAGCAAGCCCGATTTCAAGGCTTTCGGTATCCGCGAAGAAGACGGCGAGAAGTACCTGGCCTTCGAATTCCAGAACCTGATGCCGGTGCGCGAGTTGAAGATTCGTGGCGCCCACAACCAGTCCAACGCCCTCGCGGCCTTGGCGCTGGGCCACGCCGTCGGCCTGCCGTTCGACGCCATGCTCTCGAGCCTGCGTACCTTCGCTGGCCTCGAGCATCGCTGCCAATGGGTCCGGGACCTGGATGGCGTGGGCTACTACAACGATTCCAAAGCCACCAACGTCGGCGCCGCACTGGCGGCCATCGAAGGACTGGGCGCGGACATCGACGGTAAGGTCGTGCTGATCGCCGGTGGCGATGGCAAGGGTGCCGAGTTCAATGATCTGCGGGATCCGGTGGCGGCCAACTGCCGCGCCGTGATCCTGATGGGCCGCGACTCCGACAAGATCGGTGAGGCCATCGGCGATGCCGTGCCACTGATCCGCGCCGCTTCCCTGATCGAAGCCGTCGAACAATGCCGCGCCGCTGCGCAACCGGGCGACGTCGTGCTGTTGTCGCCTGCCTGCGCCAGTTTCGACATGTTCAAGAATTACGAAGACCGTGGTCATCAGTTCGTCCGCGCCGTGGAGGAACTGGCATGAGCCTGCTCAATATCATCAAGCCCTATCCGTCGCCGATCATCACCGGGCGCGGCATCGACCTCGACTTCCCGATGCTCGCCGGTTGCCTGGCCTTGATCGGCCTCGGGCTGGTCATGATCGCCTCGGCGTCGACCGAAGTGGCGGCCGTGCAGTCGGGCAGTGCCCTGTACTACATGATTCGCCACCTGATCTACATCGTGCTGGGCCTGGGTGCCTGCGTCGTCACCATGATGATTCCGATCGCCACCTGGCAACGCCTTGGCTGGTTGATGCTGATTGGTGCATTCGGTTTGCTGGTGATGGTGATCATCCCGGGGATCGGCCGTGAAGTGAACGGTTCGATGCGCTGGATCGGCTTCAGTTTCTTCAACGTCCAGCCGTCCGAGATCGCCAAGGTGTTCGTGGTGATCTACCTCGCCGGTTATCTGGTGCGTCGCCAGAAAGAAGTGCGCGAAAGCTGGATGGGCTTCTTCAAGCCGTTCATCGTTCTGCTGCCCATGGCCGGCCTGTTGCTGATGGAGCCGGACTTCGGCGCCACCGTGGTCATGATGGGCGCGGCGGCGGCGATGCTGTTCCTCGGCGGGGTCGGACTGTTCCGTTTCTCCTTGATGGTGGTCCTGGCGGTCGGGGCGGTGGTGCTGTTGATTCAAGTGCAACCGTATCGAATGGCGCGCCTGACCAACTTTGCCGACCCATGGGCTGACCAGTTCGGTGCCGGCTACCAGTTGTCGCAGGCGTTGATCGCGTTCGGTCGCGGCGAATGGCTGGGCGTTGGCCTGGGCAACAGCGTGCAGAAACAGTTCTACCTGCCGGAAGCCCACACCGACTTCGTGTTCTCGGTCCTGGCCGAAGAACTGGGTGCCGTGGGTTCCTTGTGCACGGTGGCGTTGTTCGTCTTTGTTTGCGTGCGTGGCATGTACATCGGCTATTGGGCCGAGAAGGCCAAGCAATTCTTCGCCGCCTACATCGCTTACGGCCTGTCGTTCCTGTGGATCGGCCAGTTCCTGATCAATATCGGGGTGAACGTCGGCTTGCTGCCGACCAAAGGCCTGACCCTGCCGTTCCTCAGTTATGGCGGCAGTTCGTTGGTGATCTGCGGTGCCTGTCTTGGCTTGTTGTTGCGCATCGAGTGGGAGAGTCGAACCCACCTGGGCAGCGAAGAGATGGAGTTCCATGAGAGCGACTTCGCCGAGGAGCCGACCCATGGGCGCTAACGTCTTGATCATGGCGGGCGGTACCGGTGGACACGTGTTCCCGGCGCTGGCGTGCGCGCGCGAATTCCAGGCCCGCGGTTACACCGTGCACTGGCTCGGAACACCGCGTGGGATTGAGAACGAACTGGTGCCGATGGCCGGCATCGAGCTGCATCGGATCAACGCCACCGGTCTGCGCGGCAAGGGCAAGTTGTCCCTGCTCAAGGCCCCGTTCATGGTGCTCAAATCCGTCTGGCAGGCGCGGGCGATCATTCGTCAGCTGCGGCCGGTGTGCGTGGTCGGCTTCGGTGGTTATGTGACCGGCCCCGGCGGCGTTGCAGCCAAACTGGCCGGCGTGCCGGTGATCGTTCATGAGCAGAACGCCGTGGCCGGTACCGCCAATCGGTTGCTGGTGCCGTTGGCCGCCCGAGTCTGTGAAGCGTTCCCCGACACCTTTACCCTGTCGGACAGCCGTCGGACCACCGGTAACCCGGTGCGCACCGAGCTGTTCCTCGAAACACAGCGCCCCGCCCTGGCGGGTCGCAAGGCGCGTTTGCTGATTCTGGGCGGAAGCCTGGGCGCAGAGCCGTTGAACAAGTTGCTGCCTGAAGCCCTGTCGCAAGTCGCCCCCGACCTGCGCCCGGAAGTGTTTCATCAGGCCGGCAAAAACCACGATGAAGTGACTGCAGAGCGCTATCGCGCGGCTGGCGTCGAGGCGCAAGTGCAGCCTTTCATCAAAGACATGGCCCAAGCCTATGGCTGGGCCGACCTGGTGGTGTGCCGCGCAGGCGCATTGACCATCAGTGAGCTGGCTGCCGCCGGTCTGCCCTCGATGCTGGTGCCTTTGCCCCACGCGATCGACGATCACCAGACCCGCAACGCCGATTATTTGGCCCGCGAAGGCGCTGCCTTCCTGATGCCGCAAAGAACGACTGGCGCAGCGGATCTTGCCGCACGCCTGACAGAGGTCCTGATGCAACCACAACGACTCAACGACATGGCCACTGCGGCACGCCGCCTGGCCAAACCCGATGCCACCCGTAACGTGGTCGATACCTGCCTGGAGGTGGCCCATGGTTGAGAAACAGAAAGCCATGCCGCAACCGGAAATGCGCCGCATCCGTCGCATCCACTTTGTCGGCATCGGCGGCGTGGGCATGTGCGGCATCGCCGAAGTGTTGCTGAACCTGGGCTATGAAGTGTCCGGTTCCGACCTGAAAGCTTCGCCAGTGACCGAGCGTCTCGAGTCTTTTGGCGCGCACATCTTTATCGGTCACCGTGCTGAAAACGCTGCTGCTGCTGATGTGCTGGTGGTGTCGAGCGCCGTGAACACGTCCAACCCGGAAGTCGCCACCGCGCTGGAACGTCGCATCCCTGTGGTGCCGCGTGCCGAAATGCTGGCCGAGCTGATGCGCTATCGCCACGGCATCGCCGTCGCCGGTACGCACGGCAAGACCACCACCACCAGCCTGATCGCTTCGGTGTTCGCGGCCGGTGGCCTGGACCCGACGTTCGTCATCGGTGGCCGCTTGAATGCCGCGGGCACCAATGCCCAGCTTGGCACCAGCCGCTACCTGATCGCCGAAGCCGACGAAAGCGACGCCAGTTTCCTGCACTTGCAGCCGCTGGTGGCCGTGGTCACCAACATCGACGCCGACCACATGGCGACCTACGGCGGTGACTTCAATGTATTGAAGAAAACCTTCGTCGAGTTCCTCCACAACCTGCCGTTCTACGGTCTGGCAGTGGTGTGCCTGGACGATCCGGTGGTGCGTGAAATCCTGCCGCTGGTGAAACGCCCGACGGTCACGTATGGCTTCGGCGATGACTGCGACGTGCGCGCCATCAATGTGCGCCAGCAAGGCATGCAGACCTTCTTCACCGTGCTGCGCCCTGATCGCGATCCGCTGGATGTCTCGGTGAACATGCCGGGTAACCACAACGTATTGAACGCGCTGGCCACCATCTGCATCGCCACCGACGAGGGCGTCAGCGATGAAGCCATCGTCCAGGGCCTGTCCGGCTTCCAGGGTGTTGGTCGACGCTTCCAGGTCTACGGCGAACTGCCGGTAGAAGGCGGCAACGTGATGCTGGTCGACGACTACGGTCACCACCCGACGGAAGTCGCGGCTGTGATCAAAGCCGTCCGCGGTGGCTGGCCGGAGCGCCGTCTGGTGATGGTGTACCAGCCGCACCGTTACAGCCGCACCCGCGACCTGTACGACGACTTCGTCAATGTACTGGCCGATGCCAACGTTTTGCTGCTGATGGAAGTCTACCCGGCCGGTGAAGAACCGATCCCGGGCGCCGACAGCCGCAAGCTGTGCAACAGCATCCGTCAGCGCGGTCAGCTCGACCCGATCTACATCGAACGTGGTGTCGACCTCGCACCGATCGTCAAGCCGCTGTTGCGTGCCGGCGACATCCTGCTGTGCCAGGGCGCCGGTGATATCGGTGGTCTCGCCCCGAAACTGTTGGCCAGTCCGCTATTCGCGGGTGCTGTTGCCGCGCCGACTGCGGGGAAGTTGAAATGACTGCTGCCTACGCCAACCTCGTCTCCACGGTCGCGCCGAAAGACTTCGGCCGCGTCGCCGTGCTGTTCGGCGGCAAGAGTGCCGAGCGTGAAGTGTCCCTGAAGTCCGGTAACGCTGTCCTCGACGCGCTGCTGAGCGCTGGTGTGGACGCGTTCGGCCTCGATGTGGGCGATGACCTTCTGCAGCGTTTGCTGAACGAAAAGATCGACCGCGCCTTTGTCATCCTCCACGGTCGTGGCGGTGAAGACGGCAGCATGCAGGGCCTGCTTGAATGCCTGGGTATTCCGTACACCGGCAGCGGCATTCTGGCTTCGGCGCTGGCCATGGACAAGCTGCGGACCAAACAGGTCTGGCACAGCCTCGGCATCCCGACGCCACGTCACGCGGTACTGAGCTCTGAGGCCGATTGTATTTCGGCAGCGACGGAACTGGGCTTCCCTTTGATCGTCAAACCGGCCCATGAAGGTTCAAGTATCGGGATGGCCAAAGTGACGTCCGCGTCGGAATTGATCGACGCCTGGAAAGCGGCCAGTACCTACGATTCGCAAGTGTTGGTCGAGCAATGGATTCAAGGTCCGGAGTTCACCATCGCCACCCTGCGTGACCAGGTGTTGCCACCGATTGCCCTGGGCACCACTCACAGCTTCTACGACTACGACGCCAAGTATGTGGCTTCCGATACCCAGTACCGGATCCCATGTGGCCTGGACAGCACCAAGGAAAAAGAACTGATGGACCTCACGGCGAAGGCCTGTGAGGCGCTGGGTATCGCCGGTTGGGGCAGGGCGGACGTGATGCAGGACGCCGACGGGCAGTTCTGGTTCCTCGAAGTCAACACGGCACCGGGCATGACCGATCACAGCCTGGTGCCGATGGCGGCCCGTGCTGCCGGTCTGGATTTCCAGCAACTGGTTCTGGCAATTCTGGCCGCAAGTACTGCCAGCAACCAAGAGCCGCGAGGTTAAGACCATGCAAGGCGCACAGCTGAGACATCAGCCCCCTCCAGCACCCGGCCGCAAGCCGGTGCCGCGGGGTGCCAGCCGAATGGTGGCCAAAGAGCCGATGTCTGCGCGCCTGCCGAAAGCCAATTTTGGTTTTCTGAAAAGCCTGTTCTGGCCGGTGCTGTTGGTGGCGCTGGGGTTCGGCACTTACGAAGGCGCGCAGCGTTTGCTGCCCTACGCCGACCGGCCGATCACCAAAATCGCAGTGCAGGGCGACTTGAGTTACATCAGCCAGCAAGCGGTGCAGCAGCGAATTGCCCCTTATGTGGCGTCGAGCTTCTTCACCATCGATCTTGCGAGCATGCGCACCGAGCTTGAAACGATGCCATGGATTGCCCACGCCGAAGTGCGTCGGGTGTGGCCGGATCAAGTCGTGATCCGCCTGGAAGAACAACTGCCGGTGGCCCGTTGGGGCGATGAATCGCTGTTGAACAACCAGGGCCAGGCATTCACCCCGCGTGAGCTGGCCAATTACGAACACTTGCCACAGCTGTTCGGCCCACAACGGGCGCAACAGCAAGTGATGCAGCAATACCAGGTGCTGAGCCAGATGCTCAGGCCATTGGGCTTCTCGATTGCACGCCTGGAGTTGCGTGAACGAGGCAGCTGGTTCCTGACCACCGGCGCCGGCAGCGCGGGCCCGGGGATCGAACTGCTGCTGGGACGCGGCAAGCTGGTGGAAAAGATGCGCCGCTTCATTGCCATCTACGACAAGACGCTTAAAGAACAGATTACGAACATTGCGCGCATCGATCTGCGCTACGCCAACGGCCTCGCTGTTGGCTGGCGGGAACCTGTAGCGCCCACGACAGCCCAACCCGCTGTCGCGAAGAATTAAGAAGAGGCAGGACCCATGGCAAACGTGCAAAGCGGCAAAATGATCGTCGGTCTCGATATCGGCACCTCCAAGGTGGTGGCGCTGGTCGGCGAGGTCTCGGACGACGGCACGCTCGAAATCGTCGGGATCGGCACTCATCCGTCCCGTGGCCTGAAGAAAGGCGTGGTGGTGAACATCGAGTCCACCGTGCAATCGATCCAGCGCGCGATCGAAGAAGCGCAGCTGATGGCCGGTTGCCGGATCCACTCGGCGTTCGTCGGCGTGGCCGGCAATCACATCCGCAGCCTGAACTCCCACGGCATCGTGGCGATTCGTGATCGCGAAGTCAGCGCCGCCGACCTTGAGCGCGTCCTCGACGCCGCCCAGGCCGTGGCGATCCCGGCTGACCAGCGCGTGCTGCACACCTTGCCGCAGGATTACGTGATCGATAACCAGGAAGGCGTTCGTGAGCCGCTGGGCATGTCGGGCGTGCGTCTGGAAGCCAAGGTCCACGTGGTGACCTGCGCCGTCAACGCTGCACAGAACATTGAAAAATGCGTGCGTCGCTGCGGTCTGGAAATCGACGACATCATTCTCGAGCAACTGGCGTCGGCCTATTCGGTCCTGACCGACGACGAGAAAGAGCTGGGCGTATGCCTGGTGGACATCGGCGGCGGCACCACCGACATCGCGATCTTCACCGAAGGCGCGATCCGTCACACCGCGGTGATCCCGATTGCGGGCGACCAGGTGACCAACGACATCGCCATGGCGTTGCGCACCCCGACCCAGTACGCCGAAGAAATCAAGATTCGCTACGCCTGCGCCCTGGCCAAGCTGGCCGGTGCCGGTGAAACCATCAAGGTGCCAAGCGTTGGCGACCGTCCACCGCGCGAGCTGTCCCGCCAGGCCCTTGCCGAAGTGGTCGAGCCGCGTTACGACGAGCTGTTCACGCTGATCCAGGCCGAACTGCGCCGCAGTGGCTACGAAGACCTGATCCCGGCCGGCATCGTGCTGACCGGCGGTACCTCGAAAATGGAAGGCGCGGTCGAACTGGCCGAAGAGATCTTCCACATGCCGGTCCGCCTGGGCGTGCCCCATGGCGTCAAGGGCCTGGACGACGTGGTGCGCAACCCGATTTATTCCACCGGCGTGGGCCTGTTGATGTACGGCCTGCAGAAGCAGTCCGACGGGATTTCGTTCTCGGGCATCAGCAGCCGTGACAGCTACAGCAATGAAGAACCGAAAGCCGCCTTGCTCGATCGCATCAAGAGCTGGGTACAAGGCAACTTCTAAAGATTTACCGCAGCACCGTTGTAGATACAGGCAGTAGGCGAAAAAACTAGAGAAATGAAAGGAGAGGGAAAATGTTCGAACTCGTAGACAACATCCCCGCAAGCCCGGTAATCAAAGTTATCGGTGTTGGCGGAGGCGGCGGCAACGCCGTCAACCACATGGTCAAGAGCAACATTGAAGGCGTTGAATTCATCTGCGCCAACACTGATGCCCAGGCGCTGAAATCCATCGGCGCGCGGACCATCCTGCAACTGGGCACCGGCGTGACCAAAGGCCTGGGCGCCGGCGCCAACCCTGAAGTAGGTCGTCAGGCCGCTCTCGAAGACCGTGAGCGCATTGCCGAAGTCCTGCAGGGCACCAATATGGTGTTCATCACCACCGGCATGGGCGGTGGTACCGGTACCGGTGCTGCGCCGATCATTGCTGAAGTGGCCAAGGAAATGGGGATTCTCACCGTTGCGGTGGTGACTCGTCCGTTCCCGTTCGAAGGCCGCAAGCGTATGCAGATCGCCGACGAAGGTATCCGTCTGCTGTCTGAAAGCGTCGACTCGTTGATCACCATTCCCAACGAGAAGCTGCTGACCATCCTCGGTAAAGACGCAAGCCTCTTGTCGGCTTTCGCCAAGGCCGACGATGTACTGGCCGGTGCCGTTCGC
Source organism: Pseudomonas sp. UMAB-40 (assembly GCF_900095275.1). NCBI lineage: Bacteria > Pseudomonadati > Pseudomonadota > Gammaproteobacteria > Pseudomonadales > Pseudomonadaceae > Pseudomonas > Pseudomonas sp. UMAB-40. The sequence continues at coordinate 121,317 of NZ_LT607553.1, forward strand.
GGTATCTCCGACATCATCAAGCGTCCGGGCATGATCAACGTCGACTTTGCCGACGTACGGACCGTGATGAGCGAAATGGGCATGGCGATGATGGGCACTGGCTGCGCCAGCGGTCCGAACCGTGCACGTGAGGCCACCGAAGCGGCCATTCGCAACCCGTTGCTCGAAGACGTGAACCTGCAAGGTGCACGTGGCATCCTGGTGAACATCACCGCCGGTCCTGACCTGTCCCTGGGTGAGTACTCCGACGTGGGTAGCATCATCGAAGCCTTCGCTTCCGAGCACGCGATGGTCAAGGTCGGTACCGTTATCGATCCGGACATGCGCGACGAACTGCACGTGACTGTGGTTGCCACCGGTCTGGGCGCGAAAATCGAGAAGCCTGTGAAGGTCATCGACAACACCGTTCACACCTCCATGGCCTCCCAGCCGCAACAATCGGCGCCCGCTCGTCAGGAACAACCGGCGGTAAACTACCGTGACCTGGACCGTCCGACCGTCATGCGCAACCAGGCTCAGGCCGGTGCTGCGACTGCCGCGAAGATGAATCCGCAAGATGATCTGGATTACCTGGACATCCCGGCTTTCCTGCGTCGTCAGGCTGATTGATGGAATGTATCAGGGCTATGAAGGTGATTGGTGTTCAGCAAAGGTCTGGTCTGCTATTATCGCCAGCCTTTGTTGATACCAGTTCGCAATTTGCGCTGAAGCGGCCCAAGCCATGATTAAACAACGCACACTGAAAAATATTATCCGTGCTACAGGTGTAGGCCTGCACTCCGGGGAGAAGGTTTACCTGACCCTCAAGCCTGCACCTATCGACACCGGCATTGTGTTTGTTCGTGCCGACCTCGACCCTGTGGTGCAGATTCCTGCCCGCGCGGAAAACGTTGGTGAAACCACGATGTCGACCACATTGGTCAGTGGTGACACCAAAGTGGATACGGTGGAGCACTTGCTCTCGGCCATGGCTGGCCTGGGCATCGATAACGCCTACGTCGAGCTCTCCGCGTCCGAAGTCCCGATCATGGATGGTAGCGCTGGACCTTTCGTATTCCTGATTCAATCGGCCGGCCTGGAAGAACAGGACGCACCGAAGAAATTCATCCGGATCCTGCGGGAAGTGACAGTGGAAGACGGCGACAAGCGCGCCACTTTCGTCCCTTTCGAAGGTTTCAAGGTGAGTTTCGAGATCGATTTCGATCACCCGGTTTTCCGTAACCGCACACAAAGTGCAAGCGTGGATTTTTCCAGCACTTCGTTCGTAAAAGAAGTCAGCCGCGCCCGCACCTTTGGTTTCATGAGTGACATCGAGTACCTGCGCAAGCACAACCTCGCACTCGGCGGCAGCGTTGAAAACGCTATTGTGGTCGACGCGGATGGTGTACTGAACGAAGACGGCCTTCGCTATGAAGACGAATTCGTGAAGCACAAGATCCTCGATGCAATTGGTGACCTCTACCTGCTGGGCAATAGCCTGATTGGTGAGTTCAAGGGCTTCAAGTCCGGACATGCATTGAACAACCAGCTGCTGCGCAAGTTGATTGAGCAGACAGATGCTTGGGAAGTCGTGACTTTCGAAGACGCCAGCACTGCACCGATCTCTTACATGCGTCCCGTTGCGGCGGTGTAAGTAAAAAACCTCTCTAGTTTTTAAAGGCTGCCTTCGGGTGGCCTTTTTTTATGCCTGCGGGAAAGAGGTGGTGTTTGTTCCGGCCCCATCGCGGGCTTGCCTGCGATGGGGCCAGAACAAACACCCTGGATTTTACTGCGTGGCGACCACCCGATTCCGCCCCTTTTCCTTCGCCTGATACAACGCCTTGTCCGCTGCAAACAGCAAACTCTCCAAGCTGATATCGTTCGAAGTCGTCCAGGTGCTGATCCCGATACTGACAGTCATCGGCAACTCGGCGCCCTGAATCATCGGCAACTGCTCAACCGCCTTGCGGATGTGTTCGGCAATCTGCCGCGCACCCGCGCTATCGGTTTCCGCCAGGATCACTGAAAACTCTTCGCCGCCGTAACGGGCTGCCAGGTCCGCCGGTCGTCGGATGTGGGCGCTGATGACGTTGGCCAACGAGCGCAGCGCTTCGTCGCCAGCCTGATGGCCATGAAGGTCGTTGAACGCTTTGAAATGGTCGGCGTCAATCATCAGCAGCGACAAAGGCATGCCGGAACGTTGTGCGCGAAACCATTCATGGCGCAGGGCCTGATCCAGCGTTCGGCGGTTGGCCAGCCCCGTCAACGCATCGGTGGCGGCCAATTGCGCCAGTTCGTGTTCGGCGTTGTGGCGCCGACGCAACTCCCGGCGGAGCAACCACGTCAGCCACAGCAGGCTCACGCACAAGGCACCGGTTGCAGAGCTGACCACCACCGCCGTGCGTTTCCACGACGCAAACACTTCGTCGCTGGAGAGGGCAACGATGACGATCAACGGCAAGTTGCCCACCTTGGAGAACGTGTACAGGCGTTTGTCCTGGTAGCGGCTTGAAACACTGGTGAAGCTGCCGTTGCCTTCTTTGACGATGCGCTGGAAGTTGGGTCGGCTGCTGAAGTCCTTGCCAATCAGCTCTTCGGCCAGTCGCGGTTCCTGGGCCAACAGGATGCCGTCCGAGCTGATCAGGTTGACCGAGCTGTCCTTGCCGATACTCAAGCTGTTGAACAACTGATCGAAGTAACTCAAGCGCATGGCAGCTTCGGCCACGCCGAGGAATTCGCCCTGCGAGCCGCTGACCCGGCGACTGAAGCTGATTCGCCATTCGTGTTCAGCCTGCCTTGAGCGGAAGGGACGGCTGATGAACATGCCCGGGTCGCGATTGTTGACGTGGGACTGAAAATACTCTCGATCGGCAAAATTGCCCTTTCTGGGCTCCACCGACGCTGAGTCGGCGATCACGTCGCCCTTGTTGTCGAGCAACAGAATGTCGCCCTTGTACGGCGCAGCGGTGGCGCGGTCGAACAAGGCCAGATGGCGGATGGCGGCGGAGACTTGCTTGAGGTCTTCTCGCTGCGAGGCCGCGATCAGGCCGAGCAAGGACAGGTCATAGAGTTCGACATTGCGCAGTACGTCGGCGTCGATCAATTGCACGATGTTGGACGCTGAGCGTGTGGCAGACAATTCTGCATTGGCACGCTCACGCACCAACAGGAATGCGACGATGCTCAGGATAGCGATCACCAGCAGCAAACTGCCGAGAACCAGAAGCTGGTCCGACCGGGTCGAACGGATCGGATCGTGAGGTTGTGTACGGCTCACACTCATGGTTCTGGCTTCTGCTGATAAGCGTTATGAAAGTAGTGCTGCAAGCATCGGGCAGAACCCCGGGAGCCATTTGCGTTCAGGGCGCCTGTATAAGTCCCTGATAAACAAAAGGCCAGTAAAACGTGCTGGCCTTTTGTTTATTCAAGCTTAGAAGACATTGAACGGGTAGTCGACGATCACCCGGTATTCATCGGTGTCTTGATCCAGCGCGCCATAGCCATTGCCGCCACGGTTGGTGGCCCATTGCAGGCGCACCGCCAGATCCTTGGCCTTGCCGCTCTGGACCACGTACTTGAGATCGATGTCTCGTTCCCAGTGCCTGGCGTTTTTGCCGTCGGCGCTGTACCACGAGGCGTAGCCGCGGCTCTCTGGATCGACTTTGGTCAGGTCCAGTTCTCCTCGAGAGTACGACAGCGCCGAGGTCAGGCCGGGCAGCCCGATACCGGCAAAGTCGTAGGCGTACTTGAGTTTCCACGAGCGCTCGTTCGGACCGTTGAAGTCCGAATACTGCTGGGAGTTGTCGAGGAAGACGCTGTCGCCCTGGCTGATGTAGTCGAACGGCGTGTTGCCGTTGACCCGCTGATACGCCGCGGTAACGCTGTGATGACCCACGCCGACGGTGAAATGCAGGCTGTAGGCGTTGTTGTCGATGTTACCCAGCAGCGCATCGCCGGTGTCTTGCGTGTGATAGAAGTGCAGGCCCGGGTTGAGGCTGACCAGGTCGTTCAGCGCGTAGGTGTAATCCAGGTCGTAGTAGTACTGGTTCCAGATGTCCTTGAGTTCGGACGCGTACAGGCTGCTGGTCAACCCCGGCAGACCGCTCCACGCTATGCCGGCCCAGTTCAGGTGCTGACTGTCGTCACCGGCTGCCAGGCTGCCGTAGGAAGTGCCGATGCGGGTGTGGCCGCTCTGGTTGTACGGCTTGGTGAAACTCGCCTGGCCACCTTCGATCAGGAAACCGTCGAAGCTGTGGTTGGTCAGGCTGACGCCACGAAAGGTCTGCGGCAGCATGCGGGTTTCGCCGCCGGCAATCACCGGGTTGGTGAGGAACAGGTCGCCGGCCTTCAACTCGGTATCAAAAGCACGCATTTTCAGCGTGCCCCCCGCCGTCGAGAACGATCCCGGCGATTTGCCGTTGCCATCGCTGATTGGCAGGATGCTAGAACCATCCGTGCCGCCACCGCCGTCGAGCTTGAGCCCGAGCATGGCGTGGGCATCAACGCCGAATCCGACGGTGCCCTGGGTAAAACCCGATTCAAAGATGCCGAGGAAACCCTGGCCCCATTCGATGTTGTCGTCCGCCTGCTGCAGGCGGTTACGGTTCATGTAGTAGTTTCGGGCATTGAGGTTGAGGCTCGAACCTTCAGCAAAACCTTCCTGACTGGATTCGTCGGCGGCGTGTGCGGCGGGGGTCATCGTTGCAGCGATTGCAATGAACAGCGGGGTGAAGCGGAGAGGGAAACGCACTTGCAGTAAAGCTCCTTGGGTCAACTGAACACTTCATATGCTTGAAGTGCAAAATGTTTCTTGTTAGTGAAGACGAACCGGATGGCGTTTAAACCACAACGAAAAAAAGCCGCTGATAGCAGCGGCTTTGAAGACAACTTTTCAAAGGGAAGAGCCGATGAAAAGTGTCGAGGGAAAAGGAGCGGTGACGCGGGATCAGCTGTCTTTCTCAACCCGTTGCTGGGTCGTAGAGGTTGACGCTTGAGGGGTTTGTGCAGCGTCCTGGGCCTTGGCGGTCATTTCGCTCTGATGCTCTTCATACGCCGCGGCGCGCGCGGCATTTTGCGCGACGAACGTCTGCGACTCTTCAGCCATGGCGAATGGTGACAGGAACAAAGAGGACAAAACGAAAGCGCTGGCAATACCCATAGTGTTGGACATCTTTAAAACCTTCTTGCTTGGCAAGTGCTGTTTGGTGCGGGCAAAGGTAAGGGGGATTGGACAGGGGAAAAAGAGCGGATTCATGAAAGGACTGTTGCGTAGGAGGTAAGAGTCGAGTTTTTCGTTGGTGCAAAGAAACACCCCTCACCCCAGCCCTCTCCCCATGGGGGAGAGGGGGAAAGGGAGCCGATCTCCATGCTGTTCAAACCTGAGTTCGACTCGATATTTCAGGTCGATGTAGCTCGAAGCGCGCCGCGGTCAGTCCCCTCTACCCTTGGGGAGAGGGTTAGGGTGAGGGGGGATTCCGAGCCGGGCAAAGTCAGACCGGTAAATGGATTCCAAACGTATTCATGCCGTGGTCACTGCGCACAAACACATCCCCGCCATGCATCAGCGCAATCGCCTTGACGATCGCCAGCCCTAACCCGTGGTTGTTGCCGCTGTTGCTGCGTGATGCGTCGACGCGGTAAAAGCGTTCGAACAACCGTGGCAAATGCTCGCTGGCAATCGGCGATCCCGGGTTGGCCACGCCGATGCTGACCTGATGCTCCTCAACCTCGATGCGCACTTGAATCACCTGGCCGGGTTCGGTGTGTTGCACCGCGTTACTCAGCAAATTGATCAACGCCCGGCGCAGATGAGCAATCTCGATCCGTACCTGCGCATCACCACTGACCTGCACCTGAACCTGCGCATCCTCAAGAATGAAATCCAGGTACTCCAGCGTCGTCGCCACTTCATCGGCCAGCGAGGTGGAGGTCAGTTTGGTCGCCTTGCTGCCCTGATCCGCGCTGGCAAGAAACAGCATGTCATTGATGATCGAACGCAGCCGTTCCAGCTCTTCAAGGTTCGATTGCAGCACTTCGAAGTAGTGTTCCGCCGAACGTCCACGGGTCAGCGCGACCTGGGTCTGGCCGATCAGGTTGGTCAGCGGCGAGCGCAGTTCGTGGGCGACGTCGGCGTTGAACGACTCAAGACGCGAATAGGCCTGCTCGACCCGCTCCAGCGTGGAGTTGAACGAATTGACGAACTGATTGAGCTCCGGCGGCAACGACGATAAGCGCAAGCGCCCGGATCGCAACGGCGGCGCCAGGCGCTGGGCTTCCTGCGACAACTTGATCAAAGGTTTGAGGCCAATCCGCGCCACCCAATACCCCAGCGCGGAGGCCAGCAACACGCCAATAATTGCCAGGCTGATCAGCGCGATCAGCAAATGATGCTGGGTCTGTAAAAACGTCTCGGTGTCGATGCCGATCATGAAGCGCAGCGGCGGACGCTGATCCTTGGCCGGGAACTGGCTCACCAGCACTTTCAGCGGATAAGGCTGGTCTGGCAACGTCATGTCGCGCATCCCCAGCGGCCCTTCGGCAAAGGCGCGGATCTGCGGCGTCAGGTTGCCGTATTCGTAGTGAGGGTCGCCGCTGATAATCCAGAAACTGATGCGCTTGTCTTCTTCGCCGAGCAACTTGAGCTTGTTGTTGATCTTCACCCAATGCTCCGGCGTACCGTAACGCCCGACGGTGGATTCGAGCACGCTGTAACGCGCGTCCAGCTCCGCCTCAGGCAGCAAACCCAGGCCTTTGTCGACCTGCTGGTACAAGGCCCAGCCGATCAACAGAAACACCAGCAACGCCACCAGCGTGAACATTCCGCTCAGGCGCAGGGCAATCGAATTACTGGACACCGCGGCTCTCCAGCACATAACCCATGCCCCGGATCGTGTGCAGCAGTTTCTCGTCGAACGGCCCGTCGAGCTTGGCCCGCAGGCGCTTGATCGCGACTTCGACGACGTTGGCGTCGCTGTCGAAATTGATGTCCCAGACCATCTCGGCAATCGCCGTTTTCGAGAGGATTTCACCCTGCCGACGGGCCAGAACGCTGAGCAGCGAGAACTCCTTGGCGGTCAGGTCCAGGCGCGTACCGGCGCGGGTGGCCTTGCGGCTGATCAAATCGATCCACAGGTCGGCGATGCTCACTTGCACCGGTTCATGACCGCCGCTGCGCCGAGTCAGCGCTTGCAGGCGCGCCACCAGTTCGAGGAAGGAAAACGGTTTGCCAAGGTAATCGTCGGCACCGTCGCGCAGGCCTTTGATGCGGTCTTCGACCCGCTCGCGGGCGGTGAGCATGATCACCGGGGTTTGCTTGCGCGCACGCAGCGCGCGCAAGACGCCGAAGCCGTCGAGGCCCGGCAGCATGACGTCGAGGACGATCACCGCGTAGTCGCTTTCCAGCGCCAGGTGCAGGCCTTCGACGCCGTCCCGCGCCAGGTCCACGGTGTAACCCTGTTCCGTCAGGCCGCGGTGCAGATAGTCCGCGGTTTTTTCTTCGTCTTCGATAATCAGAACGCGCATGACCCCGCCTCAGTCTGTGGTTGCCAGCGCCGGCATCGGTGCGGGTTTGGGCTTATGGAATAGCCGCTCAAGCCACAAGTATATGACCGGAGTGGTGAACAGCGTCAGCGCCTGGCTCACCAGCAAGCCGCCGACCACCGCGATGCCCAATGGCTGGCGCAGTTCGGCGCCGGTGCCGTAGCCGAGCATCAACGGCAGGGCGCCGAGCAGGGCGGCGAGGGTGGTCATGATGATCGGCCGGAACCGCGTGATACAGGCCTGGTAAATCGCCTCTTCCGGCGGCAAGCCACGATTGCGCTGGGCATCGAGGGCGAAGTCGATCATCAGGATGCCGTTTTTCTTCACGATCCCGATCAGCAACACCAGCCCGATCAGCGCCATGATCGAAAAGTCCTGGCCGCAAATCCACAGCATGATCACCGCGCCAAGCCCCGCCGATGGCAAGGTCGAGATGATGGTCAGCGGATGCACGAAGCTCTCGTAGAGCACGCCGAGAATGATGTACACCGCCACCAGCGCCGCCAGGATCAGCCACGGCTGGCTGGCCAGCGAACTCTGGAACGCTTGCGCCGCGCCCTGGAAGTTGCCGCTCATGGCGGCCGGCATGCCGATGTCGGCCTTGGCCTGGTTGAGCATGATCACCGCATCACCCAACGCTACGCCGGGCGCCAGGTTGAACGACAAGTTGGCGGCCGGGAACATGCCGTCGTGGGCAATAGACAACGGGCCAACCGTCGGCGCATCGAATTTCGCCAGGGCCGACAGCGGCACCATTTCCCCGCTCAGCGGTGAGCGCAGGTAGAAATAGTTGAGGCTTTCGGCCTTGCCGCGCTGCTTGGTGTCCAGTTCCAGGATCACGTTGTACTGGTTGATCTGGGTTTGGAACTCATTGATCTGCCGCTGCCCGAACGCGTCGTACAGCGCTTCATCGACATCGCTGGCAGTCAGGCCGAAACGCGCGGCGGCGCTGCGGTCGATGCTGATGTGGGTGATGCTGCCACCCAGTTGCAGGTCGTTGGAAATGTCGCGGAACGCCGGGTTGGCGCGCAGTTTTTCCGTCAGGCGCTGGGTCCAGGTGCTGAGGGTCGCGCCGTCGTTGCTCTTGAGCACGTATTGATACTGGGCGCGGCTCGGGCCAGAGCTGAGGTTGATGTCCTGGCCGGCGCGCAGATAGAGCACGATGCCTGGGACTTTCATCAGTTGCGGACGAATGCGGTCGATGAACTGGCTGGCCGAGACGTCGCGGTCACTGCGCTTTTTCAGGGAAATCCAGAAGCGGCCGTTGGCGATGGTCTGGTTACTGCCCGAGACGCCGACCGAGTGGGAAAACGCCGCAACTGCTGGGTCTGCGGCGACGATTTCGGCCATCGCCAGGTGTTTTTTCACCATGTCGCCGTAGGAAATATCGGCGGCGGCTTCGGTGGTGCCGAGGACAAAACCGGTGTCCTGTACCGGGAAGAACCCTTTGGGGATAAAGATGTAACCGGCAATCGCCAGGCCCAGCGACAGGCAGAACACACCGATCATCAATTTCTGATGGGCGAGGGCGCGGCGCAGCAGTTTTTCATAGCCTGCCAGCAAGCGTTCGCCGAACGTGGCTTTGCTGTGGGCGTGATGCACCGGGGCGCGCATGAACAGCGCGGCCAGGGTCGGCGCCAACGTCAGCGACACCACCACCGAAATCATGATGGTCGATGTGGCGGTCAGGGCGAATTCCTTGAACAGCCGCCCGACCACGCCGCCCATGAACAGCAACGGAATAAACGCCGCCACCAGCGAAAAGCTGATCGAGACCACGGTAAATCCAATCTCACCGGCGCCCTTGATCGCCGCCTCGCGCATGCCGTCGCCGGCCTCCAGGTGGCGGTGAATGTTTTCCACCACCACAATCGCATCGTCGACCACAAATCCCACGGCCACCACGATCGCGACCAGCGTCAGGTTGTTCAGGCTGAAACCCATGATGTACATCAGGGCGAAACTGGCGACCAGCGACACGCCCAGCACGGCGGACACAATCAGAGTCGCCGACCATTGGCGCAGGAACAGCGCCATCACCGCCACCACCAGCATAATTGCGATCAGCAGGGTGATTTCCACTTCATGCAGCGAGGCGCGGATGGTCTGGGTGCGGTCGACCAGCACCTTGACCTGCACCGAGGCCGGCAGCATGGCTTCGAGGCCGGGCAGGGCAGCCTGGATGCGATCCACGGTCTCGACGATGTTGGCGCCCGGTTGCCGGGAAATCACCAGGTTCACCCCCGGCTTGTCACCGGCCCAGGCTTGCACGTAGGCGTCTTCCGAACCGTTGACGACTTTGGCGACATCCTTGAGGTGAACCGGGGCTCCGTCCTTGTAGGAAACGATGAGTTGGCTGTATTCCTCGGGATGGAACAACTGGTCGTTGGTCGACAGCGTCGAGATGCTCGACTCGCCATACAACGCACCTTTGGCGAGGTTGAGGCTGGTGTTCTGAATCGCCAGGCGAATGTCCGCCAGGGTCAGGCCGATGGCCGCGAGTTTGTCGGCAGACGCCTGAACGCGGATCGCCGGACGTTGCTGACCGGTGATGTTGATTTGGCCTACACCGTCGATCTGACTGATCTGGCGGGAGAGCAGGGTTTCCACCAGGTCGCTGAGTTCAGTGCCGGGCATTTGTGTCGAGTTGACGCTGAGGATCAGTACCGGGCTGTCAGCCGGGTTGACCTTGCGCCACGTCGGCAGGGTCGGCATGTCTTTCGGCAGTTTGCCGGCGGCGGTGTTGATTGCGGCCTGCACTTCCTGGGCGGCAGTGTCGATGCTTTTATCGAGGGTGAATTGCAGGGTCAGGTTGGTCGAGCCGAGGGCGCTGCTCGAGGTCATCTGGGTGACGCCGGGGATGGCGCTGAATTGCACTTCAAGCGGCGTGGCCACCGATGACGCCATGGTTTCGGGGCTGGCGCCGGGCAGTTGTGCGGCGACCTGAATGGTCGGGAATTCGGCTTCCGGCAGCGGCGCGATCGGCAGGCGCGGGAAGGCGATGACGCCGAGCAACACCAGGGCAAAGGTCAGCAGGATGGTCGCCACCGGATGATCGATGCACCAGGCCGAGACAGAACCGTGGCCCTTCATGGCTTCGACTCCGATTGCACCACTTGCGGCGGCTCGGTCATGACCTGCACGGTCGAGCCGGGTTTGAGCCGCGACTGGCCGTCGCTGACCAGCACGTCACCCGGTTTCACGCCTTTGATGATGTCCTGGCCGCTGCCTTGGTAGACCATTTGTACGGTGACGGTTTCGACCTTGTCGCCGTTGACCCGGTACACGAAATGTTGATCGAGGCCGCGCTGTACGACAGTGGGCGGGACCACCAGCGCATCTTTCTCCAAGGCTGTCTGAATTTTTACCGTCACCAGCAGGCCCGGCCAGAGTTTCTGCCCGGGGTTGTTGAATTCGGCCTTGGCGCGGATGGTCCCGGTGTTGGCGTTGATCTGGTTGTCGATCAGGGTCAGGTGCCCTTCGCCCAGCAGGTTGCCAGTTTCACCGTCGGTGTCGGCGCCGATATAGGCCTTCACTTGTGCGCGCTCGGGGTCGCCGATCAGGCCTTGCAGGGTGGGCAGCATTTGTTGCGGCAGGGAGAACTCCACGGCGATCGGGTCGATCTGGGTCACGGTGAACAGGCCCTGGGTGTCGGTCATGCGCAGGAAGTTGCCTTCGTCGACTGTACGAATGCCGACGCGGCCGGTGACCGGGGAGCGAATCTGTGTGTAGGAAAGCTGCACCTGAGCGGCGTCGATTGACGCTTGATTGCCTTGGGCGGTGGCTTTGAGTTGGTTGACTAGGGCTTGTTGTTGGTCGTAGGTCTGTTTGGACACGCCGTCGTCGACGCTGAGCAGTTTGTAGCGTTTGAGGTTGACCTGGGCGACTTGCAGTTGGGCCTGGCTTTCGCCCAATTGGGCCCGGGCCTGGTCGAGGCTGGCGCGGATCGAGCGGTCGTCGATGGTGGCGAGCAGGTCGCCTTTGTTCACCAATTGGCCTTCCTTGACCAGGATTTTGGTGAGGATGCCGTCGATTTGTGGGCGGACCACTACGCTGTGCAGGGACAGGACCGAGCCGATGCCGCTGACGTAGCGGGGGACGTCTTTTTCGGTGACGCTGACGACCCGGACCGGGATCGCTGTGGGCGCGGCTAGTTTGGCGGTGGCGGGTTTGGTGAGGTACCAGGTGCCCAGCGCTGCCAAGGCGATCAACAGACCTGCGATGAAGGCGGTTTTTTTCTGAATTCGCATGCGAGTGGGGCGCCGGGCTAGGTGGTCGGGAGTCGGGTCAGGTTTATACCTCCTTTATAAACCTGTTCGCTGGTCAGGAAGGTGACTGCTAACTGACGGCGCTGTCAGTTTGGGCTTGGCGGCCTGGTAGCCGACCAAGCTCTTGTTGAGGGCGTACATATCCATTTCTGCGGTAACGGCCGCTTATGGTTTCGCTCTTACAGCGAGTCCCTTTTGGCAAACGCCCCAAAAGGAACCAAAAGGTCTCGCCCCGGCGTCCGGCCCCTCGCCTGGGCTCGGCGTTCCTTCGCTCCGGCATTCATCTGGGGGCATCGCCTCCGGTCGGCTTCGCTTCGACCTCCTCTCGATGTGTGCGGCTTCGCCGCACGGCGCTACGCGCCCACCCCCCAGATGAACGCCTCCACTCAGCCTCCCGAAGGGGCGGGCAGATCAAGATCAAGAGCAGGCGAGCTAACGCTCGGCCTAATGAGTGGTGAGAAGCCTCGGGCGTACACCGTCCATTGTAGGAGTGAGCCTGCTCGCGATGGCGGCCTGACAGCCGACCAATTTCTTTCTACTGCCCCGATTGATCGTTCCCTACGCTCCGCGTGGGAATGCCGCCCGGGACGCTCCGCGTTCCATTTTTGTGTTGAATGATGTGTAAAAAACACGGCGTTTTCCCACGCATTTTTCAGGTTGCCGGGTAGGAAGCGTGTTCTCTAACCTTTGGTCGCTGAAAACTCAGCGACCGGGAGTGAGATTCCGGCTGAACAATTGGAAACCAGCGCAAGGCCCCCCATAATTGCCGCCAGCTTATCCGCTGCCTGCAAGTTTTTTATGGCGGCTGTGTGCGGGCAGACTTCGGTCTGGCCGGGTTCCTTTTGCCGGTAATCTCACACCGCACATAGCTGCCACCTCTGCTCCGAGTGAGATCGGAAATTGATGGCTCCAACATCAAAAGGAAATTTGTATGGATAAGTTAATCCCCGATCCACCCATCGACACCACCACTCCCCGCGACGAAGCCACCCAGGCCGAATCGCTTATCAAAGACCACGAAGCCATGAAGCGCGCGCTCGATTACTACCTCGATCCGCCCGAGTGCTACAGCGCAAAACCGCGCCGCCCGAGCACAATGTTTGTGGTCGATCCTGATGTTGATTCTGAAAGTCTGTTGGCCCATGCCTGTGAGTCGTTGGCGTCGGCGAGTGTGATGAGCAGTGATTTTGCGACGAGTCTGGAGGGGCCGCAGCGGCATACGGTGTTGGCGATTCAGCAGGTCATCATGCTGGCGGAGTTGGCGGTGAATCGGGTGCTGGACAGGGTTGAGGTTCCGGCGTAGGTAGCGATTGGTCAGGTCCACCGCGTTATCGTTCATCGCGGGCAAGCCCGCTCCCACAAGGACAGCGCTGTACCTGTGGGAGCGAGCTTGTCCGCGATGGCGGTAGATCAGTCAACACAAAACCCGACGGACTCGCTTGCGGTGTGAAGCTTGCGGCTCTGGACACAGGTATACTCCCGCCTTTCGCGGCTCGCTGACCGGGCCCGACTTTTTGCATCACCCGGAGCTTTCATGACTTCCCCAACACAACCGCCGGTTGCCGACGCTTTGAGCGACGACCCGGCAGACCTGCCAGACAGCGTCGACTCCAGCGCAGACAGCGAAACCAAAGCCGCGATCCCGGCGTTCAAGTTCCCGTTCAAACCGGGTGATCTGGCCGCTGCGAAGAATGCCAGCCAGCCTTGGTACAAGAATGGCGCGAAGAATGGCCATACAAAGACGCCGGGGGCTGCGCCTCCAGGGACTCGTCGGTCGATGGGTAAGCGCTGAGTTTTAGCTTTTGCGGTGCCTGTGATGGCCTCATCGCGGGCGAGCCCGCTCCCACAGTGGATCTTTGTCGTACACAAAATCGGTGCCTGTGGAGATCACCTGTGGGAGCGGGCTTGCCCGCGATGAAGCCATCAAAGGCAATACACCTTCCGGATCAAGCCGCCCGCAACGAAATAAACGCGTAGTTCACCGGCACTTTAGTCGCCACGTGCGCCCCGGCTGCCTGCACTTGCCCGGCGATATCGTCGCCCGACACATGAAACTGCCAATCACTGCCTGAGCCCGCCAGTGGCTGCCCGGCCAGCTGATCAATGACAGCGGCAAACGCATTCATATCCGGCAGATAAGCCGTAAACCCATCCCCCTTCAGCGCTGTAGTCCGAATCCCCAGCAACCCGCAAATCACATCTTTGGTCTGAATGTCATCGCGATCCGCCTGACGGGAGCGCTGGATCAATCCTGCCAGTTCCTGATCCACCAGCTCACCACCGATGATCAGGTCCGGCCCCTGTTCCCACGACTCGGGCGGGCATTCTTTCACTGCGGTGTTCAGCGCAATGTGCGGATTGATTTCCATCGGGTAGATGCGGCACACCAGCGGGCGGCGTTCGTAGATGCGGCAGAGGTTGTCTTCGTCAAGATTCCGGCAGGGACCGACGTTGTAGGCGGCAAAAGTGATCGCCACGTAAGCCTCGGACGTGCCGCTTCGGACCACTACTGAACGACGTTCGGCGTGTTCGCGTTGCTGCACGGGCAGGCCCAGGCCGTTGCCGAGGAAACCTTCCACCAACACGATCACCTGACCGCCGTCGGCCGCCCACATGCGGGCTTCGGCCAGGGTCAGGGGCACGTGGTGGTCGTTGCAGCATTTGCCGCAACCTACGCAGGAAAATGTCGTATTCATTGAGCGGCCGGTCGCTTCCGAGGGCATGAAACGGCGCCAGAAAGACACCGCGAAAGCACGTTTCGAAGCAAGTTATGCGCCACTCACTGGGCTTTGGCGGTGGGGCGGATGGAGTCCCACTCGGTCACGTAGGCGGTTTTGCTCTTTTTGTTGTAGAGGCACAGCTCGGTGCCTTGCTGGCCTTTCATGTGTTTTTGCGGGTATTGGCCTTGCAGCAGGAGTGCGGTGTAGCCGACCCGGTCGTCGAACTGAGCGGCGTTGCCGACGGGTTTGGCGTCTTTCAGACCGCTGGCTTTGGTGCAGCTGGCGAGCACGGCTTTGTCGTAGGCGGCCCAGGCGTCGGGGCTGGAGGCGTGGGCCTGGGTGGCGAGGGCGGTGAGGCAGAGGAAGGTCAGGGTTGCGGTTTTCATGGGGCAGGCATCCTTGGGCGGTGAGTTGGCCGAGGGGGGAGTATGCCTGATGGTGTTGGGTTGAATGTGTCGGCCTCATCGCCAGCAGGCTGGCTCCCACATTGGTTCTGCACAGGGCACAGATTTTGTGTTCGACGAAGACCCATTGTGGGAGCGAGCCTGCTCGCGATGGCGGTGTATCAGACCGGAACCGGCTCCCGGCGGACCACATACATCCCGGCACTTTCATACAGCCGCTGCGCTCGAAGGTTATCTTCCAACACCTTCAAATCCACAAAGCCTTCCCGGCGATTCTGAAATACCTTGAACGCGTGAAGCAGTAATGCGCGGCCAATCCCGCGTCGCTGTGCCCGTGGGTGCACCATCAGCTTTTTGATATAGGCGCTGGTCCAGCACTGCGCCACGCCGACGATCCCTTCGGCATCTTGAGCGATGAAGCAGAGCGTTGGGTCGTATTCAGGATCGGTTTCAAAACGCCGCTGCCAGATCGCCAGTTCCGGCACACGGCCGCCGCCTTCGAGATGACCCAGCTCCATCACGCGATGGACCGCTTGGGCGATTTCGGGACAGTATTGGGTCAATTCAATGCCGACCGGCCAACTGATCGTGGGCACAGCCTCAGCCAGGTTGCGCCGCATCAGCAAGCAAAAGCCTTCGGCCATGACTCAGTGACCTTGTTCGGCGACGGCCTTGGCCGCTTCGATCAGGCACCGGGTCAGTTCTGGCGAGGAGAACTTGGTCAGCACCGCGTTGGCCCCGGCCAGGCGCGCTTTCTCGCTGTTCATCGCGCTGTCCAGCGACGTGTGCAGCAGCACATAAAGGTGCGAGAAGTCCGGGGTCTCGCGCAGGGTGCGGGTGAAGGCGTAGCCGTCCATCTCTGACATTTCGATGTCCGAGACGATCAGATTGATCTGCTGCGCCGTGCCTTGCAGGTCCAGCAGGCAGTCGATGGCTTCCTTGGCGCTGCGGGCGGTGTGGCATTGCAGGCCGAGGTTGCGCAAGGTGTGAACCGATTGCTGCAGCGCCACCTGACTGTCATCGACCACCAGAATCCGCGCGTTGCCCAGCACTTCGGCGTCTTCCATGCTCAGTTCGGTCGGTGCTGTTTCGATCTGCGCCGGGGCGATGCCGTGGATGACCTTTTCGATGTCCAGCACTTGCACCAGGGTGCCGTCGACCGAGGTCACGCCGGTGATGTACGAGCGCACGCCGCCGGAGCCGAAGGGCGGCGGGCGGATGTCGGTGGTCAGGCAGTGGACGATTTTGCTCACGGCCTGAACGTGCAGGCCCTGTTTGGAGCGACTGACGTCGGTGACGATCAGGCAGCCACCGTTCGGGTCTTCCAGCGGCCGCTCGCCGATGGCCCGGCTGAGGTCGATCACCGACAACGAGGTGCCGCGCAGGGTGGCGATGCCTTTGACGTGGGGGTGTGACTCCGGCAGCTTGGTCAGCGGCGGGCAGGGGATGATTTCGCTGACTTTCAGCAGGTTGATTGCCATCAGCTTGCCGCTGCGCAAGGTAAACAGCAGAAGCGAAAGTGAGTCTGCGCGGGCTTTGGTGGTGGACATAAAAACCTTCTGTGGAAAAAGGTGATGGGCGAATAAAAAGTCGCCAAAAGCTATTGATGCCGGGTTATCGACTTGTTAGGGGCAGGCTTTAGGCTAAATACCCATTCCCGGCCCAACGGCGAACCCCTGTGGCGAGGGAGCTTGCTCCCGCTGGAGTGCGAAGCGCTCCCGATCAGATGATGTGTGTTATCAGACTATCTACATTTTCAGGTTTTGCGGCTGCTTCGCAGCCGAGCGGGAGCAAGCTCCCTCGCCACAGTGGGGGGTTATTTCATGCCCAACCGCTTGGCCATCCGCCCGAGATTCGCCCGGTCCAGGCCTAGTTCGCGCGCCGCGCTTGCCCAGTTGTCGTGATGCCGTTCCAGGCAAGCGCTGATCAATTGTCGCTGATAATTTTCGGTGGCCTCGCGCAGATCTCCCGCAACCAGAGCGGCGGGGCTGGCAACCGGTTGCTCGGCCGGGAGCTCGATGCTGCCGTTGGGCAAATCCAGATCCGCCGCACTCAAGCTGAGAATCTTCGGCCGCTCCTTGCAGTTACCCAACGCCTTCAACGCGCTGCGACCAATCAAATGCTCCAGCTCCCGTACATTCCCCGGCCAACCATACGTCAGCAATGCTGCTTGCGCATCGCTGTTCAGGCGCAGGCTGTTGAGGCCCATCCGCGAGCGGTTCTGTTCCAGGAAAAAACCGCTGAGCAGCAACACATCCCGCCCGCGATCGCGCAGCGCCGGCACCAGCAACGGATAAACACTCAAACGGTGATAGAAGTCGGCGCGGTAGCGGCCACTGCGCACTTCTTCGGCCAGGTCGCGGTTGGTCGCCGCGATCAAGCGCACGTCCACCTGATGTTCTTTATCCGACCCCAGGCGCTGCAACTGACCGCTTTGCAGCACCCGCAACAACTTGGCCTGCACGGTCAGGGACAGTTCGCCGACTTCATCGAGAAACAGCGTACCGCCATTGGCCAGTTCGAATTTGCCGCGCCGATCGCTGGTGGCGCCGGTGAAGGCGCCGCGCACATGGCCGAACAATTCGCTTTCCACCAGGGTGTCCGGCAGGGCGGCGCAGTTAAGGCTGATGATCGGTTTGTCCGCCCGAGGCGAGGCCGCATGAATCGCCTGCGCCACCAGTTCCTTGCCGACCCCGGTTTCGCCGGTGATCAGCACGGTCAGGTCGCTGCCGCCCACCAGGCTGATCTCTTCCACCAGGCGTTTATGCGCCTTGCTCTGGCCGATCATTTCGCGGTTCTGCTGGCCGCTGGCCTGGCGGTACACCTCGGCGCGCTGATGTTCATCTTCGGCGCGATTGGCCAGGCGCTCGATGCGCTCGGCGGCGTTGACGGTGGCGGCCGCGAGGCTGGCGAAGGCTTGCAGGGCGTCCAGTTCGATGGGTTCGAATTGTTCCGGGTCGAGGGCGTCGAGGGTCAGCAAGCCCCACGGACGCTCATCGATAAACAACGGGCAGCCCATGCAGTCGTGGACTTCCAGATGATCGTCGAGGCCGTCAACCAGGCCGTCGTAAGGGTCAGGCAAGTTGCTGTCGGCGGCGAATCGCGTCGGGCCTTGGCTGCTGAGCAACGCTTCGAAGCGCGGGTGCTCGCTGACTTTGAAGCGACGGCCAAGGGTGTCGGTGCTCAAGCCGTCGACGGCCAGCGGCACCAGCCATTCGCCATCAAGGCGCAGCAGGGCGGCGGCATCGCAGGGGAGCAGGGCGCGCATGGCTTCGAGCAGGCGTCGATAGCGCTCGCCCTCGGGCAGTTCGCGGGACAGGTCGGAGACCAGTGGTAGCAGGGCGGTGAGCAAGGATTTTGCAGTCATAGTGACTCCGTGTAGTCGGTATGACTATAAGTCAGCCTGTGTCGATATGACTACTGTGTTTTTAAGTTATTGATTTTAAACGTTTAAATATTTGGCATGGAAACTGATAAGCATAGGTCAATCAGTTAGCAATCCAAGTAGCCCCAGGAGTCACCTTATGCTTAGCGTCCAAGACCGTGCCATCGTCAAATCCACCGTGCCGCTGCTGGAAAGCGGTGGCGAAGCGCTGATCACTCACTTCTACCGCATGATGCTCTCCGAATACCCGGAAGTCCGCCCGCTGTTTAACCAGGCCCACCAGGCCAGCGGTGATCAGCCGCGCGCACTGGCCAACGGCGTTTTGATGTACGCGCGTCACATCGACCAACTCGATCAGTTGGGCGACCTCGTCGCCAAGATCATCAACAAGCACGTGGCCCTGCAAATTCTGCCGGAGCACTACCCGATTGTCGGCGCTTGCCTGCTGCGTGCGATCTCCGAAGTGCTGGGCGACGAAATCGCCACCCCTGAAGTGATGAGCGCCTGGGGCGCGGCCTACGGTCAATTGGCCGACATCCTGATCGGCGCCGAAACCAGCATCTACGATCAAAAGGAACAGGCACCCGGCGGCTGGCGCGGGGCGCGGGAATTCATCGTGGCGGCGAAGGTCGAGGAAAGCGCGGAAATCACCTCGTTCTACTTCGAACCTGCCGACAAAGGCGCGATTCTGGCGGCTGAACCGGGCCAGTACATCGGCATGAAATTGATCCTCGATGGCGAAGAGATCCGTCGTAACTATTCGCTGTCGGCATTGGCCAACAAGGGCCAGTACCGCATCAGCGTCAAGCGTGAAACCGGTGGCCGCGCCTCTAACCACTTGCACGATCAACTGCATGTCGGTTCGAGCATTCAACTGTTCCCGCCATCGGGCGAGTTCACCCTGACCGCCAGCGACAAACCGCTGGTGCTGATCAGCGGCGGTGTCGGCATCACCCCAACACTGGCGATGCTGGAAGCGGCGCTGGCGACCGAGCGGCCGGTGCACTTTATCCACTGCGCGCGCAACGGCAGCGTTCACGCCTTCCGCGACTGGATCGATGGCTTGGCCGAGCGTCACCCGCAACTCAAACGCTTCTATTGCTACGCCGAAGATGACGGCGTGAGCCCGGCGGCGCACAAGGTCGGGTTGTTGAGCCGCGAGCAATTGGGCGAGTGGCTGCCGGAGCAGCGTGATCTGGATGCTTACTTCCTGGGGCCGAAAGGGTTCATGGCGGCGATCAAGCGTCACCTCAAGGCGCTGGGTGTGCCGGAGAAGCAGAGCCGTTACGAGTTCTTTGGGCCGGCTTCGGCGTTGGAATAAATGATGTGGCGACTCGGACACACCGAGTCGCCTTCATCGCGGGCAAGCCCGGCTCCCACAGGATTGATGTCGATCACAAACGTTGTGTACGACATCAATCCTGTGGGAGCCGGGCTTGCCCGCGATAGGCCGCGCCGTGGTCCCGATTCGTAAAAATCCCTTAAAAGTTAATCCGTTCTTAACCGGTTTATCGTTTATTCCCCGATGCTGATGATAGGCGCTCGTTCGTTTACATGATCAGGATCGCCCCATGACTCACTTCACCTTCTCCCGTCTCGTTCTATCGGCTGCGTTACTGGCCAGCCCTTTCGCATTCGCCGAATCCACCTTGCTCCAGCCGCAGACCGTGATCGTCGATCAGAGCTTGCCCAAGGCGCAGCGCGATGCGATGGAATTGGCAGCCCGGCGTTACGGCAGTTTCTGGAACAGCGGGGAAGAGGCGTTGGCCAAGGCGGCCTTGTCGGAGCAGTTCATCGACATGACCCCGCCCGAAGGCCGGGTCCAGGGGCCGACCGGGCCGCTGCTGGCGTCGAAGTTTTTTCGCATGGCGGTGCCGGACCTGAGTTGCGAGATCGAGCAAATGATCATTGCTGGCGACCGGGTGGTGGTGCATTTGCACTTTCGCGGTCACTTCACTGGCCCGTTCAAGGCTCTCAAAGGTCAGGGCCAGCGTGTAGACTTCCGGGCAACCGATATCTATCAGATCAATAACGGTCGCATCGCGGCCAATTGGCATATCGAAGACAACATCAGCCTGATGCAGCAGCTGCAAGCGCAGCCGCCGGCGAGCTGATCCACGAGCACAAAAGGGAAACGCGATGAGCGAGGAAACAATGCGGTTGGGACGTGAACGGCGCTATCTGGTGTTGCTGGGCATCATCTGCCTGGCGCTGATCGGTGGCGCGCTGTACATGCAAATTGTGCTGGGCGAGGCGCCGTGCCCGCTGTGCATCCTGCAACGTTACGCGCTGTTGCTGATTGCGCTGTTTGCCTTCATTGGCGCGGCGATGCGCACCCGCCGCAGCATCACGGTGTTTGAAACCCTGGTGGTGATTTGCGCACTGGCCGGCGTCGCCGTGGCCGGGCATCACGTCTACACCCAGTTCTACCCGGCGGTCAGCTGTGGCATCGATGTGCTGCAACCGATTGTCGATGGACTGCCGCTGGCGAAGATCTTCCCGCTGGGCTTCCAGGTCGACGGTTTCTGCTCCACGCCGTACCCGCCGATCCTAGGTTTGTCGCTGGCGCAGTGGGCGCTGGTGGCGTTCGTGCTGATCGTGGTGCTGGTGCCGCTGCTCACTTCGCGTAACCGCAAAGCACTGCGCTGAGGTCATCCGCCACTCGCGCGGATAACGTGAAAAAACGCTCCGGTCCTCATCAAGAGAGCCGGGGCGTTTTGCATTTCAGGGCCAGCGTAAAAAGTTCGTGATGTGTGGCAGCGAAGGGTGCGACACGTGTGCGACATGTTGTCACAGCGGGACAGTCGCAAGGCATTTCACGGGGCTGGATCGGTGTATAGCGAGGCAACGAAATTGGCCTGCTCAGGCGTCTGCTGATTTATAGGCTATCGCGCGCATGCAGGCAGTTTTAACAGGGGCTTGCGAAACGCCAGAGCCCTTATCTCATAGGGGCTAGGGCATCGCCGAAGTGCCTGCGTCAGCCCCGATAGCTGTCTGAACTGCGCCCTGTAGACCTACAAATTTTGGTGTTTTTGTTGAGAATGAATTTCGATAAGATGCCGCACTTTTGCGAAAACCGTTAATGATTGTTGCTGGAATGGATAAAAATTATTTCGGGATGAGACATGGTTTATGAATCGCTACATATCTACAATCGCCCGCACTGAATTCCGGCACTGCTCTCCTTGAGCAGGAAAACAGGGCGTCGAGGGGCTTGAACGCTTCGTGCGACTCCCAGGTGTCGGAGCCTTCCAACTATCCGCACCAAATGGAATTGGTCTGTAACAAGGCCTTTGACCACGAATTCGAATAAGAACTTACCGCTAGCCCAGGATTTGTCGAACAGCGTCTGACGCGCGACGGGCAGCCCTTATTCAATCCAAGAAAAATGCCAACCCTTGGCAGGGTGAAGTGTTGGCGATCAAAACCCAACTGCATTGCGCAAGCTGCTTTAGAGGTCGTGAGATGAGTAAAAACAGGTACCCCAGACTACTAGGCTTATTGCCGCTGCTCGGCACGTTGTTGCTGTCAGGCTGCAACATGACCTTGCTCAATCCCACGGGCCAGGTCGGCCTGGAACAGCGAAACCTGATCATCACCGCCACGCTGCTGATGCTGTTGGTCGTGGTGCCGGTTATCGTCATGACCTTCCTGTTCGCCTGGAAGTACCGTGCCTCTAACAAGGACGCCATCTACACCCCGAAATGGTCTCACTCGACCAAAATCGAAGTGGCCGTCTGGACCATCCCGGTCCTGATCATCGTTGCCCTGGGTTACATCACCTACATTTCGACCCACGAATTGGACCCTTACCGTCCGATTCAATCCGACGTCAAGCCTGTGACCATCGAAGTGGTCGCGCTGGACTGGAAGTGGCTGTTCATCTACCCGGAACAAGGCATTGCCACGGTCAACAAGATCGTGTTCCCGGCGCACACGCCAATCAACTTCAAGATCACCTCCGACGCCGTGATGAACTCGTTCTTCATCCCGGGCCTGGGCGGCCAGATCTACGCGATGGCGGGCATGCAGACCAAGCTGCACCTGATCGCTGACCGTAACGCTGAAATGGACGGTATCTCCGCCAACTACAGCGGCGCAGGTTTCACCGGTATGAAATTCAAAGCGATCGCAACTTCCCAGGAAGATTTCGACGCCTGGGTAAGTGAAGTCAAGAAGGCACCTAAGCAGCTTGAACAAGCTGAGTACGCCGCCCTTGCCAAGCAGAGCCAGAACAACCCAGTCGAGCTCTACTCCTCGGTGACGCCGAACCTGTTCCAGACCATCGTCGACAAGTACGAAGGCATGAAACCGGGTCCTAAGGTGAAGCACGAGAAGAAAGAGAAAGAAGTGGCCGCTACGCAAGGAATGGACATGAACTCGCATTCAGCTGCCGGGGCAGAGGAGTAAACGATGTTTGGTAAATTAAGTTGGGAAGCGGTCCCGTTCCACGAACCGATCGTGATGATAACCATCGCCATGATCGCGCTCGGCGGTCTGGCGCTGTTCGCTGCAATCACCTACTTCAAGAAGTGGACCTACCTGTGGACCGAGTGGCTGACGTCGGTCGACCACAAGAAAATCGGCGTGATGTACATCATCGTCGCCATGGTCATGCTGCTGCGTGGTTTTGCCGACGCCATCATGATGCGTACCCAGCTGGCCATGGCCACCGAGGGTTCGCCTGGCTACCTGCCGCCTGAACACTATGACCAGATCTTCACCGCCCACGGTGTGATCATGATCATCTTCATGGCGATGCCATTCTTCACCGGCCTGATGAACCTTGCAGTGCCGCTGCAGATCGGTGCGCGTGACGTTGCCTTCCCGTTCCTGAACTCCCTGAGCTTCTGGCTGCTGGTGTCCGGCGTGGTGCTGATCAACCTGTCCCTGGGCGTCGGCGAATTCGCCAAGACCGGTTGGGTTGCCTATCCGCCGCTGTCGGGCCTGCAATACAGTCCGGGCGTGGGGATGGATTACTACATCTGGGCGCTACAGCTATCGGGTTTGGGGACAACGCTGACGGGGGTCAACTTCCTGGCCACCGTGCTGAAAATGCGTACCCCTGGCATGAAACTGATGGACATGCCGATCTTCACCTGGACCTGCACCTGGGCCAACGTTCTGATCGTGGCTTCGTTCCCGATCCTGACCGCTACCCTGGCACTGCTGACGCTTGACCGTTACATGGATTTCCACATTTTCACCAATGAACTTGGTGGCAATCCAATGATGTACGTCAACCTGTTCTGGGCGTGGGGTCACCCTGAGGTGTACATCCTGATCCTGCCGGCATTCGGCATTTTCTCGGAAGTCATCTCGGCCTTCACCGGCAAGAAACTGTTTGGCCACCACTCGATGATCTACGCTTCCGGCGCGATCTCCGTACTGGGCTTCATGGTTTGGCTGCACCACTTCTTCACCATGGGTTCGGGCGCCAACGTCAACGCCTTCTTCGGCCTGGCGACGATGCTGATTTCGATCCCGACGGGGGTGAAGCTATTCAACTGGCTGTTCACCATTTACCAGGGGCGTCTGCGTTTCACCAGCCAGGTTCTGTGGACCCTGGGCTTCATGGTGACCTTCGCCATCGGCGGCATGACCGGCGTATTGCTGGCCATCCCGGGTGCTGACTTCGTTCTGCACAACAGCCTGTTTGTAATCGCGCACTTCCATAACGTGATCATCGGCGGCGCCGTGTTCGGCTACATCGCCGGTTTCGCCTTCTACTTCCCGAAAGCGTTCGGCTTCAAGCTGCACGAAGGTTGGGGCAAGGCAGCGTTCTGGTTCTGGATCAGCGGCTTCTTCGTCGCGTTCATGCCGCTCTATGCACTGGGCTTCATGGGCATGACCCGTCGTCTGAACGCCACCACCAACCCCGAGTGGGTGCCGTACCTGTACGTCGCCATGTTCGGTGCGGTGATGATCGCTGTCGGCATCGCCTGCCAACTGATCCAGCTGTACGTCAGTGTGCGTGACCGCAACAAGCCAGAGAACATGTGCGAACACGGTGATCCGTGGAATGCCCACACTCTGGAATGGTCGACCTCGTCGCCACCACCGTTCTACAACTTTGCCGTGCTGCCGAAAGCCGACTGCATCGACCCGTTCACCGAAGCCAAGGAAAACGGTACCGCGTACCGCGCTCCGGCCAAGTACGAGCCGATCCACATGCCGAACAACACCGCCACTGGCGTGGTGATGGGCGCGCTGTTGACCGTGTTCGGTTTCGCGATGATCTGGCACATCTGGTGGCTGGCAATCGCGAGCCTGGCTGGCACTGTCATCTACTTCGTGATCCACGCTGCACGTGACGATCAAGGCTACATGGTGCCGGTCGATGTGATCGAACGCATCGAAGCCGAGCAGCACAAGCGTCTGGTCGCGGCAGGGAAAATCCCGGCCACCGCCACCCGTGTTGAAACCTCGTTGGAACAGGCTTAAACCATGTCGAACTTAGTGACCAATGCTGGACACACCCATGTCGATGGACATGGGCACGATGACCATCACCACGACTCGGGCGAGATGACCGTATACGGTTTCTGGCTCTACCTGATGACCGACTGCATTCTGTTTGCGTCGATCTTCGCGGTGTACGCGGTACTGGTTAACAACGTCGCCGGTGGCCCGTCGGGCCACGACATCTTCGAACTGCCTTACGTGCTGGGCGAAACCGCTCTGCTGTTGTTCAGTTCGATCACCTACGGTTTCGCCATGCTGGCGTTCTACCGGGGCAACAAGAAGCAGGTCCTGGGCTGGTTGGCCATGACCTTCCTGTTCGGTGCCGGCTTCATCGGCATGGAGATCAACGAGTTCCACATGTTGATCTCCGAAGGCTACGGCCCTAGCCGCAGCGGCTTCCTGTCCGGGTTCTTTACCCTGGTCGGCACCCACGGTCTGCACGTCACCAGCGGTCTGATCTGGATGGCGATCATGATGTATCAGGTCAACAAGCATGGCCTGACGTCGACCAACAAGACCCGCCTGAGCTGCCTGAGCCTGTTCTGGCACTTCCTGGACGTCGTGTGGATCTGCGTATTCACCGTTGTTTACCTGATGGGGACTATGTAAATGGCTAACACACACTCCCATGACAGCCACGACGCCGGCCACGGCAGCGTCAAGTCCTACGCGATCGGCTTCATCCTGTCGGTGATCCTGACCGTCATCCCGTTTGCGCTGGTGATGTACCCGACGCTGCCGAAGTCGATCACCCTGATGATCGTCCTGGCATTCGCCGTGATCCAGGTACTGGTGCACCTGGTGTACTTCCTGCACCTGGACCGTTCGGCCGCGCAGCGTAACAACGTGATTGCGTTTGTTTTCGCCGCGATCGTGATTGTCCTGCTGGTGGGCCTGTCGCTGTGGATCATGTTCAGCATCCACACGTTCATGATGGCGAAGTGAGGTAAATCCGGATGTCCTTGAAGCACTTTATCCAAATCACCAAACCGGGGATCATTTTCGGTAACGTGCTTTCAGTGGCAGGCGGATTTTTCCTGGCCTCCAAAGGGCATGTCGATCTGGCCATTTTCCTGGCTGCAATGATCGGCACGTCCCTGGTGGTGGCTTCCGGTTGCGTGTTCAACAACTGCATCGACCGCGACATCGACCTGAAGATGGAACGCACCAAGAATCGGGTGCTGGTCCAGGGCTTGATCTCCCTGAAACTGGCGCTGATTTACGCGACCGTCTTAGGTGTTGCCGGCGTTGCATTGTTGTACAAGGTGGCGAACCCGTTGGCCGCGCTGTTCGCGGTGATCGGTTTCGTCATCTACGTCGGCTTCTACAGCTTGTACCTCAAGCGCAAGTCGGTTCACGGCACGCTGGTGGGCAGTCTGTCGGGTGCGATGCCGCCGGTGATTGGCTACGTGGCCGTGACCAACAGCTTCGACATGGCCGCACTGACGTTGCTGGTGATGTTCAGCCTGTGGCAGATGCCGCATTCCTACGCCATCGCGATTTTCCGCTTCAACGATTACCTGGCCGCATCGATTCCGGTGTTGCCTGTGAAGCGCGGAATTCAGGTGGCCAAGAGGCACATCCTGCTCTACATCCTGGCGTTCCTCGTGGCGACCTTGATGCTGACCTTCAGCGGCTACGCCGGCATGAGCTACCTCGCCGTCGCCGCCGCCATGGGCATGTACTGGTTGTACATGGCCTGGACCGGCTACAAGGCAGTGGATGACACAGTCTGGGCACGCAAGCTGTTCGTGTTCTCGATCTTCACCATCACCGCGTTGAGCGTGATGATGTCGCTGGACTTCAAAGTGCCGAGTGAGTTGTTGCTGACTTACGCGCCTTAAGCGCCGGCTGCTGTAAAGAAAAGCCCCGTCTTCGAGAGAAGTGCGGGGCTTTTTGTTGGGTGCGATTTCAGTCGTTCGGCACACCAAGTCTCGTAGGCGCGCAACTAATGCGAGGCCCAGTGCTCCTGCTTACCCATATGGAAGAATCTTCCTACAAACCTTTCAGGTTGTCGGTCGGAAGTCGTCTTTCTAACCTCGGACTTTGCCAAATCAGCTGCAGCAGCTGCCTGGCGTTTTGTCGCTAGAGGTTCGAATATGGATTTGCCGGACGTAATCAATCCCCGTGTTAATACGAGCACGGCGTTAGGGCAGGCTTTGATTTCAATGTTCAAATCTGTCGAAGCTGAGTTGGTGCTTGAGTCTGCAGACACTGGGGCGGTCAAAATTATTGTGTTCGGTGGGTGTGCGGTTCACCTCTATACAAATCACCGTGTTTCCACGGATGTCGATGCCGAAATTTACGAGGCTAATGTCCCAAAAGGTCTCCACCTTCAAACTATGCTCGCAGAGGTTCCGGAACAGTTTGTCGATGAACGATCCGGTCGATTGATGGAACTGAACTACGACCTTCAATACAACACAAGCTTTGGGCCTGTTCACGAGGATTACTGGGAGCGAAGCCTTGCACTTGCCGAGTTTCCAAATGAGTCTCCTCTGCATGTCCACATTGCATCGCCTATTGACATTGCCATTTCTAAATTGGGCAGAGCTACTGATCAGGACATTGGCGATATCATGGCGCTGCTCAGAAGTGGTTTCATACTCACCACTGAGCTCCGCCGACTGGCGTTGCAGGCTATTGATGTATATGTTGGCAATAAAGAATCACCAACCTCTGTTCTCGAAAATATTCTGCAAAACTATCTGGAGAATACAGATGACGAAGCCCCTTAGCGGCCACGTCCTCTCATCCGCATTGGACACTCTGGTCAAAAGTCCTTTGAATCAAGCAGATGACGTTGCGCTTGTGAGCGCTGCCAAAGCTGTTTGGTACTCAAGCTCGAACCTCTCAAGTGAAGTCTCGGCTTTTTTGAGTCGGCATTCTGATGAGGTCGAGGTTCGTCGCGCAGGCTACCTGCTCGAACGCTTTACACGTTTTTCATGCGTGTCTGATAGCCGCGTGTTGGAAACCTTTAATGCCCTTGAGCTTTTTGCCTACTCGACTTTCAAGCAAGGCGTGAAGCCAGAACCAGCCGCGCCGCTTCGCCGTCGCCGTGATGAACTGGCAGCCTCCTGGGGGTTGAGTGAAGGCCTTGGCCTAAAGGCTCAAACCCTCATGCCTTTTCAGACTCGACATTACGAGGCGGAGCAACGCGCAACATTTTCTTGAACTGAGTTGCAAAACAAGAACCCGATGCAGTTCCGGTTGAAAGCCCCGTCTTCGAGAGCAGAGCGGGGCTTTTTGTTGGAACAGCAAAATGGCATCAGAAAAACTCAGCGATCGAGCAGCCGGAAAAACTGCTCACGCACCTGCAAGCTATCGCTATGCGCCACATTGAAACGCAGGAAACTCCTGGCATCGGCGGCTTTACTCAGCAAAGTGCCAGGTGCCAGCACCAGGTCGTGTTCAAGGCCTTTACTGGCCAGCGTTTCGGCGTGCAGTCCTTCGGGCAAGCGAGTCCAGATAAACAGCCCTTCGCCCGGTATCGATGACACCGAGCATCCAGCCTCTATCAGCCATCTCGCCACGCGACTGCTCGATTCATACAGGCGATCAACCGTGCGCCGGGTGTGTTTGGCGTAGCTGCCGTTACTGAGCATGGTGCAGGTGATCTGCTCCGCCAGTTCCGAGGTCACGCCACCGCAGGCTAACTTCAAGGTGATCATTCGTGCGGCCAGTTGCGGCGATAGCGCGGTATAGCTGACCCGGCTGTTGGCGGTCAGGGTCTTGGAGAAACCGGACACGTAACTGACATTGTCCAGACCGCTCGCGGCCAGGCGCGGGGTGCGTCTTTGCTGGATGTCGCCATACAAGTCATCTTCGAGGATGTGGACGCCGTAACGGTGACTCAGCTCCAGCAAGCGATAAACCTGGGCTGCGGAGAACGAGTGCCCGGTCGGGTTGTGCAGCGTGCTGTTGGTCATATACAGCACGGGACGATGGGCTATCAGCAATTGCTCGAATGCTTCCAGGTCCAGCCCGTCGCAATCGCGGGCAATGGTGATGACCTTGGCGCCGTGCAGCGCCAGATTGGTGTGCATGTTGAAGTAGCATGGATCGTCGAGCAGCACGGTGTCGCCGGGCTTTATCAACAGGCGCATCAGCAGGTCGATGGCCTGCACGGTGTTGGCGGTGGTGATGATCTGCTCCAACGGCACCTCGATGCCGACGGTCGACAGCTTCACGCGCAACGCCTCACGCAACGGGAGGTAACCGCCGACTTCACCGTATTCGCCCATGCGCAGCGCGGTCGCACGAAGGGTGCTGCGCACGGCTTTGAGCAATTCGTCGGCGGGCAGCCACGAGGCGGGCAGAAATCCGCAGCCGGGGCGCAGCGCACCGTTGTCCAGGAGCAAGGCGCGGCGGACCCGGCTGAGCGTGTCTTGGGGTTGCAGGTCCGGGCCAGTTGCATGCTGGGATTGATTGCTTGGGCGGTGAATGTAATGCCCCGAGCCTTGGCGAGAGACCACCAGTCCCTTGGCCCGCAAGCGGTCGAGGGCGTCGACCACCGTGGATTTGCCCACGTTCATCAACTCGGAGAGTTCGCGAATCGGCGGCAACTTGGCCCCGTTAGGCAGGCCACCCTGGTTGATGGCGACGGTCAGCTGATCGACGATCTGCTGCACCAGCGGCACTCCGGGCTGGAACTCGATGGCGGCGATGACGGCGCGCTGCATTTTACTGGTCTCCCTGGCAGTAAAGTTTGTTGGATCTTATACGAAGTTGCCCTGATCAAGACACGCATCTCTCTCTACCATCATCTGCGCGTATGCATGATTGATTAAGAGGGTTCGGTTAATGAGTAATCAAATGAGTCGCGACGAACGCTTCCTCGCGATGGCAAAAGAACTCGGCTTTGATATCTACGACGAGAACTCTGCCGGCGGGCATTACGCGCCGCTGATCCGGCACGATGACGAACTGTATGTCAGCGGGCTGGTGCCGCGCATGAACGGCAAAATCCAATACCCCGGCCGAGTGGGACTGGAACTCAACCTGGCCGATGCCCAAGAGGCTGCGGGTATCAGCGCGATCCGCGGGCTTGCACTGATTCGTGAGGCCATCGGCTCACTGGATAACGTCAAGGCACTGCTGCGCATCACGGTCTATGTGAAATCCACGTTCGATTTTGTGGACCTCAGTGAAGTTGCCAACGGTGCGTCTGACGTTTTCACGCATGTATTGGGTGAGGCCGGTAAACACACCCGAACAACCGTCGGTGTTTACCAGTTGCCAAAAAACGCGCCGATAGAAGTGGATATGATCGCGGCCTTGTATCCGTCAGCGCGGTAAGTCTTTCGGGCATTAAAAAGCCCCGCTTCCGGGGCTTGATGCTGTTCACTCAAACGCAACACCATATCTGTGGCGAGGGAGCAAGCTCTCTCGCCACAAATGCAGGCTCGCGCTCAAGTAAACGGCATTACGCCCCGGGAGCGGGGCTTTCAGGTCGATCAGGTTACTGCGCAGCGATGCTGTAGCCGTCGAACGCGGTTTGCTGTTGAAGAGCAGTGATGATGTTCTTGCGGTTGACCGCTTGTTCGGCCCCGGTGTTGTCCAGGAACGTTTCGTTTTCAATCGCCGCGTCATCACCTTCGCCGACAAAAGTGAAACCGAGGAACTCCAGCGCCTTGCGATCAACGTTCAGGCTCGCACGTGGCGTGCGCAGCGGCAGCGTAACGCTCACGCCATCCTTGCTGATGGTGAACACTTCGAGGTCTTTCTTGGCGCGAGCCACTTTGCTCTTGCCGGTGCTTGGGTTGCTGATGGCCTGGTGAGTCTGGTTCAGCACCTTCAAGGCCAAGCCATAGACGATTTCCTGAAAAGCCGGGTCGTCTTTGAAGCTGGAAAGAATACGGCTGATCGGGAACTTGCTGCTCAGGTCTTCCAGCGCAGCAATGTCAGACGCTTCGGCGTCTTTCAGTTGTTTGAGTTCGCCCATCAGTTCATAGGCTTTATCGTCGTCGAAGCTGTCGTGCGCCTGGCGAATCGCGGCGCGCAGCTCGCGGATCTGGTCGCTTTCCCGGGTGGATTGAAAAGCGTCCAGGACCATCTCGCTGATGGTCTTGGCCTGAGGCACATGTTGTGAAAGATTGATGGAGTTTTCGTATTCCGCTTTGGACGACAAGGTGACTACGGATTCAGCGGTATTGGAATCGGACATTGAAATTTCACTACTTCTTTTTACTTGGGTTTAGGCGAGAAAGCACAGGGCCTTTTCAGGCCGCCTAATCTATTGGACCTGACCCGAGTTGTCACGGATGAAACAGGCGGTTGGTCATCATTTTTGGCGTGGGGGCTTTAGCCCGCGGCCATTTGCGGGCGTTGTGCCTGGAGTGTTCGAAGCAACCGATAGAATTTGATCGCTCGACCGCTGATCACTCCGCAGACAACGCCGGACGCCGAGGCCTTGAGCAACAACATTTCAAGCATTGCGGCCTGTTCCGGGTGAACGTCATTCTGATAACCGAAGTAATAGTTCACCGCAAAAAACATCAGGTAAAGCACCAGGGTTTTCGCAGTGCCCGGCACGATCAGGCCGGTATTCGACTCATCCAGTGCGACGCCTTTGCGTGGGAAAATCGCAAGTGCTATCAATCCGCCCACAATGACTGCTGCCAACCAGCAACTGACTGATAGCGGAGGGTTTAGCGAGAGGTTCTGTGAATACAGCGACCAGATGAGCAATATGGGTGGCGTCAGGAGCAATGATGTTTTGCTTTCATGCGTCGTCGAAAGGGCTTTGATGCCGAAGTAACAGAGCAACAGAAATATTGCGTAAACCCACAGCGGGGTGTTTTGCAGGGTGTTGAGCATCGCGCAGCGTCCGTGCCGAATCAGGAGCCCGGATCATAGCCGCTGTTGCTGTTGTGAGTCAGGTTTTGGGTTTGTCATCCGCTGAAGCTCCAGTGCATTCGTCGTCGCCGCGCCGCTGGCGGTGTTATCGAAGATGCACCAGGTGGGAACGCCATCGGCTTGGGGTTGTAGCTTTTGAGCCAGGTCTTCAAGCCATCGTATCTCGTAGCTTGAGTAGTAGATTCGCGGTGACCCGTGCAATCGGTAGTAGCGGATGCCCGGCCAGGCACCGGGTACGTCGCCATTGGGTAGCGGTGCAGGATCGGCCGCCACTTGGCCTATTCGGTGCTCGATCAGTAGCGCTTGCGCTTCGGGTGTTTGCCAGCTGACGTGCCTGGGTTCAAACACCGCAAAGCCTTGGTAGCGCGAGCGAAATGTGGCGAAGAAGGTTTCGGCAGTTTTGACGTCGAAGGACAAGGAGGGCGGGATCTGGATCAGCAGGCACCCAAGCTTCTGACCCAGATGGGAGCATTGCTCGATAAAGTCATCGATCAACTTTTCGCAATCCAGCAAGCGAGCTTCGTGGGTGATTTGCTTAGGGACTTTGACTGAAAACCGAAAACCCGCCGGCACACTCTCGGTCCATCGCGCATACGTCGCCGGGCGGTGAGGCCGATAAAACGAGCTGTTGATTTCCACGCACGTCAACTGTGCCGCGTACCGTTGCAAGTGTGTGCCTGCGACGGGAAATGCCTCCCACTGTTCGCGGGGCAGGCTCCATCCGGCGCAGCCGATATACAGGGGCGTCGTGGCAATCATCAGCGTTTTCTCGCCTCGGCATCAGGTTCAAAGCTGTGACCGCTGAAACCGGGCTATTTCCCCATCGAATTCAGGTTCATCGAGCGAACGGCCCATTGCTCCGCCGTTTGCTCGTCCACCGGCAAGGAGAAACGGAACGTCGCCCCCCGTCCCGGAACGTCGATCAACTGAATCCCGCGACCGTGCAGCTGCAGGATTCGGTGCACGATGCGCAGCCCCAGTCCGCCATCGCGCCGGGCGCCGCCAATGTTGAACGGACGCAGAAACAAACCTTCGCGCAATTCGGGAGCGATGCCGGGGCCGGTGTCGCTGACGGTGACTTCGATAAACGGCCCTTGAGGGCGCAGGCTCAGTTCGATTTCTCCACCCTGCGGGGTATCGCGCAGGGCATTGTCGAACAGGTTGGTCAGCACACGTTCGATCAGACCCAGATCGGCGCAGGCGGCCGAGACGTTGGGCGCGAAGGTGGCTTTGAGCTCGATCTGGCGCGCTTCGGCGGTGAGTTCGAATTTCTGGAAGATGTCCTGCACCAGATCGGTCAGGGAAAAACGCTCCAGCACCGGTTGCACAAATCCATGTTCCAGCCGCACCAGTTCCAGCAGCGATTGCGCCAGGCCGCCAACCTTACGGCTTTGATCCAGGGCGATGCCCAGGTAGCGACGACGGTCGGCGGGGGACAGCGTGGCGTCTTTGAGCGACAGGGTTTCCAGATAACCGTGCAGCGAGGCCAGCGGTGTGCGCAGATCGTGGGAGATGTTCGCCACCAATTCGCGGCGTTCCTGATCCTGGCGAGTCAGCGAGCGCCATTGTTCGCCGAGGCGGTTTTGCATCTGGCGGAAAGCGGCGTCGAGTACGGCTATTTCATCGTGGCTCGACGCTTTTTCTACCGGGTCCGATGCGGGCGGAGGGGAGGGGACGCCGTCGATGTCGAACTGGCTGACTCGATCGGTCAATCGACGCAACGGTCGGGTAATCAGGGCAAATGCGGCAAGGCCGGCGATCAGGCACAACAACGCCACCAGACCGATGGACAGCAGCGCCGTATTGAGCGCAGCGCTGGTGGCACCGCGTGCGGCGAAGCGGTCGTGTTCTTCACTGAGCAACACCACATAGAGGTAACCTTCCGGCTTGCCGTTGACCTGTAACGGCGCGGCGCTGAACACCTTGCGTCCGTCGACGCTGCGCGGGTCATCACCGAGAATCGGCAGCGCATCGCCCTTGAGCAAGCGCTGGATTGGTGCCAGATCGACCCGCTCCCGGTGCATTCGGCCTTCGGGGGCGGCGCTGCCGACAATTACCCCCTCGGTGTTGAGCAGATAGACCTCGACACTTGGATTGACCAGCATGAGTTTGCTGAACAATTCGCGCACGGCATTGGGCATCAGGCCATTGGTGTCCATCAGCACGGTGTCGCGGGCAATGTGTTGGGCAAGATCGCGCGACAGCCCTTGAACCACCTCCAGTTCGTGCATTTTGTTGGAGCGCACTTGCATCCAGGCCGAGGTGCCACAGCACACCAGCAACAGGACGGCGAACACCAGGGACAGGCGTTGTGTCAGGGTCAGCCTCATGGCTGCTCCTCCTTGGCCGCGAATTTATAGCCACGGCCCCACACCGTCAGGATGCGAGCGGGTTGTGCCGGATCGGCTTCGATCTTGGCCCGCAGACGATTGATGTGGGTGTTGACCGTGTGTTCGTAGCCTTCGTGGCTGTAGCCCCAGACCGCGTTGAGCAGGTCCATCCTCGAGAACACCTTGCCAGGCTGGCGGACGAAGAAATACAGCAGGTCGAACTCTCGCGGGGTGAGGTCCAGGCGACGACCGTCGAGGGAAACGTCGCGGGTGATGGGGTCGATGGAGAGGCCGTTGGTGATCAGGCTGCCGGCGTCCATTTTCAGGTTGCGGGCCATGGCGTCGACACGTCGCAGCAGGGCTTTGACCCGGGCGACCAGCTCAAGCATTGAAAAAGGCTTGGCCAGGTAATCGTCGGCCCCGAGTTCCAGCCCCAGGATCCGGTGCATTTCACTGGAGCGGGCGCTGGTGATGATGATCGGTGTGTAGCGGGCCATGGCCCGCGCCCGACGGCAGATTTCCAGGCCGTCGACGCCGGGCAACATCAGGTCGAGGATCAGTGCGTCCCAGCTTCCTTGCTGCAGCAGTCGCATGCCTTCATCACCGTCGGCGCAGTGCACCACCTCGAACTGCTCATCGCGTAGATGCAGGCAGATAAGGTCGGCGATGTGCAGGTCGTCCTCGACCACCAGGACACGTTTGGTCTGTTCCATAAAGCTCAATCCTTTGTAGCGCAATGGGCACATTGTGCGGGTTTTCCCCGGGGCGAGTTATCACGAATTGTTTAACTGTCCGTGAGGATTTGGCGATCAACCCAAGCCTAGGCTGTGTTCCTTATCAGGCACCTGGAATTTTGGAGATGGCCATGTTTTCACGGCGACAGTTTCTTGTAGCGAGCGGCGGGCTGGGCGCTGCAGCCCTGGTGGTCGGTGTGTTGCCAAAATTTGCCGCCCGTACTGCGCTGGTCAGTGACGCCAGTGCGTCGGAGGTGTTCGAGGTGACCCACAGCGACAGCGAATGGCGCGCCCTGCTCAGCGCCGAGCAATACGAAATCCTGCGGGAAGAGGGCACCGAGCGGGCCTACAGCAGCCCGTTGAACAACGAGCATCGCGAGGGTGTTTTTGCCTGTGCCGGTTGTGACTTGCCGCTGTTCTCTTCCGACACCAAGTTTGATAGCCGCACCGGTTGGCCCAGTTTCTGGGCGCCGCTGGACAAGGCGGTGGCGACTCGTCAGGACCGTTCCTTCGGCGTGCTGCGCGAAGCAGTCCACTGCCGGCGTTGCGGTGGTCATCTGGGCCATGTCTTCGATGATGGACCCAAACCCACCGGCTTGCGTTACTGCATGAACGGTCTGGCGATGACCTTCGAGCCCCAGGCGGCGTGACCCATGGGCACTTCCTTTCACTCATTCAATGCAGGTCGATGCTATGTGGCTTCTGGTTCTCGCTTATCTCGGTGGTGTGCTGACGATTGTCAGCCCGTGCATTCTGCCGGTATTGCCCTTTGTCTTCGCTCGCACCGGGCAGCCGTTTATGAAAAGTGGCTTGCCACTGCTGGCGGGGATGGCACTGACCTTCGCGCTCGTCGCCTCGTTGGCGGCGGTGGGCGGCGGCTGGGTGGTGCAAGTCAATCAGTACGGTCGCTGGCTCGCGTTGCTGTTCGTGGCACTGTTCGGCCTGACGCTGCTGCTGCCTCGGTTGGCCGAGCGCCTGACACGTCCACTGGTGGCGGCCGGCAGCCGACTGTCGGAAGCCGCAGGCGCCGATGCTCGTCCGCGTCCCGGCGCTTCGTTCCTGATCGGCGTCGCCACGGGCCTGCTCTGGGCTCCGTGTGCCGGGCCGATTCTGGGCCTGTTGCTGACCGGCGCGGCGCTGCAAGGGGCAAGCATCGCCACCACGTTGCTGTTGCTGGCTTACGCCGCGGGTGCCGCCACTTCCCTCGCCGTGGCGTTGTTGCTGGGCGGTAAAGTCTTTGCGGCGATGAAGCGCTCGATCGGCGCGGGTGAATGGGTCCGTCGAGGTTTGGGCGCAGCGATGTTGGCCGGCGTGGCGGCGATTGCCCTCGGGCTGGACACCGGCATCCTGGCGCGGGTTTCGACGGCTTCCACCGGCGGCCTCGAGCAGGCGTTGGTGGGGCGATTGGCCGGGAAGTCACCACACAACAGCGGGGCGATGATGGCCGCTGGCGGGGCGATGAAAATGTCGGCGAAAGCGCCGGGTGCATTGCCGATTGAAGGCAACCTGCCGCCGCTGGATGGCGCCGTGCAATGGCTCAATTCACCTCCACTGACCGCACAGGCATTGAAGGGCAAGGTCGTGCTGGTGGATTTCTGGACTTACTCCTGTATCAACTGCTTGCGCACCTTGCCGTATGTCAAAGCCTGGGCCGAAAAGTACCGCGATCAGGGGCTGGTGGTGATCGGTGTTCATGCGCCCGAATTCGCGTTCGAGCGGGATGTGGGCAATGTCACCAAAGCCATGAAAAACCTGGGCATCAACTATCCGGTGGCGATCGACAACGACTACAAGATCTGGCGTGCCTTCAACAACGAATACTGGCCGGCTCACTATTTTGCTGACGCACAGGGGCGCATTCGTTATCACCACTTCGGTGAAGGCGAGTACGCCGAATCGGAGCGCGTCATCCAGCAGTTGCTGCGTGAAGCGGGCGCCACAAAGGTCGCCGACGGGTTGATCAATGCCGACGCCACCGGGGTTCAACTGGCCCCGGACATGAATGAAGTCCAGTCGCCGGAAACCTATGTCGGCTACCAGCGTGCAGAGCACTTCGTGCCTGAAACAGGCCTGGTGCCGGACAAGGTCTCGGCGTACAGCACGCCGGCGCAATTGGCACTCAACGATTGGGGCCTGGACGGTCAATGGAACGTCGGCTCGGAACGCGCGACCTCAAGTGCGCCGGCCAGCCGCATCGTCTACCGCTTCCACGCTCGCGATTTGCATCTGGTACTGGGCCCCGGCGCAGACGGTAAACCGGTGCGCTTCAAGGTGCTGATCGACGGAAAAGCCCCGGGCGATGCCCACGGTACCGACGTCGCCCCCGATGGCAGCGGCAGCGTTACCGAGCAACGGTTGTATCAATTGGTGCGCCAGAACGGCGGCGTGACGGATCGCACCTTCAGCATCGAGTTTCTAGATCCGGGTGTGTCGGCATATGCCTTTACGTTCGGTTGATCGCCCTATCATTTGTTCAGGAGTCAGACTCATGAAAATCCCGGTTACCTGGCGCCGCACCTTGTTGGGTTTGGCGGCTGCAGGCGTCATCGGCCAATGCTCGGCGTTTTCTTTCGGCGCTGCTGAAGAAGCGGTCATTATCCCGCCGCCTGCCCTGGATGAAACCACCCAGGCCCACAGCGAAACCGCGGTCTTCGCCGGCGGTTGTTTCTGGGGCGTCCAAGGGGTGTTCCAGCACGTCAAAGGCGTGAAAAAAGCCGTCTCCGGTTACGCTGGCGGTGAAGCCAACACCGCTCGGTATGAACGGGTCAGTGATGGCGATACCGGTCATGCGGAATCGGTCGAGGTCACTTTCGATCCGTCACAGGTCAGCTATGGCACCCTGCTGCAGATCTATTTCTCAGTGGCGCACAACCCCACCGAGTTGAACCGCCAGGGCCCCGACAGCGGCACGCAGTATCGGTCGGCGATTTTCCCTGAGAACACCGAACAGCAGCGCGTCGCCCAGGCCTACATTGCCCAGCTCGACGCCGCCCGTTCATTCAACAAACCCATTGTGACCAAGCTGGAAACCTACAACGGTTTCTACCCGGCGGAAGAGGAACATCAGGACTTTCTGACCGAGCACCCGACGTATCCATACATCGTGATCAACGACCTGCCGAAAGTCGCGCAGCTGAAGCAGCTGTACCCGGATCGGTATCAGGAGAAACCGGTGCTGGTGAAGGCGGGGATGTGAAGGGCGTTTTGGCTATCGACTGCGCGGGCGCTCCATCGCGATGCTGGACGGTTCAAAGCCCAGGCGAGAAAAGAATGCCGAAGCGCCTTCACGACCTGCGCGCAGAACCCAGGTGATGTCGGTGTTCTCGCCCATGACATGCTCGACCAGCGCCCGACCCACGCCTTCACGTCGATGCTGCCCGGACACGACAACCATCGACAGATAACCGTTGGACAGGCCGTCGGTGATGCCACGGGCAAACCCGACAATGTGCGCATCTTTCACGGCAAGCGCAGTACGTTGGGAGTTGGCGATCAACTGCGCAAAATGTTCAGTTGATCCCAAGCGGTGAGCCCATCCGTTCAGCTCAAGAAACAGCCGCACGGACTCCACCTCCGAGGGCAGTACATCACGGACATGCAGGAGGGCGCTCAACCGGAAATCACATTCTTGCCCGCAACTTTCGACCGATACAGCGCCTGATCGGCCCTGGCCAGAAGACCGGTCTGTTGCTCTTCTTCAAAGCGCTGGACCACGCCAAAACTCATGGTCACCTGAAACTCGCCCACAGGGGGCAGGCTCGACAGGCCATGGCGGATTTTTTCGGCGAAGGATCGGGCGTCGGCCAGCGCGGTATTGGGCAGGATGAGGATGAACTCGTCGCCACCCCAGCGCGCCAGTAGATCGCCTTCGCGCACGCAGCGTTTCACGCTCTTCACGACCTGCACCAACGCCGCATCTCCCAGGGCATGGCCGTAGTGGTCGTTGATGTTCTTGAAGTCATCGATGTCCATGGCGATCAATGACAGCGGCTGCCGAAAGCGCTGGGCACGTTCGCATTCCTGGGGCAGGTTTTTTTCCAGGCGATAGCGATTGGCGATCGATGTCAGCGCATCGGTTTCCGCCAGTTTGCGATTTTCTTCCAGTTGAATTTGCAGCTGCTGATTGACCCGCGACAACTCCCGGGTGCGTTCTTCGACGATGACTTCAAGGGATTGATTACGCCGTTCCATCTCCTCGAAGAGGCGTTTCTTGTCTTCGATGCTGCGGTGCGCGCCGACCATTCGTGCCACCGATCCGTCGGCATTGCGTGCCAGTACGTAGCCGCGATCTTCGATCCAGGTGTAACTGCCATCTTGCTTGCGGCAGCGGTACTCGGCTTGATAGCCCGGTGCGTGTTGATTCAGGTACGCATCAAACAACGCCATCACCCGCGGGTAATCATCGGGGTGCATCACGTTTTCCCAAGTCAACACGGTGTTGTCCAGGGAGTGAGGTGCGTAGCCGAGCATCACGTACCACCCGGGATTGCGGTAGACGAACCCGGTGTTGGCGTTCCAGTCCCAAATGCCGTCACTGACCAGTTCCAGGATGGTGTGCAGCATGTCTTCGTTCAGATCCGACACATTGAATTTCAACGGCTCGATATTTGATGCCTCACCCATCACCGCTCTCCCTGCCGCACTGATATCAAAGTGACCCGTCAGTTGGGGAGATTAGTGCATGGTGTATTGCCCCGGCTAGTGCTTGGCCCACATCTGCATGGCGAAGTCGACGAAGCGACGCAATTTCGGCAAGCGGTAGCGATCCTGGGCGTACACCAAGTGCATCGGCCGACTCGGCAGTCGATAGTCCTGCATCAACGCCACAAGGTGTCCGTTGAGCAAATCCTGCTCGACCAACGCATCGGGCAACATCACGATGCCCATCCCGGTTCGAGCGGCCTGGTGCAGCCCGGCCGAACTGTTGATCAACATCGGGCCTCTGACGGCCACCATGACTTCACCTTCCGGCCCGCTCAGCCGCCACTGTTTTTCCACGGATTGCCAGTCATCGCCGACCGGATAGGCAAAGGACAAGCAGTCGTGGTGTTGCAGGTCGTCGGGTTTTTCCGGTGTGCCCCGGCGTGCCAGATAGGCCTTCGAAGCGCACATGGTCAGCGTGTAGTCGATGAGCGGACGTGCGATCAGGTTGGACGGTTCAATAGCGCCCAGGCGAAACGCCACGTCGAGGCCGTTTTCGAGAAGGTCGGGCCGCCCGTTGGTGAGCACCACGTCCAGTTTGACTTGCGGATAACGCAGGGTGAATTCGCTGAGCGCCGGCGCTAGTTTTTCAGTGCCGAAGGTCAGCGGGGCGGTGATGCGCAAGGTCCCACTCGGGGTGTCCTGACTTTGTTCGGCCAGCCGCTCGGAATCTTCCACCAACCCCAACACCTCCAAGCAGCGCTGGTAATAAGCGGAGCCGAACTCCGTCAATCGCTGACGCCGTGTCGTCCGGTTCAGCAAGCGCACGCCCAGACGTTGTTCCAGCGCACGAAGGTGATTGCCGACCATGGTGGTGGACATTTCGCACTGCTGGGCGGCGGCGGTCATGCTGCCGGCTTCGACCACTCGGACGTAAACCGTCATTGCCTGGAATAAATCCATTATCAAGCTCAGCTTTAAGATGATTGAAGTGTTGCGGCGTTTATCCAGCTCAGGTGGCTAACCATACTGCAAAAACACCGACAATTGATGGAGCTTGATGTCATGACCGCCGCTTGCCTGATGACCACTTACCAACCCCTGGCCCTGAGTTTCAGCAAAGGCCTGGGCACCCGACTTTGGGACCAGGCGGGCCGTGAGTATCTGGATGCGGTGGCGGGTGTGGCGGTGACCAATGTCGGCCACTCTCATCCCAAAATCGTGTCGGCGATCAGCGAGCAGGCCGGGCTGTTGTTGCACACCTCAAACCTCTACAGCATCGACTGGCAGCAGCGGTTGGCGCAGAAACTGACGCAGTTGTCGGGCATGGAGCGGGCGTTCTTCAACAACTCCGGCGCCGAAGCCAATGAAACCGCGCTGAAACTCGCACGGCTTTACGGCTGGCACAAAGGTGTCGAGCAACCGCTGGTGGTGGTGATGGAAAACGCCTTTCATGGCCGGACGCTGGGTACCTTATCCGCCAGCGACGGCCCGGCCGTGCGCCTGGGGTTCAACGAGTTGCCCGGCGACTTCGTCAAAGTGCCCTTCGGCGACCTCAACGCGTTGGGAAAGGTGCAGCAAGCCCATGGCCCGCGGATCGTGGCCATTCTGATGGAACCGATTCAGGGCGAAAGCGGCGTGCAGTTGGCGCCTCCCGGTTACCTGAAAACCGTGCGCGAACTGTGCAACCGGCGCGGCTGGCTGATGATGCTCGACGAAATCCAGACCGGAATCGGCCGTACCGGCCAGTGGTTCGCCTTCCAGCACGAAGGCATCGTCCCGGACGTCATGACCCTGGCCAAGGGCCTCGGCAACGGTATCCCCATCGGCGCTTGCCTGGCCCGGGGCAAAGCCGCCGAGCTGTTCACCCCCGGCAGCCATGGCAGCACCTTCGGCGGTAATCCACTGGCGTGTCGGGTCGGCTGCACGGTGTTGGACATCATCGAAGAACAAGGTCTGCTGGTAAACGCCAGGCTTCAGGGGGAACGCCTGCTGGCCAGACTGCGGGCCGAACTGGCCGACGACCCGAACGTCCTGGCGATTCGTGGTCAAGGCTTGATGGTCGGCATCGAACTCAAGCAACCGATCCGCGACCTGACCCTGATCGCCGCACGCGACCACGGCTTGCTGATCAACGTGACACGGGGCAAGACTATCCGCCTGCTGCCACCGCTGACGATTGATGAGCAGGAAGTGGAAATGATTGTCAGAGGGGTTTGTCGGGTGGTGAGAACATCCTGAGATCGTGTGTGATCGTTCCCACGCAGAGCGTAGGAACGATCTTGCTCGGGGTAATGGTTGTTGCGACCTCAACAACCTGACAAACACACCCGCTCCCCCAGACTCTCCACCAACCGAACCAGATACCCATCCGGGTCCTGCACCAGAAATTCCCGCTGCCCGACTTCCACCTGATCGGCGCGATACCAGACATCGGCGCAGGGACGAAACAACGGCCATTCAACAGCCGCCAATCGCGTGAGTATCGGTTCGACAAGATCAACAGTGATCTGAAAGTTGATGCCCCGACCAAACGGCGCTTCCAATGCCCCGCTCATCCACTGGCCTTCGTCCGGAGCGTATTGTTCCAGCATGATCTGCACGCCGTTTTTATCCAGGTAGGCGAAACCTACTTCCGGACGCTCGTAGGCGATCTCGAAACCGATTAACGAGGTCCAGAAATGCAGGCTTTTCTTGAAGTCGGTGACCATCAGTTCGGGCACCAATTTGCTCCGTGCAAACATACCTATCCTTTTTAAAAGCCGTGAGATGAGTCGGGAAGAGTGTTCAAGAAAGCCGTGATTTCACTTCGATCCATGAGTCTGATTTTTGAGCCGCTGAACCCTTCAAACAGTTGCCGGTGTGCGGAAAACCCACTGGAATCTTCGCGATCAAGATAACTGCCGGCCCATTCCAGCAACGCTATCAGCCGTTCGTCATCGTCCCGTCTGTTTTCTCGCTGGCGAATATTGGCGACGCAGCGTTCGTCGTCAACACACAGCCAGACAAGTGCTGTTGCGCGGTGGATCAGTTCGCTGACGATCCAGCCGTAAACGCCTTCTATCACCCAACATTCATCATCGGCCAGCACGCGCGCCATGCCCAATGCTTCGGGGCGAGCGCGGGCGATGCTGCATTCATCCGACTCCCAGTGAACCCGGTCAAGATCGGTCCACGGCGCATGGAGGTGTTCGGCCAGTCGTTTAGCCAGCCAGCTTTTGCCAGCGCCAGAGTTGCCGATGATCAGGGTGCGGGTGAGGTTCATGGTGGCTCACACGTTCAGTCGTCATTGTCAGGTGCAATCATCCGCGTCTTCGGCGCACCGTTTGAGTTGTGCTGATAGATTTCCTGCGGCTGTCCTTTCTCATTGAAGAACACCTGACCGATCCCCGCCGAATTCCACAACCGTTCACCTGCTTCAGCATGTTCAGGGGTGTGCGGGATGATGCGCATGCGGCGGCGCTTGGTCAGCCAGTTGAGCGGCGAGCGCGGCGAGTAGAGCCAGCGGTTGAGGCGGTCGAACCATTCGAGCAGCGCGGGCGGGAATTCGTTTTTGATGCCGCTGCTGGTGATCTGCCAGATCCTTGGGCCTGCCTTGCGGTGTCGGATCAGGACTTCGTAGACGAAGGAATAATGCACATCGCCCGACAGCACCACGTAATTACCCGGTGTGCGCGAGTGTCTGAAAATGTTCAGGATCACTTGGGCCGCGCCACGATGGGCCATCCAGTTTTCCGCGTCGACCAGCAGCGGATAGCCGCACCAGCTGAAGACGCGTTGCACGGTTTCGATCAACTTGACGCCGAAGATCGGTGCCGGCGAAACGATGATTGCCGACGGGTGATCGAGCAGTTCCTGTTGCAGTTCGCTGAGGGCTTCCCAGTCCAGCAGACCCGAGGGTTGCTGGAGATTCATC
This sequence comes from Pseudomonas sp. UMAB-40, assembly GCF_900095275.1. Taxonomy (NCBI): domain Bacteria; kingdom Pseudomonadati; phylum Pseudomonadota; class Gammaproteobacteria; order Pseudomonadales; family Pseudomonadaceae; genus Pseudomonas; species Pseudomonas sp. UMAB-40. The sequence continues at coordinate 164,556 of NZ_LT607553.1, forward strand.
TCGCTGCGCCAGCGTCGGGTGCGGGTGTCGATGACGACCAGCGCTGGAGTGGTCGGCAGCACGTAATGCCAGTGTTGAAAGCCGAGCAGCTCATCGATCAGAGCGTCCTGGACGTCGCTGTCGAGATAATCGTCGTGCCCCGTGGCACTCAATAATCGGGCTTTTTCCAGCACATTGCCGAATGCATCCGGGTTATTGCCCCAGCCCTGGCACAGCATGTAGGCGAGCAGCGCGTTGCCGATGATGCGCTTGGAGAACGGATGGCCGTAGGCCGTTTCCTCCCATTGCGCGGACAGATTCCAGTCATCGGTAATGTCATGGTCGTCGAAAATCATCAGGCACGGCAGATGCGCCATCGCCCGGGCGACACCGCCAAGACCTGTCTTGAAGTCATCGATACGCGTCTGTTCAAGGGCATAACGCTTGCGTCTTTCGGGCGTCAGCGTCGGTGGTTGTGGCGCGATCAGCGTCCAGGGTGTCGGCGACCAGACCAGCAGGTACATGGCCATGACTTCGGCGAACGTCACCAGGTGGTTGTCGGCACTGCTGCTGGTGAAAATCGGCTTGCGCGCCCCGCCGAAAAATCGCTCGCGCAAGGTTTTGTTGCTCTCAAGCGCCGGCAACAAATCCGCACGATGGTAATAACTGGCAGGGTGTTCGTAGAGTTTGGCGCTGTCGCTGACCACCGCGCCTTCGAGGTGTTCTTCGAACAGCCCCAGTTGCTCGATCAAGGCATGGATCGCCCGCAACATCGGACCGGCGACATCGTCGGCGTACACCTGATCACCGCTCATCATCAGCAGGGCCGGGCGCTCTGTCGCGGCATGCTCCGTTGCCAGAAAACGATCCACGCACAGCAAGCCGTCGGCTGCCGGGTGGTGAGGTTTACGGCAGGAACCGTGCATTAACTGATCGATGCGCGAACGCAAAACAAAATTCGGGCAACGCGCTTCGCCGTACAGCAGATGAGGTGCCCAGTCGGCGATGCCTTCCAATGCGTCATCAATCAGCAGGTCATAGTCGATCAGGGTGTCGCAGGGCAGGGCGGTCGACAACGGCACATCGATCAGGTGAACGAAAGCACGCTTGCCCACCGGGATGACCGTGCATTGCCCGGCATCGAGGCGAATGTCGCCGACACCTTGCAGGCGCAAGGTCAGCGACAAGGCCCGGGTTCCCACCAGCCAGAGCACCAGGCGCGTGGGCTCCAGACGCCGCAACAGCGGGCCGGCGAGGACCGGTGGCAGAGGGCGATGGTTGTCGGGGAATGGCGAAGACATGGGCATGCAGGTTCAAGACTCTTGGTGCACAGAGCGCGCGATGATAGCGCAGCCAGCGCCCAGGGTTATCTGATGGCCACTGGCTTGCTGCTGAATCTGTAACAAACGGTGATCGTTTCGGTATCACTGGCACCCGTCAAAGGCTTTAGGGCGATACATCAAGGTCGCGAAAGGCTGTTCGCTGTCAGGACACTGGTTTCCCCATTGGCCACCAGCCAGCGAAACAGCTCGCTCAGCGACACCGTATGACTGCGCTCGATCCAGCGCACCACCGCCGGGCCGTAGTGTTCGGTGTAGCGGCTGAGCACCAGCTGGCGGCAGTCCGGTGACAGGCGCAGGGTGATTTCCCGGCAGTGCACATTCGCCGCATCGTGCCGGGTCACTCGCTGTTGCAGCGTCAAATGATTGCTTTCAGAAACCATCGGCCGGTGCTCCTTCGCATTGAGGTTTGGTTGCTTGCGCTGAGCCTTGTTTGCCATCCGCCACGTAAGCGGCTCGATGCTCGGCGACCACGTTGCGCAAGGCGCTGTAGTAATCCGGCAGCTTTTGCAGGCTGTCGGTCAGCGGTAACGCTTCTGCTCGACCATCGACGATGCCGCCGACCGTGTTGATCGTGGACAGCGTGTCCACGGTGTCGCTGTTGCTGCCGAACGGATCCACCACAAAACTCAGTACTCGCCCGGCCGCATCGCGGCTGTTCGAGGTGCCGAACAAGGGCAGTTCGACGATCGGACCGTTGCCAATCCCCCACACCCCGAAGGTCTGGCCGAAATCTGCTTTGTGACGCGGGATGCCGGCCATGCCGGACACATCGATCAAGCCCACCACGCCCACGGTGGTATTGAGCGCGAAGCGTCCCAACGTGTTGACCGAGCGCATCGGGTTGCCTTGCAGCAGGTCGTTGATAAAGACCTTGGGCTCGCCAAAGTTCGCGACAAAGTTATGCACACCGGTCTGGAAAAAGTCCGGCGAGTAACGATAGCCACGGGCGACCGGTGCCAGGGCATAGTCATCGACCACCCGATTGAAGGCAAAGACACCGCGGTTGAACGGTTCCGCCGGGTCGTACACCGAATAGCTGATTTGGGCGCAGGTCACGGTGGTGGACGCAGGCGGTTGGCTGCTGCAACCCGCCAGCCCGGCGGCCAGCACGGCCATCGATGTGTTGCGGACCAGCCAGGGAGCACATTTGAAAGGCAACATGGACGCGAGTCTCGGGAGGAATTCGCCGAGATGCTGAGCCCCAGGCCTTGCACAAAGATGTCTGGTTTATTGCGGCGCTGATGTTTTATTGCAGGATTGAAATATATGACGCGCTGCCGTGAATGGTTTTAGATGGCGGTTCCATTCGGCCCCTTAAGTGACCTTCGGTGAACAGCCTTTTAATTGTCGACGACGACCTTGAAGTCCTCGATCTGCTGAAAAAATTCTTTGTGCAGCACGGCTACAGCGTCGAGGTCGCCACCGACGGCGCGTCGCTGTGGGCGGCCATCGAGCGACAGCCGCCGGACCTGATCATTCTTGACGTGATGTTGCCGGGGGACAGCGGATTGATCCTGTGTCAGCAACTGCGGATTCGCTACGCCATGCCGGTGATCATGCTGACCGCCATGGGCGAGCTCAGCGACCGGGTCGTCGGCCTTGAACTGGGCGCCGATGATTACCTGACCAAACCCTTCGACGCCCGCGAACTGCTGGCCCGGGTGCGCGCCGTGTTGCGGCGCGTGGACGAGCGCCGCCCGGTCGTGCAGGAGCGTCCACGGCCGCTGATCGACTTCGCCGACTGGCACCTTGACGTCACCCGCCGTGAACTGCGCTCGCCGGACAACGTGATGATCCCGCTCTCGGCCGGCGAGTTCGACTTGCTGCTGGTCTTCGTCGAACACCCCCAACGTATCCTCACCCGCGAGCAACTGCTGGACCTGGCGCGCGGGCACTGCCATGACGCGTTTGATCGCAGCATCGATGTGCAAGTCAGCCGCCTGCGACGCAAACTCGAATCCGACACCAAACGCCCGGCGATGATTCGCACGGTGCGCAATGGTGGTTATCTGTTCACCCCCAGCGTGACCCGGCGATGAGCTGGCTGAAGCGGATTCGCCGGGACACGGTGGCGCGCTGGATCGCCTTGACCATCATTCTGGCGATGCTCATTTCGCTGGTGCTCAATGGGCTGTTTATCCAACTGGCCGGTGTGTGGGCGCGTCCGCCGCTGACCGAAACCGGGCTGCTGGATAAGATGGCCGCCATCGCCCGCGTCATTCAGGCAGCCCCGGCGCCATTGCGCAGTCAACTGGCGCACGCCGTCAGCGATGAAGGCTTCACCGTCAGCTGGCACCTTGATCGACGTGAGCTCGATCTACCGCCGGTGGAGGACCTGGACTCCGAAGTCGGCTCGACCGTCCTGCAGCCGTTGCTTAAATTCGCCGGTCGAATCCAGGTCTATGAGCCGTCTGACTGGACAGACAACTCGCCGGACGCACATTACGCGCTGCTGATCGAGCTGCCGGACGCCTCCTGGCTGATGTTCGCCGCACATTCGCGCAATTGGGGCCTTGATGACACGCCACGCTACCTGATCGTCATCCTGCTGGTGCTGATCTCCACCACCCTCGTCACACTGATCGCCACTCGCCGTCTCGCCACCCCCTTGCAACACTTCGCTGAAGGCGCCCGACGCTTCGGCGTGGACTTCCGCGCCCCGCCCATCGAGCCGCTAGGCCCTCAGGAAATCCGCCAGGCGATCCTCGCCTTCAACGCCATGCAAGCCCAGCTGCAACACTTCATCCGCGACCGCACGCAAATGCTCGCCGCGATCTCCCACGACCTGCGCGCGCCCCTGACGCGGATGCGCTTGCGCGGGGAATTCATCGAAGACAGCGAGCAACAGCAGCGGCTGTTTCGTGATGTGGATGAAATGCAGGCGATGATCAACTCGGCGCTGGAATTCTTCCGGGATGACGCGCGGCTTGAACCGGCGACCCAGTTTGATCTGGCCGAGTTGCTGCAAACGTTGCTGGATGATTACCGGGATCAGGGGGTTGAGATGGCCTACGACGGGCCGACGCGGTGGGTGTATTTTGGCCGACCGTTGGGGCTTAAGCGGGTGGTGACCAATCTGCTGGACAACGCGATCAAGTACGGCAGTGAGCCGGCGATTGAGTTGATTGCTGATGCTGGGGAAGTGCGGATCAAAGTACTGGATAGTGGGCCGGGTATTCCGGAAGCCAGCCTTGAGCAAGTATTTGCGCCGTTCTTTCGCATGGAAGGATCGCGCAACAAAAGCACCGGCGGTGTGGGATTGGGATTATCGGCGGCGCGGGCGATAGTGTTGGAGCACGGCGGGGAACTGAAACTGCGTAATCGGTCGAAGGGCGGGCTGGAGGCATTGGTGGTGTTGCCCGTGCATCCGGCCCAGGTGTTCATTTGAAAAACAGGGAATGACAGATGATTGATTTCAACAACAAAGGCTTCTTCAAACTCAAGCAGAACGACGAGTACGCCGAACGCGTTACTGCGCTGCTACTGGATGGGGAGCAGGTGATCGACTCCTACAAATCCATGCGCGATGGCGTGGTGTTTACCAACAAGCGGATCATCGCGGTCAACGTCCAGGGCCTCACCGGTAGCAAGAAAGACTTCACCTCGTTGCCGTACAAAAACATCGTGGCGTATTCGGTGGAAACGTCGGGGACGTTTGACCTGGATTCCGAGTTAGAGATTTATTTTTCGTCGTTGGGGAAGGTGAAGTTCGAGTTCACCGGGAAGACATCGATGGTGGAAATCTCGAAACTGATTTCCAAGCACCTACTCTGAACACACAACCCCAGTGGGAGCGAGCTTGCTCGCGATGAGGGCAGTACATTCAGCATGAGTGCTGACTGGACTGACGCTATCGCGAGCAAGCTCGCCCCACAGGTTTTTTAGCCAATCTCTAGATCGTGTGAAGCTAAGCCTCCCAACCCGCGCCACTGACCGCCGCCTGCGCCAACGGGTGCAAATCCGCCCCTTGATGTTCCGTCTGCCAGGCCAGCAATTCCTTGCGCATGCCCGGCGTCCAGTACATCTGCAGATGATTACGCACACCGAGCACGGCCGCTTGCTGGTCCGGTTCGGTGGCGAAGTACTGGGCGATCTGATTGACCATCTTGATCAGGTTCTCGGTACTCATCGGCGCACCTCTGCTTTAGCGCCACGGGCATGCCGGCGTTCCTTGAGCAAACGGTCCTGTTCGTCGCTGAACTCTTGGTAGCGCTTTTGCCACTCGGAAGGGTGGTAGACGCGGCTGACTTCCACGGCGGTGACCTTGTACTCCGGACAGTTGGTGGCCCAGTCGGAGTTGTCGGTGGTGATGACGTTGGCCCCCGATTCCGGGAAGTGGAATGTCGTGTACACCACGCCTGGGGCGACCCGTTCGGTGACCCGCGCACGCAATACGGTCTGGCCGGCGCGGCTGCCGATGCCGACCCAATCGCCTTCGTTGATGCCACGGCTCTCGGCGTCGGTCGGGTGGATTTCCAGGCGATCTTCATCGTGCCAGGCGACGTTTTCGGTTCGCCGTGTCTGAGCGCCGACGTTGTACTGACTGAGGATGCGTCCGGTGGTCAGCAGCAGCGGATAACGATTGTTGACCTTCTCCTCGGTCGGCACGTACCCGGTGAGCATGAAGCGCCCCTTGCCGCGCACGAATTGATCGATGTGCATGGTCGGCGTGCCGTCCGGCGCCGCAGCGTTGCACGGCCATTGCAGGCTGCCGTGGCTGTCCAGTGCGGCGTAGCTGACGTTGGTGAAGGTCGGCGTCAGGCTGGCGATTTCATCCATGATTTGCGACGGATGCGTGTAGTTCATCGGGTAGCCCAAGGCGTTGGCCAGGGCCACCGTGCCTTCCCAGTCGGCCTTGCCGCCCAGCGGTTCCATAACCTTGCGCACCCGCGAGATGCGCCGCTCGGCGTTGGTGAAGGTGCCGTCCTTTTCCAGGAACGAGCTGCCCGGCAGGAACACGTGGGCGAACCGGGCAGTTTCGTTGAGGAAAATGTCCTGCACCACCACGCATTCCATGGCCGACAGGGCCGCGGTGACATGCTGGGTATTCGGGTCGCTCTGGGCGATGTCTTCGCCTTGGCAATACAAGCCCTTGAAACTGCCGGCCAGCGCAGACTCGAACATGTTGGGAATGCGCAGACCCGGATCGGGTTGCAAGGTCACATTCCACGCTTGTTCGAATTGCGCCCGAACGACCTCATTGGAGATGTGCCGGTAACCGGGCAACTCGTGAGGGAAGGAACCCATGTCGCAGGAGCCCTGAACGTTGTTCTGTCCACGCAGCGGATTCACACCGACGCCTTCACGGCCGATGTTGCCGGTGGCCATGGCGAGGTTGGCGATGCCCATGACCGCGGTGCTGCCCTGGCTGTGTTCGGTGATGCCCAGGCCGTAGTAGATCGCAGCATTGTCGGCGTCGGCATACAACCGGGCGGCGGCACGGATGTCGGCAGCGGCGACGCCGCAGATCGGGCCCAGGACTTCCGGCGAGTTTTCCGCACGACTGACGAACTCGCTCCAGCGGGCGAAATCGCTGCCCTCGCAACGGGCGTCGATAAAGGCCTGGTCGAGCAAGCCTTCGGTGACGATCACATGGGCCAGCGCATTGAGCATGGCGACGTTGGTGCCCGGGCGCAGGGCCAGGTGCAGTTCGGCGCGGGCATGCACCGAGTCCACCAGATCAATGCGGCGTGGGTCGATGACGATCAGCCGCGCACCTTCACGCAGGCGGCGTTTGAGTTGGGAGGCGAAAACCGGGTGGGCGTCGCTGGGGTTGGCGCCCATCACCAGGATCACGTCGGCCTGCATCACCGAATCGAAACTCTGGGTACCGGCAGACTCGCCCAGGGTTTGTTTCAGGCCATAACCCGTCGGCGAGTGGCAGACCCGCGCACAGGTGTCGACGTTGTTGTTGCCGAACGCGGCGCGCACCAGTTTCTGCACCAGGTAGGTTTCTTCGTTGGTGCAACGGCTGGAGGTGATGCCACCAATGGAATCGCGACCGTATTTTTGCTGCAATCGGCGGAATTCGCTGGCGGCATAGGTCACCGCTTCATCCCAGCTGACTTCCTGCCACGGATCGTTGATGTGCTGGCGGATCATCGGCTTGGTGATGCGATCCGGGTGAGTGGCGTAGCCCCAGGCAAAGCGCCCTTTGACGCACGAGTGACCGTGGTTGGCCTGGCCGTTCTTGTCCGGAACCATGCGCACCAACTGGTCGCCTTTCATCTCGGCGCGGAACGAGCAGCCCACGCCGCAATAGGCGCAGGTGGTGATCACGCTGCGCTCGGGCTGACCCAGTTCGACCACGCTTTTTTCCATCAGCGTCGCGGTAGGGCAGGCCTGCACGCAGGCACCGCAGGACACGCATTCCGAATCGAGGAAATTATCACCGCCAGCAGCGGCCACCCGGGATTCAAAACCGCGCCCGGTAATCGTCAGGGCAAAGGTGCCTTGGGTTTCTTCGCAGGCGCGCACGCAGCGGTTGCAGACGATGCACTTGCTCGGGTCATAGTCGAAATACGGGTTGGAGGTGTCCTTCACGTCGGCCAGATGGTTTTCGCCTTCATAGCCGTAACGCACTTCCCGCAGACCAACTTGGCCAGCGACGGTTTGCAGCTCGCAGTTGCCGTTGGCCGAGCAGGTCAGGCAGTCCAGCGGGTGATCGGAGATGTACAACTCCATGACATTGCGGCGCAGGGTCGCGAGCTTCGGCGTCTGGGTGTGCACGGTCATGCCTTCGGTGACCGGCGTGGTGCAAGACGCGGGGTAGCCGCGCATTCCGTCGATTTCTACAAGGCACATGCGGCACGAGCCGAAGGCTTCGAGGCTGTCGGTGGCACACAGTTTGGGAATGGTGGTGCCCAGCAGCGCAGCGGCGCGCATCACCGAGGTGCCTTCGGGCACGCTGATGCTGCGGCCGTCGATGTTCAGGGTCACCTGCACGTCGCTGTCCCGGGCCGGCGTTCCAAGATCAATATCGGTTTTCGGGTCGAAGAGGGTGATCATTGGTCGGCCTCCGAGGCTTGCAGACCGAAGTCGGCGGGGAAGTACTTGAGGGCGCTGGCCACCGGAAAGGGGGCCATGCCGCCCAACGCGCACAGCGAACCGTATTGCATCGTGTCGCACAGGTCCTTGAGGATGATGACCTGCTCATCGCGACCGCTCTGGTCCGGCGCGGCCAACAGGCGGTCGATCACCTCCACACCCCGGGTCGAGCCGATGCGGCAGGGCGTGCATTTGCCGCAGGATTCCTCGGCGCAGAACTGCAGCGCGAAACGCGCCATTTGCGCCATGTCCAGGCTGTCGTCCGCGACCACCACGCCACCATGACCGAGCATCGCGCCGATGCCGGCAAAGGCCTCGTAATCCAGCGGCGTGTCGAATTGCGACGGCGGTACCCAAGCGCCGAGCGGGCCGCCCACCTGCGCGGCTTTCAGCGGCCGGCCACTGGCGGTCCCGCCGCCGTAGTCTTCCACCAGTTCGCGCAGGGTCAGGCCAAAGGCCCGTTCCACCAGACCTCCGTGACGAATATTGCCCGCCAGTTGGAAAGGCATCGTGCCCAACGAGCGGCCCATGCCGTAATCGCGATAGAACTGCGCGCCCTTGGCCAGAATCAGCGGCACCGAGGCCAGGGTCAAAACGTTGTGCACCAAGGTCGGCAGACCGAACAGCCCCTTCAGCGCCGGGATCGGCGGCTTGGCGCGCACGACCCCGCGTTTGCCTTCAAGCGAGTCCAGCAACGCGGTTTCTTCACCGCAGATGTAAGCGCCGGCACCGACTCGCACTTCCATATCGAAAGCTTGGCCGCTGCCGCCGACATTGGCGCCAAGGTAACCGGCAGCCCGAGCCAGATTCAGCGCCTGGCGCAGCGTGGCCACGGCGTCTGGATATTCCGAGCGCACATAGATGTAGCCGTAAGTGGCACCGACGGTGATGCCGGCAATGGCCATGCCTTCGATCAGCAGGAAGGGGTCGCCTTCCATCAACATGCGGTCGGCAAAGGTGCCGGAGTCGCCTTCGTCGGCGTTGCACACAATGTACTTCTGCGCCGCCTCGGTAGCGCGCACCGTGCGCCATTTGATCCCCGCCGGGAACGCCGCGCCGCCACGGCCACGCAGGCCTGAATCGAACACTTCCGTCGCCGTCTGCTCACCACCCACTGCGACGGCGCGGGTCAAACCCTCGAAACCGCCATGGGCCCGGTAATCATCCAGCGACAGCGGCCGGGTAATACCGGCGCGGGCAAACAGCAAGCGTTGTTGAGTCTTCAGATACGGCAATTCCTCCACCAGCCCAAAAGCCAGTGGATGCGCGGACGGATCACCTTGCAGGGCTTCGAGCACGGACGGCACATCGGCAGCGGTCAACGGCCCGAAGCCGATCCGGCCTTGCGGGCTGTCCACTTCCAGCAGAGGTTCCAGCCAGTACAGGCCGCGCGAACTGGTGCGCTGCAACTCCAGCGGCAGATTGCGTTCCCGGGCCTGAGTGATAAGCGCCACCGCCACCTCATCGGCCCCCACCGCACGGGCCAGCGAATCACTGGGCAAATAGAGCGACGGCATCATGCGTCCTCCCGGCAAGCGTCGAGCAAGGCATCGAGACGCTCAGCGCTGAGCCGCGCATGCACCCGGCCATCCAGCTCCAGAGCGGGCGAACAGGCGCAGGCACCAAGGCAATACACCGGACGCAAACTGATGCTGCCGTCGGCGCTACTGCCGTGATCGTCCAGTTGCAGACGTTCGCGCAACTGCGCCGCAAGCTCCTCGGCGCCGCGACTCTTGCACGACTCGGCGCGGCACAGCCGCAGAATATGCCGGGCCGGCGGCGCGGTACGGAAGTCATGGTAAAAGCTGATCACCCCGCGAATCTCCGCCTGACTCTGATTGAGGGCGTGGGCAATCTCGGGGATAGCCGCATCGGGGATGTAACCGATGCGTTCCTGAATATCATGAAGAATGGGCAACAGAGCACCCGCAGAGCCCTTGTGGCGCTCCAGCAGGCTGTTGACCAACGGCAGTTGCAACATCTCATCAGGCATTCAGCAATCCTCACGGTCACGGACAAACCAGAAGGTTGTCGGTCGTCCGAAAGTGTCGGCTGCGGCACTCACACCACGTCACGGAATCGTGGCAATTTCAGGCCGTTGGCCAGGGCACCCTTGGCGGGCATCTTGTTGTGCCCGACGCGGTCTTCGCCGCACCTGTACTGGGCATAAAGGGCAGCTTGCCACGCCGCTATTGATCGAACTGCACCAAAGCGACGTGTTCGGTTCTGCCTACGACTATCCATTAAGTCTAGATGAGAGCCGCACGGGGCGTTTACTCACCGGCCTAATGCCCTGAGGGCTTGTCGATGGGGGATGTATAGCAAGCATTACGGGGAAGAAACAGCATCAGATTCGTGGGCAATTCAGGGAGCAGATGGTTGATCTATCCCGCTGTAAACCTACGGCCATTCACCCTGAGCCAAACAATAAAAAGCCCCGAAAACCCTCGAGGCAAATCCAATATCCCAACCACCCCACAAAACCCCTGTAGGAGCGAGCTTGCTCGCGATAGCGCCAGACCAGCCACCACAAATGCTGAAGATGCACCGCAATGACAACCCAACCGGCTAGTCGGGCAAAACAATGCCCTTAAGCTCACCACAATCCCTGTGGGAGCGGGCTTGCCCGCGAAGGCGTCAGCCCAACCAACATAAATGCTGAATCAGCTACCACCCTCGCAAGCCACCCACACCCCCCCAGGTCTCAAAGACTAAACGTCAGCCTTTGCCGCCGCCCGCTTAGACGCCTGCTCATTATCCCGATCCCGATTCAGCACCTTCGCCACATCATCAACCACCGCCTTACCCATCGCCGTCAAATAATGCGCAGCCCAGGCATGGCGGTCAGTGTCTGTGGCATAGGCAGCATCTTCATTCAGCTTCTTGGCGAGAAACAGAAAGTCAGAAGCCATGGATAACGCATCGCCGAGGGGAACGCCGCGAGTGACGTGGAAGAGTGGTTGATCCGCGCAGTAGATGGCGGGTGTCAGGCCAATGGTTTGGAGTTCTGGTTGATCAGTCATTTGCCACCTCCGATGACGGAGAGGCGGTGGGAGAGGGTGGACAGTGGGGCATTACGCAACTGGGAGTCGCGTTGAGGGAAAAGCCAGATTTTGTACGTATCCATACAGCGCATTGAGAAGCTCCTTAATTTTTAAGAGCTGCCACAATTCGTTACCAAGCGAATGGGTGGCAGCTGTGCGCAGGTTGGTAAACCGGGAAATCAAGGAAACCGGCACGTCCGAAGACGTCCCACGCACAGCCGCCATAACGCAGATCGCAGGCGAAAAAAAAGCGCCTGCGAACGCATGGCACTGTTGCGCAGTGATTTACCTCGGGTTACCAAGCCCGGTCGCTGAATTGGCAGCGACGGCGGAAGGGTAACGCTCAAATCCCTTCCTTGCAACCTCTCCAAAAGCCCTTGGTTAAGGCCCTTTCCGCCTACTTTGTAGCGTAAACCGTTAGCGAAAATATTCTTACCGTCATTTCGGTACCGTCTGACTTTCATTCCACCCTTAAAGGCTCGTTGCACCCAGCAAAGATGCGACACAATCCCTCCGACGGCATCACATGAGGCGAGCATGTCGCGCACTCTATCGGAGCGAGACGGAGGCGCTGATGGTAGTCGTTTGTGAGGTGCGGTAGCGCGACTCTGATACTTGCTTCGCTGCTGCTAGGTTCCCTTGTCTTTCTGATCAATGCGGTTTACGATCAGTTCATGTCAGTGACTAGGAGTATCTCCAGTCGCAAGCTGACCTCTAAAGGCCTGTATCCGATTTACTTTTGTGTGAAGCCCCCTCTGTCTAGCTTTGGCTAACGGTTGGGGGACACACAAATAGTAAACTTAAGTCTTAATCCGAAATCTCTTGTCTGAAATATATCTGTCTAGTGGTCGATCAGCTATTCTGCTGATGAGGCTGTTTTTCTGTGCGCTGTAATAAAAGCTATTATCTGGTTTTAGAGAGTGGCGTATATTTAGTTTTTTGCAGTAAGACAGGATAATATGTTTAAGCATTGAATGGCGTGCTGGATTTAGATAGTGATGCCAGAAGGGATTTGCTTAGTGCTGTCGGTGTGGTGAGGGTGGGTTATGGCGAAGAAAAGTCTGAGTTTGTTGTTTGATGCGATGTATCATGGTAAGCATGATTTTTTGGATTTTATTGAAGGAGATGTCGCTGATAAGTACAAAGTGGCAATAGTCAAAGGGATGGAAGTGTGCAAGCCTGATGATAAGTTAAAGGTTTATCATAAGTTTTTAATTTTGTTTGTTTTTGAGTTTTTGCGTGTCAATCAAGACGTTGTATTTTCATATCGCAAAGGGGTCAACGTTGCAAGTGCTGTTCAAAAGCACGCTGGCAGTCGCCACTTTTTTCAAACCGACTTAAGAAGTTTTTTTCGAAGTATTAGTCGTTCGCTCGTCAAACAGACGCTGCTGAACAATTTGGATAGTATTCCTGTTGCCGATTTGCAAGAGAATCTAGAACGTATATTAGATCTGGTTACGGTAAATGGTGGCGTTCCTATTGGGTTTTCTACATCTCCAATTATTAGTAATGCATGTCTGTATGATTTTGATAATCAGCTGGAGTTATATTGTAAAGCGCATGATTTGGTTTATACGCGTTACTCTGATGATATTATAATTTCGGGAGTGGAGAATAAGCTTTATGGGGTTGATGGTGTAGTAGGGGAAGTGCTTGGGAAATGTTTTGGTGAGATGTTGAGTGTTAATGTTAGCAAAACTAAATTTTCGTCCGTTGGTAATAAGATTAAGATTTTGGGAATGGTGATTCTTCCCAATGGTGTTATTACAATAGACTCGAAGTTAAAAAACACGATAGAGGTGTTGCTTCATTTTTATTCTAGCGACAAAGTCAAATTTAACGATAGGCTTGAAACAGAAAGTGCGAAACTCAAGGGTGATAATTCTCTAGGTCTTCTACAGATTTCTGGTTATCTGAATTACGTAAATACTACGGATCCTGCATATTTGAATAAGCTTCGGAAGAAGTATGGGGCTGCGGTGGTTGATTCCTTTATTCGTGGCTCGGTAAAATAATTATGAAGCTTGAAGTTCAGATTTTAAATATTCAGCATATAAAAAGGATGGTTGTTGATTTGGATCTGGACTCATGTAAGTTGACATGTGTCGTCGGTAGGAATGGTGTAGGTAAAACCACCCTTGTCAAGGCAATGCAGAATCTTCAATTTGCAGATACGTTTGCTCAAACATCTCCTGCAAGCATCTTTAATGAGCAGAGTTCTTTGGTGTATCTCACGGAGGATGCGGAGTATAAATTTTATTATGAGCCATCCATTCGTGCGCTTAACTCAAAAGATATCATTCCTGATAGTGTGAAAAGAAATATCGATGTTGAATTGCCGATGCCTCACGGACAGCGTTTTAATTTTTATCAGAACATTGTTTTGGCTGACTTGGATATTCGTCGCTCGATTGTTTTGGAGCATTACGAATGCCCCCAAGAACTTATCGATATGCTTAATGATATTTACGCGACATCTAGGTTTGATAATTTGGTGAAAATTAAGGTTAAGAAAACGGATTATTATTGTGTGCTACTTGATGATAGTAAGTATATTCGTGAAGATTATTTAAGTTCAGGTGAGTTTTTTCTTATAAGTTTGTATCGTAAGATAAAGCGCGGTGCGAAGTTAATTGTTATTGATGAAATTGATATATCGTTGGATGCTGCTGCGCAAACAAAGCTGGCTGCTAAACTGCGTGGGTTTTGCGATAACTATAGAGTGAATATTTTGTTTACTACCCATTCTCTTCCTTTGATGAAGACGCTCAATTACGGGGAGTTGTTTCATTTGCAAGAGGTGGATGGGGTTGTCAGCCCGTACCCGGTTTCTTACAATTTTATTAAAAGTTTGCTGTTTGGATTTGAGGGGTGGGATAAATATATTCTAACCGAGGATGATGTGCTTCAAAGGTTTTTAGAGTTTATTATTGCTAGATTTTGTGTGGGTGTTTTCTTCAAATATAAAATTATTTATATTGGTGGTGCGACAAATGTCGTTAATCTCATGTGCCGGAATGTAGTGGAAGAGTTTCTTTCCAGCGAGAAGAATGTAATATCAGTGTTAGATGGGGATCAGATTGGGCAAAAGCACGTAGTTAATTTCAAGAATGTTCATTGCATTCCATTGGATAGTGTTGAAAAGAAAATTTATCAAGATTACAGGGCTGGTGTGCCTGAGTTAGTTGATGTTGTGGGTGATCTTCAGGTGAATGACGATAAAGACATGTATAAAAAGCTGACCGGAAGGAAGCTGATGTCTGAAGATCAGATGTTTGATTATCTTTGTCGGGTATATCATGGCGAGTTGTTGCAATTTTCAGAGGTTTTAAAGGTATTCTTGGATGATCCTGTTTGAAAATGTAAAAAATTTATAGAACAGCACACATCTATCTGCATGGTGGATAAAGCTGCCATCCCCAATCATCACAACGATTTATTTAGATTTTGTGGATGTAACGTGAAAAGGTGACAGATTCATTTTCGACAAAACTAGTCGGCCAGGCGTGGTGCATGGATGAGATGTTCCCCTCTTCGGGCAGCATCATTACTCACTGAATATCCTTCAGGTAATCCCTAAGCGCAACAAGCGGCGCATCAAGCTGCTCCATCGTCCGCGCATTACCAAACTCAACAGACAACCTATGCAACTCCCGCCCCAGTGGCGTCTCAACCCCACCCAAAGCCTCCATCGCCAAACCCATACAATGCGCCACTCGCAACTGAATCCCCTCAACATCCCCTCTACGCACCAGCAAGCCAAATACCTCCCGCTCATAATCACTCATGATCGGATCATCCCGCAGGATCGGACTTTCCCCCTCCCTCTCATAAGCCAGCTTGAGGGCGAAAAGGGCAATGGTTTCCAGTGGCAATTCCATTATGTGAATCCTTGATTCGTTGCTGGGCGGGTTTGGGGTTTGACGCCTTGAAAGCAAGATCAAAAGATCGCAGCCTTCGGCAGCTCCTACAGGTTGGTGGGGTGACGGTCACTTTTCTGTAGGCGAAAAAAAAGGCCTTGCAAAGCAAGACCTTTCTTAATTTTGGTGCCCGAGGGAGACTCGAACTTTGGCTTGCAGGCGCCATATTAAGCTGTGAGAGGGGTGGTGTTGCTAAAATCTACTCACATTTCTACTCACAACAGTTGCCGCTGCTTTCTAACCTATGGAGGGTATTCTCTGTTCGTTTACACAACAGCGGCCGATCAGCGCCTGGTTTTTAGCCTAAACAAGCTTGGTCAGCTCATAACCAAGCAGTCCGCCGATGCATATCAGGCCGATGGCCAATGCAAGGGGATAAAACAAAATCATGATCCTGCTCCGTGGGGGAGGATTGTACGCAGAGTTTAAACCTTCATGGCCGTTCCGGCTGGAGGAATAAGCGATGGGAGCGGTTGACCTCTTTCGACCCAGGCTATGTGAAAACGTTTTTGAACAAGTTTGACAGTCGAGTTCGGGGCGAAAATTCCATTTCTACGTAAATTGCGGGTCTGTTGACCAAACAAACGCAAATTTTACGTAGCAACGCAGACTTCAAAACGGTGCCTGCGTTTTCACACAGCCTGGACCCAAAGCTGCCTTTCAGGTGACTAGATCCCATTTTGCAAGTATGGCATTTCCTAAACATTTCGATCTTCGAGCCGCAGGTCTCTTCGCCGTACCAACGGCAAAATGAGCTTTTGAATCGAGGCTTCTGTGAGGCCATGCGTTTATCCCGATTCAAACGCCCAGCCGTGTGATCATATGGCAGATTGCCACGCGACGGGCCAGCGCGTTGGGGATGCATCCGCTAGACTGCGGCTCCGGCCCTCGGATACTGAAGTGAATAATGGGTGAGCGTAGATCAGGAAAAACCTCCAGCGATCGCTTATAAATTCTAATAGAGAGAAAAAATGGATAGCGTACAGCCAAATGAACAAGTTTCAGAAGATAACTTATTTTATTGCAAAGTTGATACATTTCGGGCTAGCAAGGATTATTTGCAGGGAGGATTATGCATAAGATTTGTAGGTATAGAAGCTAAAAACAAGAAATCGAAAGGCGAAGATGAAGGCATTGAAACTTTTATCATTGATATTGATCTCTGGAAGTTCGCGGAGTTACTTTACAATCGGCCACCTAATAGAGATACTCGAAATTTTATTTATCGCTTTGAGGATGACTTTGAGCAAAGCAATCAGTGGTATGCATTGCGCATAAAGCCGCGCCATCATGAGCTTAACTACTTTTATCCTACTTTTTCAGAAAATCCGCCTAGCTTTTTCGAAATAAAAGATATTAGCAAGGTTGATAGCCGAGATCTAGAAAGTCAACCGCCTAGTCCCGTAGTTTCTTTCATGCAAAAATCTTTGGTTTCTTCCGGAGATTGGTTCCAGGAAAGCAATAGTGCTGCGCAATTTACACTCTGTTTAGAAGACACCTATTTCGGCGGTAATTTTGTATTAGAGTCATTCCATGTAGGACAAGGTATGTGCTCAATTGTGCATAACGGAACTTGGGGGGTGCTTCTAGATATGGGCGCTGGTAAACCGGTGGTTCGACCAAGATACCCAACACTGAATAATGATCTGCATACCGTGACTGACACCTTGAAGTCACTACATCTGATAATTTCTCACTTCGATTCGGATCACTGGAGGATCCTGGCATGGGATAGAAAACTGAGGACAAAAATTAAAAATATTTACGTCCCGTCAGGAGTTCGGCCGCCTGCATTTAATGACAAAAGTATAAAAAATAAGATTGTTGAAATAAGTGATACTGTTATAAATCTGGCTGCCAATACTTCGCTCCGAATATATCGCAGTGCTCCTAGTAAGCCCGACAGTAATGGTCAGTGTTTAGTGACTACGTTTCATAAGAGCGGCAAAATTGCGTTAGCGCCTGGCGACTACGCCTATCAACGATTCGCCACTGACTCAAACACCAGTATAAGTAACTTACTCAGCGAGACTTATAGCGCAGTCATTGTTCCACATCATGGGGACTATGCAAGTTCGAAGTCTATTGTGGACTGCGCGCCAGATTCTCCGGCTTTTTTCTCAGCAGGAACACACCAAGGGTACAATCATCCGACAATTGAGTCTGTAGATGAGCACCGTGCAAAAAAATTTCATGCTATTGAGAATAGGACGGAGGAAAACATTGTAAGGAAACTCTTGATGTAAAGGGCAATTGACTGAATGCCTCCGTGCAATAAGTGCCTACTATCCTGACAAGTCTGCTTGAATTGACCTTGTTTTAATATACAGGTACCAGTAACCGCTTTTGGACGTTTCTTACCCGTCGCGACCGGCTGGGACCGATCCACAGCTGTTCATCACTTATTGTCCATTGCAGCTTATGTAAGCGACGGCCTATGGAGATGGCGAGCCTGGTGTGGGTTTACATTCATTCACTATGACTATCGGGTATGTCAATGTGTCTGGTTATTGCGGGCCGTCACTGGTGAGGCGTCTTGCGCCGGTCTTCAAACTGCTAGAAGACCGTCAGTCGGAGACTAAAGCGCTCGGGGATGTGCCGCCGAGCTGCTCCGGGGGTATGGCCTCCAAACCACACCGATAGGCATCGGTAGATCATCGCAAGAGACCAGTCGCCGCAACGATTGTCAGTGGGATTTAAAAATATGTCGTAGAGATCTAAAAATTATCTGCCAACGGACTGTAGTTTTTGAGATTTTTTCTCATTTTAGCACGTGCATGAAACTCTACTTCCAGATTGCACACTATCAAATTTATAGTTCTTTGTTTAGTAGCAAATTTCTCCCCTCTGTTCTCAGTATAAGAAAATCGAATACCGTTCTCACTCCTTTCTAACAGATCGTAAACTAGACTGTTGCGTCGCGCGTACCCTTCAAGAGATTCAGAAACCGATTCCGCTATAGACCTGAAATCTTTGTCGTGAGAAAAAAGGATGAAATAGAGTTGAATGCCTGCTCCAGCATCCGCATACTCATTTTCACTATATCTGGCATATAGTTGGTCGATAGCGTCAACGACTTTATCTGAGACGTTGGCGCCAGCCCTAGCCAGTTTGCACTCTATGACAGCAACTGCCATCGAACCTTGGATGATTTTTATATCGGACCGGCCATTGCCGACAAGCGCCTCACAAGAAACCGAAATATTATTGGCTCGAGAATGCATGCACTTCAGATTGCTGGCCAGCATGGCTGAAAGATTTTCCTCGCCGAAAGCATACTCAATTTTCTTTCCTCTCATGCCTGAGGCCACATAAAGTGTATTGTTTCTTTTTATCTCTCCTAAAGAAAAGAATATGTCTCGATGCAACTCAAGGCGCTGTACCATAGACTTGAATGCCAATTTTAGAGTTCTCTCAATCGAGTATAATTGAGTCGAAATTTCGGGCGTAACAAAACTCAGACTAAGCTTCTGAGTGTAAGCGGCACAATTCAATATTTTTGATCTGACCTTTTTTAAATCATCCAAAGCAAGTCTGTCTTCTTGGTAGTATGAATAGGCCGATTTATCGCGCCTCAAAAAATCTAATCCCTCCTTGCACTCAGACAACTCCGCCAGCAACCGATCCTTACAAGTAGTTTCTTCACGTGAGTTGTTAATTTGATAAATTAATTTGTCGAATTTGCTTCCGCACCAATCAAGAGGGTCTGAAGTGCGGACTCGCTCAAAGCGTCCTTTCTCGTTTTTTACAGAGATGCTATAAATGTTTACCTGGCGAGCAATGTCTTTGTGTAATGGAGCGATATCAGAATAATTAACGACTATCGACACTAAGCAATCATTGAAATTTTGTTTGTAATCGCCAATTTCATCCGCTATGTAAATTACGTGCTGATGCCCAGGTAGATAAAAAATTAACGCATCTCGTGTCTCAAAGACCTGAAACCCAATCCCTCGAAACGATTCTAGCTTCTTTACTACCGAATTTTTTATCACCTCGCGAGTCGACCGATGACAACATGTCTCCTCCACCACATCTAGCATGTGATAAATAAAATCCCATCGTCCATAGGTTCGCCCTGATAAAGTTTCTCTTATTGTCGATCGAGTAGCTTCAAATGTTTCTAAGTAGTGGAGTTCTTCTTGCGATAGTGCCTTTTTCAACCACTCCTGCATCCTTAGTTTGTCATACTTTACAAAATCGGCTAATGCTCGCCCAGAGGGAGCATCACCGGACTTCGAGTAGTTACTCAGAAACTCTTCTAGTACATCCAAATAGGCGCGTAAACTTTCAGCAGAGATCCCCAGTGTTATGTTTTTTCTATCAATGGATTTTTCAACTTCTAGGTTTCGCTCAAAACCAAACTCACTCAGCGACTGCATAATTAATCCTTAACAAACTAAAAATTCTAAGAGCACTGTAACAAAGACGCTATCAGGTTGCGAAGCGGCTCTACCTCTGTCCAGTTGCTGCCGAAGGGCTGCAGTTGGCCGAGGGTGTGTAAAAACGTTTTCAGCGCGACAGGTATTCAAAACCGGACAGGAAATCGCGCTTCTACGCAAATCCACATCCTACTGACATGCAGATAAATTTCAGATTTGACGTAGGCGCACACACTTCAATTTTGGCGAAGCGCTTTTACATTCTCTGGGCCGAAAGCGGCGCAGTCCTTTAGCCTGAGCCTACTAGGCATGATTTGCTCGATAACGTTCACGTCAATTTATAAACGTATCGCCGCTAGTAACGGCGTCGGCAGGAGTGTTGCCTGAAGCTTGGAAACTATGACGGCTGCAGACGGCGTTCTAGCGTGGCGTTGGCATGATGCGGAGGCTGTTAGCCTCCGATCTGCCTTATTGCCTCTTATTTTTCATAGTGTGCGGCGATCAGCCCGAGCATTTCGTTTTCATGTACTCGGATCTGGTGCTCTCCCCAGTCGTCGCCACGACCCAACACATGAAACATATGGGCGAGTTTCAAGGAGTCAAAGTGCGGTTTCGCGCGGAAAGACGCCTGTTTTTTGATGACCGCCAAGTTGCTGTACGACGAATTCTCGCCCGGGCTGAGCAGCACAAGGTTGCCGAAGCTATGCAGCAAACCCTCCGGCAGTTCGTTCATGAACTCTTCGTTTTGCGGGTGTACGTGCTCCACAGAATTTTTTGATGCGATCCTATAGCTGAGTACCTTATCTCCGTTGAAGCATGCAAGCTGCAGCTTCTCACGCCAAAGGATGTATTCCAGTTTTTGGAACCAGTAATGCTCGAACCCTGTACCTAAAGCTTTGCGAAGGTAGTCCAGCTTTGCTGATACTGGCATCGGGTAAGCGGTTTCACTCGACAGCAATAAGTAACTTGCCGCCTTCTGCGTTACCGGATGACTGGTAAGAGAGAGCTGGTTGTCGATACCCTCAAGCAGGGCCAATACCTGCTTCTCGCTCAGATTTGGTTGTTCTACAAGTGCTCCTAAAAATGGTGTGAGCCAATACTGGGCGCTGCGCTCGCCGGTAAAATAACGCACGCTTTGAAGCTGGCTCAAACTAGAGGCTGTGTCCGCGAACGTCCGGTCGTACCGCCACTGCCCTTTGCTTTGTCTTACGACGGAGGCGACTCGCAGCAGTCGAGTATCATCCTCTCCCAGACGCACCCATTTCACCACCCATCGGTCAAATTGATAGCGAACCTGCCACAGGCATTCGAGGAAATCTTTGGCCTGCGCTGCATCAGCATGCTTTACAAACTCCTCAA
The DNA here is from genome assembly GCF_900095275.1 of Pseudomonas sp. UMAB-40. Taxonomy (NCBI): domain Bacteria; kingdom Pseudomonadati; phylum Pseudomonadota; class Gammaproteobacteria; order Pseudomonadales; family Pseudomonadaceae; genus Pseudomonas; species Pseudomonas sp. UMAB-40. The sequence continues at coordinate 185,630 of NZ_LT607553.1, forward strand.
AAGACTTGTTGAGACGGCTGTCGTTCAGGCGCTCATAGATATCGTTAGCCTGGCGCCGATGCTGATAGATGCGAAACGCATGCATCAATAGCAAGCCAAAGCTCACTATCGACTGATAACGCTCTTGGTTGTCGTCCCTCTGCTTGGGAGAGTGCTCGTCTTCTGTCAGTCTTTGAGCCGCGATTTCACTGATTGAGCGGCCTACATCGCGGCCACCAGCAGGGCGACTAATGAAAAAGTTATCCCGTGAATACTCGCTGAGTTCTGTAAATTTTAACTGCCCCCAATTGGCGTCTTTGAAAACGCCCCGTAGGTTTCGCTCAAAGTAATCGGTCATGTCCTCGCAAGCCTGCCAGATACCTTCATAGCAGGCCTTGTTTTGGATGATCTTGTCCATGAGGCGCGCTTTCAGAATGTCCGTCTGCTCCAGTTGCAGCCCGCTCGTGTTCAGGGTTGCAAATAACCTGTTCAGATCCATGCCTGTGGGCATGATGTTATTCACCCATTTAACGCGCTCGAATATGAAGCTGCCCACGGCTGAAAGGGTTTGCTCGCCTTGCTCTTTTAGGAGCTTTTGCAATCGGTCGGTTGCTGATTTTTTGGCCGCGCGCAGGTGGGTGAGGTAAGGGTTTGGCTTCAGGGGTTCATCCTGCTCGGTGTCTGGCTGCAAGCCCGCCCACACGCTAAGTTGAGCCTGCACTTCTTCACGAATTTTAAACGTCAGCCGTGGCGCTGCGCCTAGCACCGTAAGTGCTTTGAGCGGTGTAGAGGGTGAGACTTCAATGAAAGCCAGCGCCAAAACCATCAATGTGGTCATCCGTTGCTGGCCATCGATCAACTCATAAGTAATCACCGCTTTTGAGTGGGTGTTGGGGGTTGAGTGGCTGGTGATTACTGTTCCGATGTAATAGTGCGGCTCACCGGCCAGGCAGGCATCGATGATCTGGTTCAGCAGGCCTACGACGTCATCACTAGGCCACACGTATGGGCGTTGATAGCTAGGGATCACCAAGGCAGTGTGGTCGCGACAAAGCGTTGCCGGCGTTTGAACCTTGGATTGGACGCGGGCGCTCATGGGTTGTTTCCTTGAAGTGCGGTGGTCTTCAGGCAGAAGCGATCAATTGCTTCACGTAGCCGTGCGTCATATACGGCAGGGATGTCGGAGACATTTTCCCATGGCAGTTCCAGGCCCATTGTGATCTCCACCGATTTGATAAACCGCTTTTTGATACTATTTCGATCAAGGCCTTCAGGGCTTGCTACGTACTTGTAAGCGCGGAGGTATTCCATCAGTTGCTCGTGGCTATGGCTGGTGGCGATCCAGTCGAGCACAGGTTGTTGGCGTACCAATGATTGGGCGCCGTCTTCTCGCACACTGACGTCATTGATCAAGCGCAGCGAAAAAACCATCCGGAACAGCCACAAACTGGCCTCAAGTATCCTGGCCTTGCCGAACTGATTGACGTAAAGCAGCATGGCGCAGTCATAGATTCTGCTCAAGAACACGCTCCCGCCTGCGTCGACCGATAGCCGGTTGTAGAGAGATTCGAAGGATCCTGGTGCTGCATTCTTCATCGGCCCGAGTATCGATTCGCGCAGATCATGAAAGTATTCGATGTAGCGAATGGCGTTTACGCCCGTACTCAGCGGTTGACGCATGTCATAGCCGGGTTCCGTCACTTGACTGACTGCACCATCCGCGCCGGTTTCAATCCGCGCGGTTCGGTAGGCGACGTCTGGGCCCCCGGCCTGGGTTCGCTCTGCCAGTTCATGGACGATTTCATTGCGCTCTGCCAAAGGGTCGCGATCACTGGCGACGTTTCTCCAACGTAGCTTTTGCCAGTGGCGGGACTTCATCAGTGTGGCAACTAAGGGTTTCAAATCATGGAGCGACTCCCAGGCTCTCGCATAGTCGTCCTGGTTAGCATTGGGAATAGTGCGCAGGTGGTGAGCTTTGATGATGTCCGCGCCGCCTAGCCGCACCCCACTGGTGTTCTGAGTTTCAAAGAAGCGGTAGGCATCGTCTTCCGAGCGTGTAACGACCAGACTGATGTTGACTCGAGTGAAGTCAATCCAAGGCAGCGTCTGTTGTTCTAGCCATGCCAGGTTACGGCGGATGCGCTTCTGGCTTTCCGGGGATGAGTAGCGCAAGTCCGGTGCGCCTTTGTTGCCATGTTGCATGTAGTGCAGCAATGCCAAGCTGGTGAGCCGTTGTTGGCCATCGATGATGTTCAGTCTCCCGCGCTGGCGGGCATTGCCACCCTCTTGATGCAAGATGATGCTGCCAAGATAGAAATCATGGGGCTGCTGGAAATCTGGAAGGTCACCATTTGAGAAGAAGGTTCGTAAATCATCGAGCAGTCGAGCCAACTGCGTTGGCTCCCACCGATAGGGCCGCTGGTACTCCGGCAAATGTAAGCGGCCGAATATTTCACTGCCATCAATGGCAGGAATTCGTTGCGCCTTGAACAAAGCGTCGAGCGTTGTGCTGGTTACAGCAAGCCTTTCCGTAGCCAGGGAGGGTATAGCGAGCAGATTTTCGAGGTGAGCTATTTCATTCATGCAGATATCCTTGCGCATGCCGTCGCGTGAAGGCTCGTTCGTCCTTGATGCATCAGGAAGTCTGAGATAACAGGTGTGATGTTTCGATGATTTCGGTCTGTATGAAACCTAGCGAATAGTCCGAGGGGAGGCAAGAGACAGCGCGCTGAATGGGAAAGGAAGTTGGTCACGACGTTAAGATGCCCGCAACCGTCCGTTTTCGGACACGCATCATCTCCGGTGCTTTGTTCAGTCGAAGCTGCATTTCCTCCAATACGGCTTCATGTTCCCAGCGTCGAACTCATCATTCCGTGCTCGGTGTGCTCTGCGATTTCAAGGCACAGCCTTGGCATTTCGAACTCCAGTAGGTGACGAACCATCATAACTGTAAACCGTGACTTATCGGGCCCAGTTCCGCGCGCAATACTGTCGCAACCTGGCCAATATCGTGTGCCTCCCCCTCGACGTAGCAGTAACTGTCAGCACCTCAAATCTTGGAAGATCCGCAAACCTCACAATGTGGAAGAAAAGTTTGAGGCTTGTTTTAGGCAGCCTTAGGTGTAGGCTCACAGGCATCGGTGGTAATGGATTTTATTGAGCCCGGTCAGGGTGGTGTGAGCTTTCCTCCCAATGCTTATGGAGAAGAAAATGACGATGCCAAGTGAGCGTACGCGATCGCTAATTCAAATCCGAGATTTTTTAGTCGAGCTACCTTCTGACGAAGCGGTTTCTGAGACGCTTCGCACTCAGGCTCGCCGTCTTTTACGTCATTACCAAAGTTCGACTGAGATACTGCTTGCCGGTAAACTAGTGGAACGAAGAACAGGACGTCTTGCTTCGCCGTTCCTGAGTTCCATAATCGAGTAGTAGACTATTTATATATGGTTTTTTCAAATCACGAATGGCAGGCTGAGATCCATATCGATGTTAGATAGTAAGGAAAATATTGGCGATAAATTTAGTTTTTTCGAGTTTTTCGCAGGTGGGGGCATGGCCAGGTCCGGGCTTGGTGATGAATGGAATTGCTTATTTGCTAACGATATGGATCGTATTAAAGCTACGGCGTATATTACGAATTGGGGTGAAGATCATTTTGATGGGCGCGACATTCACGATGTGAAAATAGAAGATTTGAAAGGCCATGGTGACTTAGCTTGGGCATCATTTCCTTGTCAAGATCTGTCTGTAGCCGGGAATGGTTTGGGGATAGGAAACTCTAATAGCGAAGGATTTACAAGGTCGGGTGCCTTGTGGCCTTTTCTTGAGTTAATTGATGAGTTGCGCCAAGAGTCGCGACAACCCCCTCTATTAGTCCTGGAAAATGTTGTAGGCTTACTCTCTCTCGAAGGAGGGCGTGATTTCGCCGCGATCTGCTTACGCTTGGGCGAAATTGGCTATCGTTACGGTGCTGTAATTATTGATACCAAGCACTTCTTGCCTCAGTCTCGCCCTCGCGTGTTCATCATAGCTGTCCTACGTGAAATCGATATTCCGCATAACCTTGATCATGGTATGGCAACGGAGTCTTGGCACACACCGACTTTAATGCGGGCGTACAGATCATTATCCCAACAGGCACATGCAGATTGGATCTGGTGGGATTTAGGATCGGTACCAATGCTAAAACCAAATGCCCTACAAAACCTTATTCAATTTGAAGGAGTTGAGTGGCATACACCTGAAGAAACCCAGCAAATAATCAGTAGGATGACTCCTATCCATGTAGCCCGTCTTGAGCAGGCGAAGGCCGCTGATATTGTCAGTGTTGGAAGCCTTTATTATCGAATGCGTCGAGAAGGAAGTATCAATAAGCAGCGCGCGGAGATAACTTTCTCTGATGTTTTGGGCTGTCTAAGAACACCTAGAGGGGGGGGCTCTCGTTCAAGAATAATTGTGGCAGGGAATGGTGAGGTTAAAACTCGCCTGCTTTCAATCCAGGAGGCCGCCGCATTGATGGGATTGGAAGATACCTACGTACTACCTCAAGCTTATCAACATGCATTTAAGGTCATAGGAGATGGTGTAGCAGTTCCCCCTGTGCGTTTTCTTGCCGAACGACTTCTTGAACCGTTAATTCTAGCTGCGCGGGAAAACACGGCGAGCTATTTTGAAGAAACTCTACCACAGTTGGTCGCAATCGCTTGACTGGTTCACTCGAGAATCTGAGGTCAGTGAGGGGGCGTTAAATCCGCCACGGTCATTTCGGTGCTAGGTTACCCAGCTACCTTTATTCGAAATCCGAGTAACTGGCGTTTTTAAATCGAGACTAATGGCGTAAAGTTTGTACGTCATTTTACGGGCGCGATTACGGCGATCTCAGGCCGTAGCAGTTCGCATTACGAAAAAAAATTCCGCAGCCTTATGGAAATGCGGTTGGCGGTCAGGCTGAGGGGCGTCACGTTGTCGACAAGGATGAAATAGAGTGGATTTGCCGCGCACTTTTGACGCATGGGAGAAACGGCTCGTCGATTATTTTCTGGCGATTGGTCCAGATGGCGATGCCAGCCCCATCCGGGCCTTCGAAGTCACTCCCAGCACGCTGACACTTGCCTGCGGTGCCGCGCGTGGAAGCGAAGCAGAGGTAGAAGAGCTTTTCCGTAAAATGCTATCGCGCGATCTGCTATTGATGGGGTCGCTTCGCGACGGCTCTCAGCGTTATGAAAATCAAAATGTGCCCAACTGCTTTTCTTACCTCGCATTCACGTTGTTGATCGACAATCTGCTAGAGGGTAATGCACCTCAGAGTGGAGAGTATCGCCATAAACTTGTGAAATGGTTGGGAGCTAACACTACTGCTTCCAACCTACGCGGGATTGCGCTGATGTGGGAGAGTTTGGTTCGATGGCTGGACAAGCGCATTCAAGCTGGCGAGCCATTTCGTCGCCTTATTTTGCCAAATCCCGGCAATTGGACACACATAGGTTATACACGGCATCTGTCCTTTCCGAGTAAGGCTGATCTGAAGCTCGTAGCCAACTTCTGTCAGGAACACCCGGGAGCACATCGAGACCTGCACATCAGCATTGCAGCGTTTCCGAGAGAACTGGTCGATGATCGCGTCTCCTGGGGACTTCGAAATGCGTTCGAAGAGTTCCGAGGCGCTTACTACTTGCAACGCCGCGCGTTGGGCGACCTTCGCTTCTGGCGCCTCCTGGAACGTGCTTCCACTCTGATTGGCCGTCCGAAACGCAGTAGTGTCACGATCGAGATGCTATTCGACGCAGATAAGTGCGCGTTGTTTTTTTCCTACTGCGGTGAGCAAAGCGAGGCTGAGCCTTTCACCTCTCTTGATAAAGCGTTGGTTGCAGTCGGAGCTGAACACAGCGAAAACTTGGCGACCGCCGCCTCGTTGGGAATTGTATTCTTCCGCTTGGTTGGTGCGGGCCGCTGGCGAGCAGAACCGGAGGCCTGCGATTCCGCTTTCGGCCTGCATGTCGCTGTTGCTGATAGGCATAAGCGAAGAATTGGTGATCGACTGGGGCCGCTTGCAGGCAGCGGTGATTGGGCGGTCACAACCATTCCTCTGACCTTTGAAGTGGTCAAGGATGCGCTTAAACAAGCAAAACTATTTCCTTCCAAACAGGAGTTGATCGTACGTCCGTATCTCTCCGGTGGCGTTCGCAGCGACGGGGTCTGGCTGGGCCGGCCACTCTTTTTTCCAAGTCTCGATTCCGATACCTCTGACTATGTGATACGTGATGCATTGCCACGCGAATCGGACTGTTTGCTGACAATCAAGGAGGGGCAGCTCAAAGCCCTTCAATCGATTGAAGGTGCCTTCTTCATTCATCCTTTAACGCTTCGTGGCGAAGAGCACGCTCCGTGGAACATTCGCCTGCAATTCGTCCGCAATGCTTTCGTACATTCGATGCTCGCAGGCGCACGCTACAAATTGGCGCCATTGAGAGACTGGATTGTGGGGGAGAAACTCCCTGTTGAAGTTAGTACCCAGGACACGTTGGACTGGGAGTTGGGTGAACCCGCCTGTGGAGATCTTTTGGAGGCAGTCTATGCAAGCGGACAAAGTGGGTGGGAGGAGGCGCAGATCATTGCGCTACTCAGATGTGCCGACGAGGTTATGAGTCCTTGGCTGCTTTTGCGTAGCCTGCGAGATGCAGGCATCGTTGAGCCGCGTCTACGCAGCGGTTGGAAAGGACGCGTTTGGACATTGAGGGAGCCGGTTATCATCGAAGCTCATCGCGATGGGCGGGCTTTAGTGTTGGTGGAAGGCGCGCTTTGTGAGCGAATGGTTGAAGATTTCAAGCTGGCTGTTGAAGGCCTGGGAGGGATTCCCTTCCGACGTCTAGGCATCACTGACTGGGCCGCGCCCCTGTTCGGTGCTCATGACGTTCAAGGTAAAGCCATTGCCGAACGTCTCGGCTGGCGCTTCGAGAACGAACCCTTATCGCCATCCGAGAAACCGCTAGCGTTTGTTGAAACGCCGCATCAGGCCCTGCACTACGAACAGACTAGAGCCTGGTCTTGGGCGAAAGGACGTTTTGTATCTGCTGATGTTACCCAAGAGTACGTACGATTAGTGCGCCTGACTCACACCGGCGAGCGTGATCACGATGTCTACAGCATCGAACAGAGCAGCCTCATACATCACTATTTCTCACATACTGCCGCCATTGTCTCGGCCTATGCCCTAGCTCGAAAGCCGTTGTTTGAATGGAGTTCTGAACAAAATTTAATGGTCCTCACGGCGTGCGAAGGTGGACTTCCTGACGCACTGGCTACAGAAACGCGCCGGCGAATGCTACGCAATGGCGGGCCCTGTGGCCGGGAATATATTTATCCTGCCAATGGCGAGATGGCTCGCTGGCTAGATAGGCGACTTCCTGGTTGCATCGCCGGGCCGTTCCACGAGGCGCAGCAGCAGGATGCACTGAGTCTTATTGGCATTGCTCGCCGCTCCTCAGGTCGCTTACGCCTACAGTGGCGTAACGGCTCAACCACTCTTTAGTATTTATTTGGAATCAGGTTAACCATGGCGGCAAACTTGGCGTGGTATATCGGGCAATGTGTAAAACGACATGATGTCAACATGGCTGTGAAAGTCGTTGCCATCCGGTCAGAGGAAGGATGGTCGCTACTCGATAATCCACAAAAGATTTTTCCAAAGATGGGCGAGGTGGAAGTTCGGTTACAGAACATCTCAGCATATCATCCGAACGATTGGGTTAGCTTCCAGGTTGCTCAAAAAGAGCCTCGCGGGAAATGGAAGGCATCGACCTATCGCCACCTAACGCCTTTCCTTGACCTCCAGGATGCGGGAAGTCTTGAAGTGCTGCGCAGCCGTTTGACCGTAGATGGTTTGGATGGGCCGAGTCATAGCGGCAATTGGGTGATTCGCTACAGCGAAGACCGCATCCTCATGCTCGGACTCGTGCGTTCATCAGACAATCGGTACCGTATGGCGACTGGTGGCAACTTCAACGTGTATGCCTACGACCCCGAGTTGTTGCATAGCGTACTGTCAGATGATGCCGACGTTTTTCTCTATGAGTTAAAACGGGGGGGAGAATGTCTTGAGGAATTAGATTGGTCACCTGACGAGGATTACATCAAGCGCATTGTGCGTGCTATGGCGGGTGCTCACGACCCACGTGCTGACACAGTTATAGATTGGTTGAAACGCTATGCTGACGAGGCGACCGGCCAGGTAGGGGCGAGTCTAGTAGATAGCCTTGCGGCGCAGCAAAACGCGAGATCAGGTGAGTTAGCTAAGCGCTTGATGGCTGACAAAGAACTGCTAGGGGAATTGACTGAAGCGCTTTTGGCAGACTCGAGGTTGCGCTCTCGTCTCGAAAGCGAAACTCAAGCGATCGCCGAGCAGGAGCGAAAATCCATCTTTGTCTCGCTTTCGGGTGAGCTGGAGCGGGAGTTTACGACGCTACGCGAACAGCGTTTGTTGGCGATTGATTCTGAATTAAAGTTGCTGGAGGCCGCGCAGCGCGAAGCATTGAGTCTTCAATTTAATCAAGATGAGACGTCCAATTTACTGGTGATGAACGACCGTATTGCCGCTCGCAAAGTGGAAATGGAGGGTGAGCTTGAGACGCAGCGCGATATCCTGCAGCGGGGCCTGGATATGCTTGCGGCGCAACGTGAGTCGATCATCGTCGAACTGGGAACCCTCAACGCACAAATGGAGGGCTGCCAATCTGACCTGTCGGACCTTCGATCGCTTGAGTCTCAAGCTGTCCAGGAGATTACTAGGCTCCAAGAGGAAGCTGCCTCTATCCACGTGCCGAAGAGCGTTAAGCTTGAGTCCGTGCTGCGTTTCAATCCGCCGCAGATCGTTCCAGTCCTTAGCGTTGGGGACATGCAACAAGCCATCATGAACTGCATGCTGCTTACGCCAGAAGGTAAGGAGCGAATGTCCCAGTTTCTTGCATTGATGCTGGCCGGTGAAGTACCGGTAATTCATGGGCTGGAAGCGCAGGATTTTCTTCTTACTGCTGAGACCCTGTTGTCTTCCGGGCGGTCAATGCGCTTGGAGGCCGACCCAACTGTCATTACCTTCGAAGATCTTTGGCTTCGTGCAGGCACGCAACTCCCGACATCCCTTACTCACGGACTGGAGATCGCCTGCGGACAATCCCCCACAACTGTACTCGCCGTTATCGAACATGCTGAGCGATCTGGGGCCCGTTTCTGGCTGCCTGCGCTTGCGGATCGTACGCGCAGGGGGGAGCTGCCTAGACGCTTTCTTGTCTGCGCAACTGTCGAAGACGAAAACTGTGAAGAAGCTCTGGCGATTCGAAGCCAAGTTCCCTGGATCGATGTCAGTGGGACTATCACACCAGCGGGATCCGCCTTGGCGCTCATTGTTTTCGCACCGGCTAATGTTCGACAGCTTGATCCGGGAGAACGTATCGAGGACGTCTCCCCGGCGGTGGTGGCGGTGGCGCGGGTTGCCAACCAACTCACGTTAGTGAACTCATTGCGGCTAGCCCGAGCGGCAACGGAGTGGATCCGCTTGAACCCAGGGAATCAATACGAGCAAACTCCGGCGGCGCTTGCCGAGTTTTTCATTAATCAGTCTGGTCAGGCTGGGCGCATGAAATCAAAGTCATAAGGAGATGAATCCGTGCTAGACCCAATTGGTGGTTTCCGTCGAATCCAAAACTTTGTCATCAACTATGTTGAGACCAGTTTCCGCATTTCTAATAAAGAGGCAGCGGAGGCGCGTCGGGAGCTTCTGAAGACGGTCGACGTATTAGCTACTGAGCCGTTTATCGAGCCTGTACTGCGCTATGAGTCCCACTCAGAGAATCTCGAGCAACTAGCGCAGCGAGAGGACGGTCCGCTCGCACCGATGAGTAAGGAAGGCAGGCGCGCCTTCGTCGAGCTAGCGCTTTCCGGGCTGTTCGAAGGCACGCGTTGTGAGGGCGAGATTCGTCGGAAATCCATTTTTGCGCCATACGACCACCAAGTCGAAATGCTAAAACGCGGATTGCTGCCGGGCAAGCCGGGTATCGTTACATCTCGTACCGGCAGCGGCAAAACAGAAAGCTTCATGTTGCCGGTGCTAGCCGCGATTACCAATGAAGCGGTGACTTGGGCAGCCCCCGGCAGCGACTATCTAAAGAAAAATTGGTGGCTAGAAGACAAGGGGCAGTGGTCCGCTCGGAGACAGGGTGAAAATCGTCCAAGTGCGGTCAGATCATTGGTGATCTACCCAATGAACGCCTTGGTCGAGGACCAAATGCAGCGCCTCCGCAAGACACTAGACTCTGACGATGCAAGGGAGGTGATGCAAGAGCGCTTCAAAGGCAATCGAATTTACTTTGGCCAGTACACCAGCTCCACACCTGTTACCGGCTTCGAATGTCATCCGCGCATTGCTGACAATAAAGAGGAGAAACAGCGTCGTACCCGACGCGTCACGCGGTTGCGAGAGGCAATGCGGGGCTTCAAGCGTGATCAGGATGCTGCGCTTGCTTTCGACCGCCAGACAGAGTTAACCGCACACGACGAGGGTAAGAGGGCTTCAGATAAGACGCGTTACATCTTCCCAGCCTTGGACGGTGGTGAAATGCTTTCGCGCTGGGACATGCAGGCGGATCCACCAGACATCCTGGTTACGAACGCCTCGATGCTTGGCACCATGCTCTCGCGAGAGGTAGAGGAGTCGGTCTTCACTAAAACGCGTGACTGGCTGTTAAGCAACCATGATGCATATTTTTATCTCGTCTTCGATGAGTTGCATCTAATTCGTGGCTCGGCTGGCACCGAGACAGCATTTTTGGTTAAAACGCTCATCCAAAGGTTGGGGCTCGATCAGCCGGCACATCGATACAAGTTGCGACTACTCGCTTCCTCCGCTTCTATGCCAATAGATGGGAGTCTGGGAGCACAGTCGCTTGCTTACCTGCGTGATCTCTTCGCACCCTATGGTACTAGCCAGAACGCTAATGATCCGGGCGTCATAGATCCGGAGTTTTGGCGAGACTGCATTGTTGTGGGTACTCCACACCTACCGGAGTTTTCCGGAGGACTAATCGAGGCTCAGCCCTTTGTAGATCTGCTCGAAGCCGCACTAGATGGCAAAGATGGTTTTGTCGCTAAAATTGTTAATGCAGAAGCGCTAAATCCTGCTGTGGAGCACGCGGCTAGAGCATTGGGGCGTTCCGCAGGCGGAGCTGCCGAACGAGTCAAAGCGCTAGCGGAGTCGGCCGCCGCTGTGTTGACGCAAGCCTGCCGCGAAGGAAGCGACGTTCGCGCTACGTCGACGACAGATTTGGCCGAACGTATCTTCCTCCCCGATTCCGGTAATCATGACAAGGCTCTGCGTGGACTGCTATTGGCACGAGCACTCCCCGAGTCAGATGCGTGGGATTCGAGCGTTTCGATTACCACGACAGCCTTTCGCGTCCACACTTTCATCCGCAATATTGAAGGGCTTTTTGCCTCAGTCGCACTGGAAGGCATTATCCCGGTATTCGAGGATTTCACCGTGGAGCGTGGAGTAACCCACGCGAAGCCTCGAATTTGCGGAGGGCGAGGCCGTCGACTATTTGAGTTGCTGTACTGCGAGGCCTGCGGTGATTTGTTGATCGGCGGACAACGAGGTCAGAAAGTTGCGGACGGTACAGAGACCGAACTTCTACCTTCTGCTGCCGATCTCGACAACATGCCCGAGAAAATCGGCTCCGAATACTACGACAAAATGACACTTGATGAGTTTGCCGTATTTTGGCCGCGCCGGGTGCAATGGGCGGCGTCAGATCGAGATTATGATGATTGGGAGGCCGCCAGCTTAAATCCAGAAACAGGACTGGTGTCTATTCAATCTGCAGTGCCCTCCGGACATGTCGGTGGCTATTTATATCGGCAGCAGGAGGCAGCAGTGAAAGGCCGTAACGGCAAGATGACGGGGCCTCTGATGGCCCAGCCGTTCTGCTGCCCGAAGTGTGGCACGGATTACTCTAACCGACCTGTTTTCAGTCGTTCACGCTCACCAATTCGCGCGTTTCGAACCGGTGTCACTAAAACCTCTCAACTCGTTGCTACTGAACTTTTTGAACTGTTGCACGCGATAGGTGCGGAGCCAAAGGGGATTGTTTTTTCTGACAGCAGACAAGATGCAGCTAATCAGGCGTTAGAGATAGAAACGTTACACCTGCGCGATTTGCGACGTGAAGTCTTAGTAACTGCCGCACGTGAATTGGTTAAAAAGTCGAGGGAGGAATGGATCGATCCACTCGAATTCGGGCCGCTTATAGCGTCTCTCGCAACGAGCCCGTCAGAAATGGCCTTGCTTGTCGAAAAAATCAACAAACAACTGACCTCGGGAACGCAGAAAAACAGCGACAGAATCTCCCTCGCCAAGCTCCTTCAGTGCAGCGCTGACTCAAGCATTGGCGCACTTACTTCCGACTTTGTCTCTCTGGGAGTTCACCCATTTGATCGTCTTGGCAAAAAACATTTTGAGGGGAAAATTTGGCATGATTTGTTCGTCCAGAATGCGGGGCGGTCGGCTTATTCCCACAAGTTAAATGATGTTCAAAAAGCAGGGCTCAACAAGGAGATACTGAAGGGACAATACGAGCTTATTGATGATGTAATTTTTGCAAACACTTTTTTTGCATTAGAAGAAACTGGTTTGGCATATCCGTCCATTATGGACGGAAACGATGAAAAAGCAGACCGCTTGGATACCTGGTTACGCGTTTTCGCTGGAGCCTATCGTGTCTTGGACAATAAGTTTGTCGAGGGCGATGACGTAATAGAATGGCTGTCAGGATCGGATATCAAGAATAAGCGGGTGCATCGTTTCGCCCAAGTTGTGTTCCCAGGAGGGGGGGCCATCGACGGTCTTAGCGGCATTCTTGACGAGCTTTCGTCGTTAGGTCATCCGAGCGGTATAATCCACATCGGCAAGCTATATCTCAAGATGGCGAGAGAAAGCGATCCGTATTGGCGCTGTGAAAACTGTGAGCGAGTGCACCTTCACCGGGGGCCTGGGAGGTGCACTCGTTGCGGAGAGATACTCGGCGAGCAAGCGACTGGACAAGCTGGAGAGTTGTGGCGCAATAATTTTTTGGGTAGCCGTATCGTTCGTGGTCAAGAAGAAGGCGTTGGTCGATTCCGTCTGCGTGTGGAAGAGTTGACTGGACAGACGGATGATTTTTCGGATCGTTTACGCAAGTTCAAAGGCATCTTTGTCGACGGCGAAAGTGAAATACAAAAGCGTGCCCAAGAAATTGATATGTTATCTGTCACCACCACCATGGAGGTGGGAATCGACATCGGGGCCTTGCAAAGTGTATATCAGGCCAACATGCCTCCTCAGAGATTCAATTACCAACAGCGAGTCGGTCGAGCCGGCCGCCGAGGTCAGGCGTTCTCACTGGTCATTACTTTCTGTCGCGGTCGAAGTCATGATGCATATTATTTCGCGCATCCGCGTGCGATTACTGGCGACCCACCACCTCCACCTTTCCTCGCTATCGGTCACGACCCCATTCCGTTGCGTTTAGTGCGTAAGAACTGGTTGCGTGCAGCATTCAAGTATTTACGTGACCAGTGCGCGAAAGCTGGCGATGTGTATCCAGGTGATCTATTGGTGCCACCTGATGTTCACGGTGAGTATATATCCACTCAAGATTACTTTCATAACACCCTAGCGAAATGGCCTGACCGTTTGCACGATGCGCTTATCAAAACCCTCGCTGAGCGCGATAGCTTCATTGCAGCGGCATCCTTCGACCCACAACAACGAAATCGGCTTAAGGAAAAGTCTGACGTCGATCATTTGATTAAAGAAGTCGACGGCCTTAAAACATATGCACCCAATTCGGAAATGGGGCTTGCACGATTTTTGGCCGAATGGGGATTGTTGCCAATGTACGGTATGCCTACCCGTGTTCGTAACCTGTATCTAGGTCTTCGCTCTGTGAAAGTAGGGGGCACTGAAGACTACGAATGGTCCACTATGGACCGTGATCTTGATCTTGCCGTCTTCGAATATGCACCAGGTGCGCTTCTGGTCAAAGACAAACAGAAGCATCGCGTTGTTGGCTTTACTGGGAGTCTATCTACCCCTCAAGGCTTCAAAAAAGATGATCTTTCGATAAGGGCGTTATCCCGCTGGTATGAAACCGAAACTTGGGTAGCTGTTTGTAAAAGTTGCGGTTCAGCGACCAGGACAGATTTGATACCGCTAACATCACTGAAATGTGACGACTGTAAGGCAGAGATTCTTCCTGAAGAGCTAAAGCGATATGTAACTCCTGCTGGATTTCGAACTGACTTTAATCCAAAGGACGGCGAAGAAGATGTTGGGCGGATGTCCGTTCGCAGTATGGCGACCTTGGTGAGTCCGGGGGCCCGGCTGGAGCATGGAAATGTGACTGTAATGCACGGTGCCGGAGTAACCATCATGCAGATGAATGATGGCGTCGCCAATATTGAGGGAGAAGGGGAGGGGTTTCTCGTTCAGGAGGCCTCGGATCTGAGGGTTACTATGCCGTCGGGCACCAAAAAGCCCCCTAAGATTGATGGCGAGCCTCAGGCTTATGAATCAGGCTGGCTCAGGAATGCTCGCAGCACAAGTTGGGGATTGGCGCGTTGGGGAAATATTGGAAACCCATTACCTCCATTCGGCTTAATCTCATGCAAGCAGACAGAATCTGTTCAGCTGGAGTTAGGAAAGTTTGATCCTCGACTTGATCTGGCACACGTAGCACGACGAGGTAAATATGATCGCCTGTCGACACGAGCGGCTGCAATCAGTGCGACGCAAATCCTAGTCCAAAAGGCAGCTCTGGAGCTGGATGTATCTGCCGATGAGTTCGAGGCGCTTGAACCGCGAGTGCGCTCCGGAAAACCGCTGCTGCAGATCGCCGACGCGCTCATCAATGGGTCTGGCCTCTGCCGTCGTCTAGGGGAAACCGTTCCAGGCGGTTCGCGACCGAAAATTCTGGATATCCTGTACGACGTCTTGGAAAACCACGATCAATGGCCGCTTGTAGATTTTCTCAATGTGTCGGCAGATGGGGATCACTTAGCTCAATGCCATACATCCTGCTACCGCTGCATTCAGCGATATGGTAACCGTCGATATCATGGTCTTCTCGATTGGCGCTTGGGATTAGCCTATTTGCGTTCAATGACTACGCCGAACTATGCATGTGGTCTGGAAGCGCAGGACGCGGCCTATCCCGAAATCATAGGTTGGCGTGAGCGAGCCGAAGGGTTGGCGGAAAACATTGCTCAGATGCGCCCTGGAGTCTTAACTCCCGGCAACCTTCCGCATTCGGGAATGCCCTTTCTGCTTGAGCGTAAAGGCGGCCGCGAAACCCGATATGTGATTGTTCACCCACTCTGGAGTTTGGAAGCTAGCGCGCTGTCTGATTTACTGGGAAATGACTGGTCGCCGGAGCTGCGCTTTGTAGATACTTTCAATTTGGAGCGTCGCCCGCTCAAAACAATGGCCCATTGGCTGCAGGCTCGCTGACGCTTCGTACCCTCCCTGGTGAGGCCGCCAGGGGGGGCGTAATTGCATAACTTGACGACCACTTTGCATTGCCTCTGGCCAGGCGTTTGCATCGGATCTGACCAGCACGTTTCGGGGCAATGACTGGCAGAAAACGGCAAAAAACGACCCACCCGAATAAGTCCTAAGGCAAACTTCAATTACCTGTAACTTCCTGGATCATCATCTAATCGGGATCAATGATGCGATATAGCTATGCGTCGGTCTACTTGATAAATGACAATGGCCGACGTCGGAGTTTCCCGCGCTGAATAAGTGAAACGGGCGATTTTCTCTAGCTCCGCTCCACGTGTAGCACTGATCACACACTGTTTGTTGGCTTTGTGTATCCTGGCGCAAACATTGCGCTCTCTACACCATAAAGAGCCAGCGGATCGCTCAACCATAAACGATAAGCATAATCTTTGATGCTGTGATCAGGTGAGCAGTCGATATGGTATTGCTGCAGCACGTAGCCAGCCATCGCGGCACGTACACGAAGCCGCATAAGTCCGTCGCGCATCCCGTAATCCAGTACGACTAGTTCAGTGGAGTCTTTGTCTGGGTGAGGAACGATGGGGAGATCCAGCATACGATTCCACTGATCATCCTGCTCCCAGCTCTCCTCAGCCCTAGGTTTCTCACCGACAGAAATCTCGGCATTGCTCATGCGAGTGAACACAAAGTCTGAGAAACGTTTGCCTTTTCGATCAAATGCCCGGACATGCCAACGAAGGCCATCACAGCCGATAGCAAAGGGAATAATCTCTCGCGTTGAATGCCCAGATTTCGACATGTAGTCGATTTTTACCACCTGCCTAAGGTGAATTGCGCGCGTCACTGGTGCAAGGATTTCGATCTTAGGACGGCTCAGTAACGACACAGACTCGTGTCGGATGAGCGAGCCCTCCCCAGAGTCGACGCCATCGCCGAACCCTTGCGAAAGCGTAACTAGCACGCGCTCGGAAGCATGCGTTACCTGGGGGACGAACTGCTCACGAATAACGTAATGCTTGGTAACCGGATCAAGCTCAGTGTTTTCGGGGGCTAACTCACGGTAAAGCGCAAAATCCCGCGTGGCGGCCGCTGAAGCCACGCCAAAACGCTCCATTAAATCCATGCGCGATACAACCCCCAAAAAAAACAATCGGAAGTCTATGAAGGCGAGGCGCTCCTGCTGCGCCTTGCTGTAATCGCTGAGGTCAATCATGTTTTCTCCGTTTGGCCGACCATTGGCTGAACCCAATCACTCATCAAGGATAACACATGATTGGTTGACGTGATCAAAATGATGATGATAGTATGCTGTTGTGGATGGGCTAATGCTCACCTTGAGCAGGTAAGCAATCTCCAAAAGAGGTTGGCGAGAGGTATAGCGTGACCCGGAAATAGAAAAGCCGACCAAGGTACGAACTTGGTCGGCTTTTGAAAAAAGACGTCTGAACAGGCTCCAGATGTCTCTCGCGCTTCAGGAAAAGCGTTGTGATGGTAGCCCCTATAGGGTCCATTCGCAAGGGAGCGAGTTCTGTGTTCGAGCCTATCTCAGTGAGAGACGAATCATGTCCCAGCTAGAGATGTTCGAAAAACCGGACGAGGAAGGGCAGGTCATCTATCGCATGACCATCCGCACCAAGTCTGGGAAGGTGATACGACGTGCGAACGGCCAGCCGTTTCGCATCGTTCTTCGCCCCAAATCGGCCTAACAAGCCGCCCCGCTTAACCCAGGGCATCAGTTGATGCCCTGCACCCCCTTTAGAATGGAGCAACCCCATGAGTCAGGATTTTTACGATCGTAGCGGCACCCCTATCGCCTATACCGATGACGGTGTTCATATCTTTACCTTCGGTGGATCCCCAGTTGGGTATTTTCATGATGACTCCCTGTACTCGTACACGGGACAACATCTCGGCCGAATTACTAATGGGTTGATACGTGACAACTGCGGTCAGGTAGTGTTTTTCTCAAACAATGCTACTGGCGGCCCCATGAGACCTTTGTGCCAGTTGAAGCCCCTGAAAGGTCTCAAGCAGCTTAAGCCTCTCAAGAGCTTACGGCAGCTCCAGCCCCTGCGCCCAATGCTTGGCAGCAGCTGGTCGCAGCTTTCCGGGCAACAATTATTTTTCTGACAATTACACCGGCTTAATGGTGCCCGTATGGGCACCATGTCAGGTGACATGAGGTTAAGAGACAGAACTGAGTCTCCCAACAGAAGTGAATATCCGTCGCCAAACCGGTGCGGTATCGATGTTCGGACTATTTTCTCCAAGGATGCTCCATGTTTCTTATTGCTTCTTCCTTCATCCAGCTATTGCCTGAGTCGCTCGTTTTCACAACGCGAAAGACAACTTCAGATTTGGTGAGGGCGCAACAGTGATCGTTGCGCCGTCTACTCCGTCAATACCAGAAGTTGCAAAACAGCCTCAAACAACTGACGAAACTCCTATGGAAAAATTAGACAACACGAATACTGAAGGTGGATGGGGCACGGAGGTGTGGCAGAAAACAGTAGTAGACCTACTTTCCATTCCGTTCTTTGCATTGTGGTCGGTTCTTCTCTGTATGGGGGTAGAGTACTCATCGAATACCAATCTGAATCAATTTTTCACTGATGCATTGGGTGAAGGTGAACCGCCCCGGACTTTCTAGACATTCGTTCGATGAGATAAACGGTACAGGACAGTGAGCGAGGCGTGCCTCCTCAGCCGATTGCGCGGGATCGGGTAACCGCCTGAGCGACGATGATAGAAAAGGCTGAACCTTGCAGTTCAGCCTTTTCCTTGAGTTAAAGACTGCTGTCTATCGCAGCGGCGATGGTGTCCAGCAGCCGATGAGATTTGATCTGGTCAGGATCGCCCATTAGATACTTCAGGAGCTCGCGGCTGGTCAGGGTCTCCCAATCCGAAACCGAGAGTCGTTCAATCAGCGACTCACTGTCCTCCAGGAGTTTCTTCAGCGGTTGGCTTTCATGCGTGTGGATCAGCGCTGCGATTCGACGGGCGAGGGCGTAAAGCCAGAGGTTGACCTCATGCGCACGGATGTACGATGTCCAATCGACCTGCGCGCTCAGTGGCTGGCGGACAGTCCGAGCAAGATTGTTAAAGATCTTGGAGAGCTCACCTACGATGTACTGCTGATCTGCTGGCGCAAGGTGCGCACTCAACGTAGCGAGCTCGTCGGTGAAGGCACCATCGCCATCAAATTTGAAGTAAAGCGAACCGCCTTTAAGTGCAGATTTCCACTGAGTGGTAAGGTCTCCCAGCCACTCGCGGGAAACTTGTGCAGCGTCGATGACCTCAAGCCCTAGCATCGGGATCAAAAGTGACTCCAGGATCCAAGGCGTGAGGTGATGAAGCTTTCCAAGGCGGCCCCGTACAGGATGGAGGATGTCTCTCAGCTGTGCGTCGCTGAGCTGACTCTCGATCGAGGCAATAAGCCTGGCAACTAGGTAATGTTTGGCTGAAGAGTCGACGTAGTTGGCCTCATTGATCAGCCAGCACAACGTGGTTCGCTGATCATCGGATTTGATCAGGTCGAGCATGCCAAGAATATCGACGGTGAAGGTGTCGGCGTTGATCGCATGTTTGAAGGTATGGACGCCCACCCAGACCAGGATGCTCGCCTTACATCCCAACAGTGCAGCGATTTGCGATGGATCTTTTTCGAATCCAAGCGACGGGCAAATTAGCCGCAGAGCCTGGACAACTAACGCACGCCTGCGAGGATTCTCATCCATCGAGCTGGAGCATTCCTGATCCAGCCAATTAACAAGTGCTTGAGGCGCCTTCAACCACAAAATCTTGATGGCGTAATAGTCGCTCCAAGCGGTATCGGTGGTTGAATATCCAAAAACTCGTTCAGGAAGGTCGTTTGAAAGTAGGATTTCTTCGAGGTTTTTACGTTGGTAATAATCAAAGTCTAGGTAGCTTTTCTTGACCTGTGGCGCCAATGCGTCTGTTCGCGTTGAACTCAGCTGCGCGAGTAGATTGCCCGTTAGCTGATCAGGCAGTGACGTCTGGTCATCGTTGTAAATCTGACCGGCCTGCGAATGAGCCAATACAAATCCTATCGCGTCCCATGCAGAGTGGAAGTCTGGGAGTACAAGCCCGTCGTTCCAAAGTTTTGCGGGAAGGTCCTCGAAACGCTGTGGGTCGAGTTTGCCCTCTTTTAGGTTCCCCTTGGCTTGCATAAGATCTTGCAATTCCGATCCTGAGCGACCGGCCAGCTCTGGATCGTCCAGCCACCATGCAAATACATCCCCTGACCGCTTCTGATCGGTAAAGGACGAGCGGTGGCTCAGCCGTATTGGATCGTTCTCTGCCTCTGGGCTTTCAGTGCTGGAGTCGAAAATGAGCTTTGCAGGAGACGCATCCCTGCCGTCTGTGTGCATAGTGCTCTGGATAATCCCGTCTGCTAATTTGAAAACGTTCGGCAACACATCAAGCGGGATCGGGGTGGCCAACAGTGGATGGTCAATGTTGGCTCGCTGTATAGAGTTGGACAAGTGGTAGCCGGCAATAGGTCTTCCGTTAGCCGCTCGGATTAAGATCATCCGGTCGTGAAGTTTAGTTTCCGGTACAGCGAGTACCCTCAGCTGGACGTTACCGTAGTAGCCCTTACCCCAAGCAGCACAGCTCGCCAGCAACTTCTGGATGCGGTTTGGCTCACCTGGCGCGGCCTTGGAGTCTTCAGTGGACAGTTTCTCGGTGGTGATGATGAGATACTCGCTGGTCGCAGTGCCAAGCGTGTTGAGTAGATCGATGCCCACGTTTTCCATGTACGGATCGATCCAAGCAACCTGAGCGTCATGGTGCTGCTCAAAGATTTTTCGCAGCCAATCGGTCAACTGCAGACGGCTCGTTCCGCCACTCACCGACAGTGTCTGGAAAAAGCGTCCGTTGGAGGGCTTAGGCAACAGCGAACCTACATCGTCCTCAATCAGCCGATTCTGAGTGACCCAAGGATCATCGGTGTGTCCGCCGATTTCGGAGCGGTTGGGCCTGTGAGCTCGGCTAATACGACCCGCTGCGTCAAGCTTGGCTTTCTCCTTATTCGGTACTTGCCTCGCGAGCCAATCCATGCGGCCGGTTGAGCGAATGGATTCGACGACTTGCATATTCATGCTCATGCTACGAATGAAATAGGAGCCAGTCTGCAGTAATAGGTTCGATTCCCCGCCTTCAGTACCGATAGCATATATTTCCAGGCTGTATGCGGTAGCTACCTGATTCTGGAAGGTGTCGATGGCAAAGATATGGTCGACGGGATATGCGACATCCCTAGACAGGCTAGTGATGTACGACGTTTGCAAGCCACCGTCGCTGTAGGAGTTCACTATCACCAGAAGCTCCGCAGGATCCCGCGTTAGCGGCTCGAACAGCTTGAACGACGAGTTTTCCCCTTTGAGCTTCAGCTCGAACTTCCGGCATTCGCTTTTGGTCAGGCCGGGCACGCAGACGAACTCGAAATCCCCAAGACGCCAAGCGTCCAAGGTCCCGAACTTCATGCCCGTATCGGCGTCCAGAGCGTCACACGCAGCTCTGGCAAGCTTGCTTTCAAACTCTTCAGCGGTAGCGAAAATGGACGTTTTGCTCGGCGACGAGATAGCGCCAGTATTGGCACTAGCTAAGCTCGTCGGACTCAATCGTTTGATGTGGTAGAAATATAAGTCATGTGATGGAAAATGCATCACCGGCCGAAAAGTGGGTTTTCCGCCAAAGTTGACGTCTACGACGGCTCCAACCAGTTTCGCATCTAGTGCGATATCCGCCTGGAGGCTCGCTTCCCGAAGAGAAGCGCCATCAAGGAAGCTTCTGACGAAAGCCTTTAGCTTGTCGGCCGACGTATGAAGCGTCAGTGCGTGGGTTTTTACAGTGCTGTTTGAGCCCAGAGGTGTCTTGCTGCTGGTCGTCCCCGTCCATTTATCTGCACGGAAGGTGCCTGGCAGAGACCGTCCATATAGAAATTTGACCTCGCTCGTGTTTTCGCGCTCGATCTCCAGTACCCACAGTTGAGTGGCGCTGAGATTGTCGGTGTCGCCGAAGAGATCGTGTAGCCTGAAGTCAGATGCTAAGGAATCGAAGTTGATAGTCATCTTACTGCCTTTTAGTGAGAGACAAGGCGGCCATCGGCTACCCGATATCGGAGCTGAGAGCTGAGAGTTGAGAGCGAGTGAGAGTGCGAGTGCGAGTGCGAGCGGAGACGGCAGGTGCGTAAGGTGGACGGGCAGATACTTCTAGAGTACACACGCCTAGCGCAAACTGGAGTACCACCCACCCTTATGGTGAATAGGGCGCGTGCAGATTGGAAGCCCAGACTACGAAGATTCTTTGGCCGAGATAATCCCTGGTGAGTGTCAGCTTTGGGTCCAGGCTGTGTGAAAACGCAGGACCGTTTTGAAGTCTGCGTTGCTACGTAAAATCTGCCAGCATTTGGTTGGTCAGCCAGACCTGCAATTTACGTAGAAACGGAATTTTCGCCCCGAATTCGACTGTCAAACTTGTTCTAAAACGTTTTCACCCAACCTGGGTCGAAAGCGGCTTCGTAAATGGTCGAATCAAGGATCCACATGATGAGCGGGTTCGGCCGAAGGCGAAGACTCGAGTGCGGTTGGGGTAGCGCGGGATCTACTGCCCAATCCAGTCAGGGCAACCACGCAGGTTGGCATTCTGCTGTGGTAGATTCTTGAGATCCTCTTCTCAATGGGAATCGACATGAGCGAAGTGGCGAACCAAACCGACAGACTCAGTCTGCTCAAACAAAAAGTGGATGAGTTCTCTAAAGCTCGAGACTGGGAGAAATTCCATACACCAAAAAATCTGGCCATGGCGCTGACAGTTGAGGCGGCTGAGCTGATGGAGATTTTCCAATGGCTTGAACCTCAGGAAAGCGTCCAGAGTCTTCCCTCCAAAAAACAGAGGGACGTGGAGCATGAGGTTGCGGATATCTTCATCTACCTACTGCGTTTTTGCTCTGTCAGCGGCATTGATCTGATCAATGCAGCTGAGGAAAAACTGAAGCACAATGCCGAGAAGTACCCAGCGGAGCTGGTTAAAGGACAATCCAA
Source organism: Pseudomonas sp. UMAB-40 (assembly GCF_900095275.1). NCBI lineage: Bacteria > Pseudomonadati > Pseudomonadota > Gammaproteobacteria > Pseudomonadales > Pseudomonadaceae > Pseudomonas > Pseudomonas sp. UMAB-40. The sequence goes on from NZ_LT607553.1 coordinate 208,223, forward strand.
GAAATACACGGAGTATTGATGACTCAGTTGTTTGTTTTTACAGCAGGGATGGCTGCTGCTCGTGCTCACATCAAAGATTCGATTTCGGCGCCGGTCCCATTTTCCAAGCTCGAGGCTGCTCTCCCTCCCCATGAGGCTGCTTACGTAAAGTCACTGTTGCCGGATGACCGGGGCTTCTTCGCCTGGGGAGCCATTCCAGGGGAAAAAAACATCCCTACCTGGGAAGCCATGAGCGAAGGAGACATCGTTCTCACCGCCTATGACAACCACTACCGATATGTGTCGTCTGTCCTGTTCAAACTGCACAACCGCACTTTGGCGGCGAGCATCTGGGACGAGGACTCCGATGGGAATACTTGGGAGTACATGTACATCCTGAGTGAGCCAAAGCCTGTCAATGCGCATGTGGCAGCGGAGCCGGCAATCAACTACCTCTATAACGGCTACCGGGGTTTCACTCAAATAAAGGGTGATCGTCTCTCTCGAATCAACGATGATTTTGGTGACCTCAATGGCTTTGTTTCCGCTGCCTTCGGAATAGATGTGCCGAAGCCGACGGCTCCAATCGAGGTGCTTAAAGCAGAGGAAGAGGCTGAGTCCGCGGGTACCTTTGACCCCGACAATCTGGTCGATGAGCGTAAAAAAGTATTTGCGGCGATTGTTCGGCGCCGAGGTCAGCCGAAATTCAGGAAAGCGCTTTTGGACGCTTACGACGGTAAGTGTGCCGTGACCGGTTGCACGGTTGAGGCAGTCCTTGAAGCGGCTCACATCAAGCCATACGCAGGCGACCAAACGAACCACGTTACCAACGGGCTACTGCTCAGAGCGGATATCCATACCCTCTTCGATTTAGGCAAACTAAAGATCGATGAAAAGGGGGTGATCCATCTCGCCAGTGGTCTTGAAGATTCAATTTACGGGGTTCATCACAGAAAGAAAATCAGCCTGCCCAAGGATGTGAAGAAGGCTCCAAATGCTACGGCGCTGAAGCAAAAATTCAGCGATAGCATGGAGTCGCCTCCCATGTTTGCAGGGGAATTCGAACGCCCTCGTTTGGCGGACAGTACCGTTTTCGCTTCGGTTTAAGCTGGGCGTTGACTCGCAGGCGAAAGAAGCAGAGCAAGTCTTTCATCGATTGCTGAATAACCCGGTGCGTCAGCCCGCGCATAGAACTTGCCGAACTATGCGCAAGGCCCCTGCGACCCTTCCGTGAATCGACCGGCTGCGAGAGCGCCGGTGTTATCACGGTTAGGTCGGCAGCTGTTATCGAGTCACTCCGGCGTCATGAGCACCGCCAGCGCCATATTAATAAATTCTTCGTTCCTGCTGATGGTATCCAAGGCACCGCGAACGTTGTCGGCGACCTCGGCAGATCCATGCTGCTCAACCCAATTGGAAAGCTCCAGAATGGCAGCCTCCAGGGCAAGCTGATTTTGGTTGATCTTGTACAACAGCGAAGGTAGCAGGTCTGAGTTGGACATCGGGTTTCCTCCATGAAGTAAGGGGCAGCGTAGCAGTGAGGGCGTGGAAGGGCGACGGGAGATCGGGGACGATTTCTGCCGGTCAGGTGAATAGCCGGTCTGTACATGGCGACCACTCGCCAGCGACCATCACGGCCCCAAAGAAGGCGATCGAGATTTTTCAGCCGCAGTTCTACACCGCTGGACGCCATCCTCGAGCCTGGCTCAAAGTGAGTCGTCGGCCAACGGCTATCATGGCCAACAACACCTTTCATTGCCCCACAGAGCGCGCTCATCCATATGCCATCTGTCACCGAATTACTTGCGACCTTGGAACGTGATCACTTTCTTAACGCATTCGAGCAGCTGGATGCCGGTGCGACGACCCGCTTCGCGGAGTCCATCAAGTTTGATGTGGTTTTTAATGGGAAGCGCTATGCGCCGAAGCAGGTCATTGGCCTCGCCCTGGAAAACGCTTACCGGCGTGTGTTCGGACCCCGTGACTTCGTGGGCGGGGGAGAGACCAGCGCATTTCGTGCCTTGCATCGCTGCGGTTTCACCATTGTCCCTAAAGCTGGGTCAGACCCCGCTGTTGCGTTGAAGAAAACAGTCGGCGAAATTCTGTTACTGCAAACCCAGTACGACTCACAGAACACCGACGCCATGGTGCGACGCGGCTACCTGGTGCGTACCGAGCTCCCGGATTTACTGAATGCCCAGGTCGAGCGATACGAACCCCAGTTCTCCGCACACGGATACGCGTTTGCGGTTGAGGGGCGCGACGGCATTGGCCGTAAGGCAATGTCCGCCTGGACTCGTATTTATGACCCGGTAATGTCGCCGTCGGCGACGCAAGGTTGGTATGTCGTCATTCACTTCTCCAGCCGCGGGGACTTTTTCTACCTCACCCTGGGGTGTGGCGCGACGATCTTTAAGGATGGCAGCCTCGCCGATGTCGACCCCAAAGAGCTGTCCGACAAAATTCGGTGGGCACAACGCTGCTTCGAGGAGCAACCTCAGTCCACGACGAATTTCGCCGATGCGGTGGTGCTCCATGGCAATCATCTTTCCTCCCAGTTTGAAAAGTCGATCGCATTCGCCAAACGCTACTCGCTGCAAGACTTTGACGAGAATGGCTTCTGGGAGGATTTAACGATCTTGACGGGTATGTTGATCGCCATTTATGAAGCCGAGCGACTCGGCAAAGCGCCTTTATCCGAAGCACCTGAAGTGCGGGAGTATCAGGCGCAACTGCCACAGGTTGTGAAGACAAAATCCAAGACCGGTAGTGGACAAGGACGATTCTTAAGCCAAGCGGAGAAAGTCGCCGTCGAACTGCATGCCATGGCGACCGCACAGCAAGCGCTGGTTGAGCATGGTTTCACCGACATTGAGGACATGTCCTCAACGGCGCCGTACGATTTTTCCGCGAAGAAAGACGGCGGCGATTGGTTCATTGAGGTGAAAGGCACCACCAGTGCTCATGCCGACTCGTTCCTGCTCACGGCGAATGAGTTGTCCCTTCATCAAGGCAATAAAGGCCAGACAGTGCTGGCGATTGTTTACGATATTGATCTCAAGCGACAGGGAGAGACACCTTCGGCAAGCGGTGGAAGCCTCTCCATTAACATTCCTTGGGATCCGGACCAGTGGCTGTTCAAGCCCACCGCTTACTCGGCCTCGCGCAAGACCTGACATTTTTTAGGTTTCACCGATGGCCTTGGTGAGGGCACTAATCGCGCCGGTAACGATTGACCTCAAAAGAGCTGCCGCGTCCAGCCGAACGCGGCATCGGCTCTACCACTGAATGGATGCCTCAGACCTGTTTTTCAAAGTACTCGTCCAAAAACGCCGGTACTCGCTCGTCGACCTCGGCGGCCAGGTTGCGTGCTACTGCAATTTCACGCTCCAGCGACTCAAGGTGCCTGGGGTCCATCTCGGGATGTTTACGCCGGAGTTTTTGCGGGATGGTTTCAAGCACCGAAGCGATATGCGAAGTGACTTTACTCAAGACGAAGGTGGCAATCTCCACGGGGATCAATTGCTGCTCCATCACTTCATTCTTTTTCTCCTGAGCGACGGCCTGCGCCTTCGTTAACCTCACCTTCTCAATCATGAGGTGGTACTCGATCAAGGGGTCGATCCCGTCCTCAACCAGATGACCCGCTTCCGCTTTGACTTGGCCGCTGCTGAGTCCTCTTAAGTAACGAAAGTACGCCTGGCGACAGTGCTGAAGATTTAAACCACCATTGCCCCGCGAGCTGGGCAGGATACCGTCTGCAAGCAAGTAGCGAACTTGCCGATCGGTCAAGTCCAAGTGTTGGGCAAGCTCTTTTTGATTCGCCATAACTTCCTCTCATGCACATAAATAAAAGCGGAACCGGGATTCGTAAAAAAACTCATACATCGTTCGACGGCGGGGCTCGAATTACCCGCAATGGGGGGTGGGGGCCAGGAGTACCTTTTCAGATTGGGGGGCCGACCCCCTGCCGGGTTGGCCTTCGCGGCCGCTTGAGACATTCGATTCACCTTTGCGTTTTGGTGACCCCTGCTCGGGATGCACCGTGAGGTTCGCCGGTCAGACCATCGGCATCCACCGTCAGGCGTTGGCCTCAAAAGGTGTGATAAACGAAAGTGCTGGCCCCTCTCGTTGAAGATCAAAACATCCTCCTCGGCAATGGATCCGGGGATTGCCCAAGAGCCTCGTACACGGCGGCGTGCAGTTCGGTTGTCGAAGTAGCCTGTCCCGGTCCTGTCCCGTGATGCAGCGCCGCAAACCCTCGCTCGTCGAGCCATGTATGCCAGTCCTCCAGCGCCTTGCGTTTCAGCGTGTCGGCGCTGGTGTGGATATAGGTGGCGGTCAGGGTGTTCATCGCATGGTTGACCAGCATCTCGCCCACCAGGTAGTCCACGCCCAGGTCCATCCAGGCGGTGCGGGCGACCTTGCGCAGGTCGTGGCTGGTCCAGTTGCCCTGACTCAAACGAACAAACACCTGGCTGGCCTTGCTCGCACTCAAGGGGTGTCGCGACTGGCCGGGAAACAGGTAGGCCCCGACGTAGCCGTGAGCGGCTTGGTGCTCGCGGTAGCGCCGCAGCAACGCACACACTTGATCGGTCAGGGGCAGGGTGAGTTCGCGCTTGGTTTTGGTGTCGTCGGCAGGGATGAACCAGTGGCGGCGGGTCAGATCGATGTGCTTCCAGCGCGCCACCCGGGTTTCACCCAAACGGGTGCCGTGGCACAGCATCATCAGCACCAGTACGCACCCGGTGGGTGAAGTGCCAAACTCGGTGCTGAGGTTCGCCAAGACCTCTTCCAGGTCTTCAGCGCGCAAATGCGCCGGCTTGGGCTTGATCCGGGTCTGCACAAAATCGTTGAATTTCAAGCTGGCCATGGGATTGACCACGATCAGACCCAGTCGCGCGGCTTGACGGAAGGCCACGGTCAACACGCCGTACACCGAGCGAACAAACGACAGGGCGTACTGTTCCTGCATCGGCCACAGCAACAGTTGGTCCAGGGAGGCGCGGTCCAGGCCGGTCAACGGCAAGGTGTGCAGTCGGTGTTGTAATTGGCAGCGCACGGCCGACTTGGCGCTGGCTTTGCGTTTGGCCGATAAGCCGCGATCACGGGACATGCGTTCCAGGTACCACGTCAGCAGATCACCGACCGTTTGAAAGCGGTTGACCGTCGAGCGTGCACCCGGCTCGGCAGCCCGTCGTAGCAGAATAGCCGGCAGTGTGGCCTGCATGGCCTTCGCGTTGATATCGGGATAGTTACCGGCCTTGCCCCATTTGTCACCCACCACGACAAACCACGAGCCGTTGGCGCGGTTGATGGAGGAGTAGCGAAAACGTAAAGCAGGGAAACGCGGGTCACGTAATTGGCGGACAGTTGAGTCAGCCTGGCGACGAATTTCCGTGTCGGTCACGATCACGTGCAGCGTCTTGGAAGCGGTCATTAGGAGGAACTCCCGTGGTCCAACAACAGTCGATGGATCCTGGCGGCCCAGGCATTTGTGCGCATTCAAGTTGTAGGCCTGAACCGCTACGGGAGGTCGGCATCTGGCCATCGCCACCGAACCTCGCTCAGTGCCTCATCCCTGGACAGGGGCTCACCAAGCATGATGCACAGGGGCTTGCCTGCTCGGATCACCTGCCAGTGACATCGCCGTTCCACGCCATCGTCAGCAATCAGTTCGGCAATCAAGGCCAAGCGGTTGCGTTTCACATATCGCCGAACCTCATCGGTCAGTTTCGAGAGGGGGGATACACGGATACGCATGCCGGTTCGGCGGGCGGTTAAGCCCCGATCCTTGAGGTAATCGAGAGCGGCCATCAGAGGTCCTCCCAATCGTTATCAAGGTGATTGCGGGCACAACCTGGCTTTGAGCGATCTGCGTTGACGGGGCTCATCAACTCTTGAAGGGGCTCATTGTTATGACTGAGCGCCTTCGAGGAACAACTAGGTTTATCCCAGTCATGCCCTTTTTCATCAGTCGTGCCCATGTCCTGGCGTGGGCATGATTGTTGTTTTGAGGGCGCGACGGCAGGGTAGGGGCGAGTCTCCTCTTCCGCTTGGGGCAATGACCAGTGGGTCACCGTCTCGCTTCCGAAGCCGGATCGAACCGTGACGACAGAGAGTCGCTCGCGGGCAGTCCTAATTTGTTTTTGGGTATAGCCGTTGCCCAGCATCAGCCTCTTGGCTTCCTTTCCGGACAGTGATCCGGAGCTGAGAATACGGCGCAGCGCTTCGGCGGGGTCGTCACTGTCGTTGAGTGACTCATCATCCACCGACTCAACATCACGAAGAATGTCCCGAGCAGATCCTTGTATGAGGTCACCCCAGAGAACGTGGGTGGTCTCAATACCTCCGGCAATGGTGCAAGGTTCGATCGTGTAGGAGACGCCGCCCTCGTCGGTGCCAATATTGGACTTGGCGCGCGCCAGGACTCGGGCATCGGAGTCCTGCTGTTTGGCGGCAACCAGCACCGTCCGAGCCAATGCGGAAAAGGCCTGTGAACCGATCACCCGATCGGCGGGTGTTGAGCCAGCTCCACCTTTGGCGAAGTGACTGATACCAATCACCGCACACAGGTGCTGTTCGGCAAAGTCCACCACGCCTTGCAGGCCGCGGCGAACGTCGTTGGCCTTGTGCATATCGCCTTTAACTGCGCTGACCACCGGGTCGAGCATCAGCAGGGACACCCCGCCGATCTCACGGGCTGTCTCTCGCAACAAGCCAATGTCGTTGGACGGATCAAAAGGGTCGGCCTCGCCCCTGATGTTGATTCGACCTTGGATAATGTAAATACGCGACCGATCGGCGCCAGCGGCAACCAGGCGTGGCACTAGCGTATCCGCCGGGTCATCTTCGCTCGACCAGATCAGCACATTACCGGCTTCTTCACACTGCTCGCCGTCCGGCCAACGTCCACCGGTGGTGATGGTCGAGATCAGGCTCAGTAGTAACGTGGTTTTCCCGGTGCCGCCGGCACCTGCGAGGATGTGCAACTTGCCTTTGGCCAACCAACCCGGCCAAAGCCAGCGGATGGCCACCGGTTTGATACTGGCGGCGCTGACGGCATTGACCCTCCACAGTTGCGGTTTGGCAGCCGGTCGCAGTGGAACCGTCATGCTGTTGTCTGCTGGCTTCATTGGGCGGCCCTCCAGGTGTGAAGGTCGTTGAAGTCAGTAAGGTCATCCGGTGAGCCCGCGGGCCAGTCGGGGAAACTCACCCGCGCCCCAGATGCGTTAGCGGCATCAGTTGCCGCCGCGCGGCCAGGGTTACCCCGCGTCTGTCGATCGTCGTCGCCAGCGATGATGATTTCGATATCGGGGTACTTGGACCGCAGTAACAGCGCCACCGATTTGAGGTTGCCGGCGTTCATGGCCACGGCGACGGTACGCCCCCTCTGATGGAGAGTCGCTCCGGTTGCCCACCCCTCGCAGATATACAGCGGCCGACCCGGTGCGACGCGGCCCAGCGGCGAGTAGCTGGCACTGATCCGTCCACCGAAGAGGAACCGCTTGGAGCCGTCAGGGGCGATGCGTTGCAAGTTGACCAGTTGCCCATTGACATACAGCGGTACCAGCAAATGGTCGCCGCGCTGGCGCAGACCGTATGGCCGTACAGCTTTGACGATTAGATAACGGTGGTCTGGATCGGCGTGAGGGGCATTCACCCACCACCGCTGTGCGACTTCAGCGGTAGCCTGCTGGCGGCTGAACTGCGCGGTTGTTCGCTGTTGACGGGACTGCTCAATATGCTGACGCAGGCGCTCAACGCTACGAGGCTCGGCAGAATCACGGCTATTCCAAGTGCTTTTCCCCCCCGCTTTCCAGCTACCGAATGCGGCCGAGGCGATGCCATCCCAATACAGCACATACCAACCGTTCGCTGTGCCGGGTTTGTCGTTCGGAACGTGAAATCGATGGATTGCGCCGTCCGCCACCGGTAACCAGTCGAGCTGCCCATAAACCCTTTGCAGGGCGTTACGAAAAAGGATCGAGGCGTCGGTCATACGGCCTCCTGAAGTGGTTCCAGTCTCGCTCGAACCGCGCGCTGTTTGGTGGTGCTTATAGATAGCTGACTCGCGGGCAAACGCTTGTGCTCTCGACCGTGTAACGCCGTCAGCCCGTCGAAATTGCCGATCCGCCGCATGAGCAGGAAGTCGTCAATGCCGGAGGGCTGGCCGTCGTGAACCCACAGTCCACGTGATGCCCGAGTGGTTTTTTTCGGGCAAGCCTTCAGCGTCACCGCCATTTGGCAGCGTTGAAAAATCGTCATGATTAAGCCCTTTTCTTAATGGCGTTGCACCAAAAGGAGAATGCTGGTCCAGCGTCGATCAGGGGGGATGGCTCACCCAGGCTTGCTGTGGGGCGGGCCATTTTCCTGATGATTCGTTGAGCTGGAGATGGCGCTCATCAGGCGCGCCCTCCAGTGTCCTGGCCAGTTGATGGCGGACAGAGCTCAGGTGTTTCGAGGTCTTCATTGGGTGCCACTGTCAGTGCCAGACTGCGGGCAATTGCCATATGGTTGTTATAGCGGGCGAGGCGGGCAGACATTGATGCGTTGGCGCGAAGGGCGACGATGGCCATTGTGCGGTGCATGGCTACTTCACTCATGTTTGCCGATGGATTTTGGACGTGGAAGATCTGCATCGCTGAGACTCCTCGGTTCAAGGAGGCGCTAGCGGCCTTCCTACGGGATTGGATGACGGCGTGGTGTGGGCTTGGAATACTGGTGGTTAAGCAAACCGGCGGGGCCGAAACTTTCTCCGGCACCGCCCGACGTCGAATGATGTACTTCAGTGATATCACTCGGTCCATTTCGGCCAGTCGAGCCTCTGCGCTTTCAGTCGTGCCCAGTCCGGGGCATGGGCATAACTGGACCAAAAGGGCACGAGTGATCGATTGGGTAATCATCACGCCGCCTCGGTGCGTGATGCGGCGATGCGCTCGGTCACCCACGTGTCAACCTCGGACTGCACCCAAGCCGAATGGCCTGGCGCCAACTTCACTTGGGCCGGAAAAGTGCCGGTCTTGATTCGGCGATAGAGTTCCGACTGACTCAATGAGGTGATCGACAGGACTTCTTTGATGCGGATAAAGCGGCGGGGTTCTTGAGTAGCCATTCCGAGCACCTCCTGAGGTTGGCTGGGCATGGCTACGATTACACACGTTGCTAATTATTTGTGGCAGGTTTCAGTGGTCGAAAATTACCAGAAAATTAGTGCGCGTTCAGTTTTCCAGATTTGGGTGTATTTGCGGTGTACTCAGTGGCGGCCTTTGCCAGAAGATCGCCTAAGCCGTTATCCATTAATTTTTTGGCCCATTTAATAGTGGTACGAAGACGGTCACTGGTGCAGTTCTGGCTAATTGCGAGCATTATTAGGTCGTGAGGGATTTTTATGCCTGTTTCCAGTTGCCAGATCCACAAATCCAAATATTGCAAAACGCCATAGCGCGCCAGGCTCTCCAAACTAGGACTGTAAAATTGTATTTCCTTTTTAACGTGTTTTGTTGCGGCTCGGATCTCGGGAAGTCTTACCGCGAAACCCGCCTTCAATTGCACGTCAGGTACTATTTTATCTACGAGGAGTGGGACAAATCGTTCACGGCTATTTTCCCCCCAGCGGGACATTAGCAGCGGAGGATCATCATACATGCCCATAGGGAGGTTTTCTGACAAGAATTTAAAGCTGTCAACAAACAGTTTTTCGGGTTGGTGTTCGTAGCCTGGTGTGTTTCTAGCGTGGTTATACAAATCTCTCATTGTCATGAAAGCGACACCGCGCTTTTCATTTGCCAGATATTGCTCATATCCGGCAAAACCGTAAAAAGCAGGAATGAGTGCGTGTTTTACATCTACTCCCCTTACGCATTTAACCATTTCAGAAAATCTCTCGGCGTATGCCTCCGCCTGCACATTATTTTTATCTTTGCTCGTTTTCAAAACGAATAACATGCGTTCTTTTTGATGAAGTTGTCTGTGCATCTCCGCAGTATTCAATGTTTTGGCAGATAAGTAGTGATCGGGATTGAACCACGGTGCGAAGTCTCCTATTTTGTGGATTTTAGCCATTGTTGTGTGCTCCTTAGTCGCTCCGGTATTGAATGGATCGGCCAACCAGGCGGATGGGAAGTCCGCTTTTCACCATTTAGGCGAGGCCAGCCAAAGCTGTCATGCCTTGCGCTTGATGCTCACCACGTTCAAGCCAGCACAAAGTGCATCTATCGAATCAGCCCAGGCTTGCATCATGTGCCGGCGCTGCTCGAGATAGTGGGCGTGGTTGTAGGTGTCGCGTATCTCATCTTGGTCGCCATGGGCCAGTTGGCGCTCGATCCAGTCCCGATTGAAGCCGCGGCTGTTTAGCTCGGTACTGAGCAGATGGCGAAATCCGTGGCCGGTCTGCCGACCTTCATAGCCAATCTGGTGCAGTGCCTTGTTAACGGTGTTTTCGGACTGAGGGCGTTCCCGGTTGTTCCGGCCCGGGAATGCGATGGGGTAACTCCCGGTGATCTCCTTGAGCTCGAGCAGACTGGCGACCGCCTGACGGGGGAGTGGGACGACATGCGGTCGACGTGCCTTCATTCGGGCCGCCGGTATCGTCCAGGTGGCTGACTCCAGATCAATCTCGCTCCAGGGTGCGTGGCGCAGTTCTCCGGGGCGTACGCCCGTCAATAGAAGCAAGCGCACGGCGATGCGGGTCATTACATCGCATTTGGCCGCATCGAGCTTGCCCAGAAGAATGGGGATTTCCGAGAGGGGAACGTGTGGGTGATTTTTGGTTCGCGGCGCGATTGCTGCGACCACATCCAAGTCGGTGGCAGGGTTCGACTCCACTGACCCCTTGGCGAGACCGTAGCGAAAAATCTGACTTAACTACTGGCGAATTTTTCCGGCGACGTTAAGCGCACCGCGCTTCTCGACCTTGCGCACCAAGGCGACCAGTTCGGGGCGCGTGACTTCTTGTACCGGGCGCTGGCCGATAACGGGGAGAATGTCAGCCTCCATATATTGCAGCGCCTTGGCTGCTGTTGAGGTGGCCCAGCGTGGTGAGTTGTAGGCGTACCACTCGCGTGCCAACGCCTCGAAAGTGTGAGCGAGGGCGGATTGGGCGGTTTTTTCAGCTTGTTTGTGGGCGGTGGGATCTATGCCTTCGGCCAGTAGGCGACGGGCATCTTCGCGGCGCTCCCTGGCCTTGGCGAGGGTGATGGTGGGATAAGCGCCCAGTCCCATCATTTTAGCTTTGCCGCCGAAGCGATATCGGAATCGCCACAGCTTTGAGCCGCTAGGCGTTACTTCGAGGCACAGGCCCGCCGCATCTGCCATGCGGTAAAGCGTTTGGCGCGGTTTCGCTGTTCGAGCGGCTGTATCGGTGAGTGCCACGGCAATCCCCTCAGCGCTAGCGCTGGCGGGAGTGAGTACCCGTCGATGTGTGAGTAGATTTCTAGACCAAACTCATCTACTCACGAATCTACTCACATAACGTTGGGCTTGCAAGGGAGTGCTCGGGAATCGCAGGCACAAAAAAACCGGCGTAAGGGCCGGTTTATCTGCTTTCCAGGGTCTGGTAGGGACCGCTGGATATATGTACATGGTGCCCCGAGGGAGACTCGAACTCCCACTTCTTGCGAAAACGGATTTTGAATCCGCCGCGTCTACCAATTCCGCCATCAGGGCTCAATGGCGGCGAAGTATAGAGATGAGATTACCGTCGGTCAATCAGGTACATAGAGAATTTTCACTATTTCGGCTAGACTTCCGGCCCCTGCTAGACGAACCCCATCATGCGCGTTGCTGACTTTACTTTCGAACTCCCTGATTCGCTGATTGCTCGCCACCCTTTGGCTGAGCGTCGCAACAGTCGCCTGTTGACCCTTGATGGGGTCAGCGGCGCCCTGGCACATCGTCAATTCACTGATTTGCTCGAGCATTTGCGCCCGGGCGATTTGATGGTGTTCAACAATACCCGGGTGATTCCGGCGCGGCTGTTTGGCCAGAAGGCTTCCGGCGGCAAGCTGGAAATCCTGGTGGAGCGGGTGCTCGACAGTCATCGCGTGCTGGCCCATGTACGGTCCAGCAAGTCGCCGAAGCCGGGTTCGAAGATTCTCATCGACGGCGGTGGCGAGGCTGAAATGCTGGCGCGTCATGATGCGTTGTTTGAGCTGGGGTTTGCCGAAGAGGTGTTGCCGCTGCTCGACCGTGTTGGGCATATGCCGCTGCCACCTTATATAGACCGCCCGGATGAAGGCTCGGACCGCGAGCGTTATCAGACGGTGTACGCCGAGCGCCTGGGCGCGGTGGCGGCGCCGACGGCGGGGCTGCATTTTGATCAGCCGTTGATGGAGGCGATTGCCGCCAAGGGCGTCGAGACGGCGTTTGTGACCTTGCACGTGGGCGCGGGCACGTTCCAGACGGTGCGGGTCGAGAAGATCGAAGATCACCACATGCACAGCGAATGGCTGGAAGTCGGCCAGGACGTGGTCGATGCCGTCGCGGCTTGCCGCGCTCGCGGTGGTCGGGTGATTGCCGTGGGGACCACCAGCGTTCGTTCCCTGGAAAGTGCCGCGCGCGATGGCGTGCTCAAGCCGTTCAGCGGCGATACAGACATATTTATCTATCCTGGCCGGCCGTTTCATGTGGTCGATGCCCTGGTCACCAACTTTCATTTGCCCGAATCCACGCTGTTGATGCTGGTTTCGGCGTTCGCCGGTTATCCCGAAGCCATGGCCGCTTATAAAGCCGCCGTGGAGCATGAATACCGCTTTTTCAGCTACGGTGATGCGATGTTTATCACCCGTAACCCCGCACCACGTGGCCCTGAGGACAAAGAATGAGTCGCCAAAGTCGTATGTCGTTTGAGTTGCTTGCTACTGACGGCAAGGCTCGACGCGGTCGTTTGACCTTCCCGCGCGGTACCGTCGAGACCCCGGCCTTCATGCCGGTGGGCACGTATGGCACCGTCAAGGGCATGCTGCCGCGGGATATCACCGCGACCGGCGCGGAAATCATTCTGGGCAACACCTTCCACTTGTGGCTGCGTCCTGGCACTGAAGTGATCAAGAAGCACGGCGACCTGCACGATTTCATGCAGTGGAAAGGCCCGATTCTGACTGACTCCGGTGGTTTTCAGGTGTTCAGCCTGGGGGCGATGCGCAAGATCAAGGAGGAGGGCGTGACCTTCGCTTCTCCGGTCGACGGCGCCAAAGTGTTCATGGGGCCGGAAGAGTCGATGCAGGTCCAGCGTGACCTGGGCTCGGACATCGTGATGATTTTCGACGAATGCACGCCATACCCGGCCGACGAAGACGTCGCGCGGATTTCCATGGAGCTGTCGTTGCGTTGGGCCAAGCGTTCGAAAGAAGCCCATGGCGACAACACGGCGGCGCTGTTCGGCATCGTTCAGGGCGGCATGCACCAAGATTTGCGCATGCGCTCGCTGGAAGGCCTCGACCAGATCGGCTTTGATGGCCTGGCCATCGGCGGTCTGTCGGTGGGCGAGCCGAAACACGAGATGATCAAGGTGCTGGATTACCTGCCGGGCCAGATGCCGGCTGACAAACCTCGTTACCTTATGGGCGTTGGCAAACCGGAAGATCTGGTTGAGGGTGTGCGCCGCGGTGTGGACATGTTCGATTGCGTGATGCCAACCCGTAATGCCCGCAATGGGCATCTGTTCATTGATACCGGCGTGCTGAAGATCCGAAACGCGTTCCATCGCCATGATGATTCGCCGCTCGATCCGACCTGCGATTGCTATACCTGCCAGAACTTCTCCCGCGCTTATCTGCATCACCTGGACAAGTGCGGCGAAATGCTGGGGAGCATGCTCAATACCATCCATAACTTGCGTCATTATCAAGTGCTTATGGCTGGTTTGCGCGAGGCTATTCAACAGGGTACATTGGCCGCCTTTGTCGATGCCTTCTACGCCAAACGCGGGTTACCTGTTCCGCCTTTGGACTGAGTTTTCTGACCCCAAGATTCAACATTTGCAACTGGAGTGCTAAATGAGCTTTTTTATCTCTAATGCCATGGCTGACGCTGCTGCACCGGCAGCTGCCGGCCCAATGGGTGGCGGTTTTGAGTGGATTTTCCTGGTCGGTTTCCTGGTCATCTTCTACCTGATGATCTGGCGTCCACAGGCCAAGCGCGCCAAAGAGCAGAAGAACCTGCTGAGCAGCCTGCAGAAAGGCGACGAAGTTGTGACCACCGGTGGTATCGCCGGCAAGATCACTAAAGTGGCTGATGATTTCGTGGTTCTGGAAGTTTCCGACACCGTCGAAATGAAGTTCCAGAAAGGCGCCATTGCCGCCACGCTGCCAAAAGGCACGCTGAAAGCGATCTAAGTTTCAACTTCTACTCAATCGACGGGGCGCGCAAGGCGCCCCGCGTCATAAGCGGGCGGCGTGATGCTGAACAAATACCCTCTGTGGAAATACATTCTGATCCTGGCGGTGCTGGCGGTCGGTCTGATTTATTCCGCTCCCAATTTATATCCTGATGACCCGGCCATTCAGGTCAGCGGCGCAAGCACTTCGCTGCAAGTCAATCAGGCTGATCTGGATCGCGTGAGCACTGCGCTCAAGGAATCCGGGATCAACGTCAAGGCGACTTCGCTGACGGCGGGTGGCAAGGGCGGTCTGATTCGCCTGGTCAAGGCTGAAGATCAGCTGCCGGCCAAAGACGTCGTGCGCAAGGCATTGGGTGATGACTACGTCGTCGCGCTGAACCTGGCACAAACCACCCCGCAATGGCTGCGCAGCCTGGGCGCGCACCCGATGAAGCTGGGTCTGGACTTGTCCGGTGGTGTGCACTTCCTGCTCGAAGTGGACATGGACAAAGCCCTCGACGCTCGCTTGAAAGTGTACGAAGGCGATGTAAAGAGCCTGTTGCGTAAAGAGAAACTGCGCTATCGCAGCCTGCCGCAACTCAACGGTGCCATTCAGCTGGGTTTCAGTGATGAAGCGTCCCGCGAACAGGCCCGCGCACTGATCCGCAAGAACTTCAACGATTTCGACATTGTTCCGGCCGACCTCAATGGTCAGGCGGTGCTGCGTCTGGCGATGACCCCGGCCAAGCTGGCGGAAATCCGCGAATACTCCATCAAGCAGAACTTGACCACGGTACGTAACCGCGTCAACGAGCTGGGTGTTGCCGAACCGATCGTTCAGCGTCAGGGCGCCAACCGCATCGTGGTTGAGCTGCCGGGCGTGCAGGACACCGCAGAAGCCAAGCGTATCCTCGGCAAGACGGCCAACCTTGAATTCCGTCTGGCCGCTGAGCCGGGCGCTTCGAAAGCCACTTCCGAAAGCTTCGAGTTCCGTGAAGGCAATCGTCCACCGGCACAGATCGAGCGTGGCCTGATCATCACCGGTGACCAGGTGACTGACGCCAAGGCTGGCTTCGGCGAGCACGGCACGCCAGAAGTGAACATCCGTCTGGATGGTCACGGTGGCGAGCTGATGAGCCGTGCGACCCGCAGCAACGTTGGTCGCAGCATGGCGGTGATCTTCATCGAGCAGCGTCCAGTCACCACGTACACCAAGCAAATGGTGAACGGTGTCGAGAAAGACGTAGCGGTTCAAACGTTTAAAGAAGAGAAGAAGATCATCAGCCTGGCGACCATTCAGTCGCCGCTGGGTGCTCAATTCCGCATCACTGGCCTGAACGGTCAGGGCGAGTCGTCCGAGCTGGCGCTGCTGTTGCGTGCCGGTGGTCTGGCTGCACCGATGTACTTCGCTGAAGAGCGCACCATTGGCCCGAGCCTGGGTGCCGACAACATCACCAAAGGTATCGATGCATCGCTGTGGGGCATGCTGTTTGTCTCGCTGTTCATCATCGCCATCTACCGCTTCTTCGGCATCATCGCCACCGTCGCACTGTCGGTGAACATGGTGCTGCTGCTGGCCTTGATGTCGCTGCTGGGTGCAACGCTGACCCTGCCGGGTATCGCCGGTATCGTATTGACCATGGGTATGGCGGTCGACGCCAACGTTCTGATCTTCTCGCGGATTCGTGAAGAGATCGCGGCGGGCATGACCGTACAACGGGCAATCAACGAAGGCTTCGGCCGGGCATTTACTGCGATCCTCGACGCCAACCTGACAACGTTGCTGGTCGGCGGGATTCTCTTTGCGATGGGCACCGGTCCCGTCAAAGGTTTCGCAGTGACCATGTCCCTCGGGATCTTTACCTCGATGTTCACGGCCATCATGGTGACCCGCGCGATGGTCAACCTGATCTTCGGCGGTCGTGACTTCAAGAAGTTGTGGATTTAAGGGGCTGCCATGTTACGTACAATCAACTTCATGGGCGTTCGCAACTTTGCGTTCGGCGTCACATTGTTCCTTACCGTGCTGGCTTTGTTCAGCGTCGCGACCAAGGGCATGAACTGGGGCCTGGACTTCACCGGCGGTACGCTCATCGAGCTGACCTACGAGCGTCCGGCGGATGTCACCAAGGTGCGCGAGCAACTGGCTACTTCGGGTTATCACGAGGCAATCGTGCAGAGCTTCGGTGCGACTACCGATTTGCTGGTGCGTATGCCGGGTGAAGACCCGCAGCTGGGCCATCAAGTGGCAGAAGCGCTGCTGAAAGTCGGCGGCGACAACCCGGCGACGGTCAAGCGCGTCGAGTTCGTCGGCCCGCAGGTGGGTGAAGAGCTGCGCGACCAGGGCGGCCTCGGCATGCTGATGGCGCTGGGCGGCATCCTGATCTACCTGGCTTTCCGCTTTCAGTGGAAGTTCGCGGTCGGTGCCATCGTTTCGCTGATCCACGACGTGATCGTGACCATCGGTATCCTGTCGTTCTTCCAGATCACCTTCGACCTGACGGTGCTGGCGGCGGTACTGGCGATCATTGGTTACTCGCTCAACGACACCATCGTGGTATTCGACCGGGTTCGTGAGAACTTCCGTGTACTGCGCAAGGCCAGCCTGATCGAGAACATCAACATCTCGACCACGCAAACCCTGCTGCGGACCATGGCGACGTCGATCTCCACCTTGCTGGCGATCGCGGCCCTGCTGTTCTTCGGTGGCGACAACCTGTTTGGCTTCTCCATTGCCCTGTTCATCGGTGTTCTGGCGGGTACTTACTCGTCGATCTACATCGCGAACGTGGTGCTGATCTGGCTGAACCTGAGCAGCGAGGATCTGATTCCTCCTGCGGCTGCTGACAAGGAAGTCGACGACCGTCCATAACGGCCATCGCTCCTCCAGCTGTCAGCCCAAAAAGGCGCGAGTTGAACTCGCGCCTTTTTTTATGCTCCAAGGCTGGGAGAAGCGCGGGCTTTGCCCGCATGTGATGGTCAGGAGGTTCATGTGAACAAGTCGTTGCTGGTTGGTGCGGTATTGGGTGCTGTCGGTGTAACTGCCGGGGGTGCTGTTGCCACCTACAGCCTGGTTAAAAGCGGCCCTGAGTATGCGCAAGTGCTAGCCGTTGAACCGGTCAAGACACAAATCAAGACGCCACGTGAAGTGTGCAAGGATGTAGCAGTGACCCGGCAAGCGCCGGTGAAAGATCAACACCAGATCGCCGGTACGGTGGTCGGTGCATTAGCCGGTGGTTTGCTGGGTAACCAGATCGGCGGCGGCACCGGCAAGAAGATTGCCACGGTCGCAGGCGCTGTTGGTGGTGGTTATGCGGGCAACAAGGTTCAGGAAGGCATGCAAGAGCGTGACACCTACACCACGACGCAGACTCGCTGTAACACAGTGAATGACATCAGCGACAAGGTCGTAGGCTACGACGTTCGTTATTCGCTGGATGGCAAGGAAGGCAAGGTGCGGATGGATCGTGATCCGGGCAACCAGATTCCGGTCGACAAGGAAGGCAAACTGGTCCTGTCGCAGAACGAACAGGCTCACTAAAAAAGCTGAAATTCAGATTCAGAAAGAAGCACCCGGAAGGGTGCTTTTTTTGTGCCTACAACTTCTGCATCCCCACAGATCCCCTTGTGGGAGCGGGCTTGCTCGCGAAGGCGGCTTCACATTCCACATTAATGGTGGCTGATACACCGCTTTCGCGAGCAAGCCCGCTCCCACATTGGATTTGTGGTGTTTTCGGGGGCAAACTCCAGGCATAAAAAAAGCACCCCGAAGGGTGCTTTTTTTGTGGGCGTTCGCTTAGCGTTTCAGCGAAGCCGGCAGGTGCGGCTGGATCGCCGTCAATACTGCCTTGAAGCACTTGGTGTTACCGGCAACGACGTGGCCTTTCTCAAGGAAGTCGTGACCGCCGGTGAAGTCGCTCACCAAACCGCCGGCTTCCTGAATCAGCAGGGCGCCTGCAGCCATGTCCCACTCGGACAGGCCCGACTCCCAGAAGGCGTCAAAACGACCGGCAGCCACGTAGGCCAGGTCCAGGCTAGCCGAGCCAGCGCGGCGGATGCCGGCGGTCTGGCCTACCAGGGCGCGGAACATACCCAGGTAGTTGTCGAGGTTGTCCATCTGGTCGTCACGGAACGGGAAGCCGGTACCCAGCAGGGCGCCGTCCAGGCTGGTGCGACCGCTGACGCGCAGGCGACGACCGTTCAGTTGAGCGCCGCGACCACGGCTGGCGGTGAATTCTTCCTGGCGAACCGGGTCCAGAACAACAGCGTGTTCCAGGCGACCGCGGTATTTGCAGGCGATGCTGACAGCGAAGTGAGGAATGCCGCGCAGGAAGTTGGTGGTGCCGTCCAGCGGATCGATGATCCACAGGTATTCTTCGCCTTCAATCCCGGTGCCGGCGTGCATGCCGGTTTCTTCACCCAGGATCGAGTGATTCGGGTAGGCCTTGCGCAGCGCGTCGATGATTTTCTGTTCGGCGGCGCGATCCACCTCGGATACGTAATCCTTGGCGTCTTTTTCGTCGACCTTGATGGTATCCAGGCGCTCGATGGAGCGGAAGATCAATTCACTGGCGCTGCGGGCGGCGCGCAGCGCGATATTCAGCATGGGCTGCATGGATGTGTCACCTAAGGTTGTTAAAGAAAGCCGGGCATTCTATCAGAACTTTTCTACAGGTGAAGGTTGGTGTTCGCTTTCATAGCTTAACGGTAGGTTGAGCTGTAAGATTCTGCTCCCCCATTCTGTGTTCGAGATTGCCTCCCGTGCTGCATAACATTCGTGTCGTCCTGGTCAATACCAGCCACCCCGGCAACATCGGCGGGGCTGCGCGTGCCATGAAGAACATGGGCCTGTCGCGGCTGGTGCTGGTCGAACCGCGGTTGTTCCCGCACCACGAGGCCGATGCCCGTGCTTCCGGCGCCGGGGACATCCTTGAAAGCGCGCAAGTCGTCGCCACCCTGGAAGATGCCTTGGTCGGCTGCAATCTGGTGCTTGGCACCAGCGCCCGTGACCGTCGCATTCCCTGGCCGTTGCTCGATCCCCGCGAATGCGGCGTGAAGGTGGTCGAGGAGGCGGCGTCGGGTGCCGAGATTGCCTTGGTCTTTGGTCGTGAAGATTCCGGCCTGACCAATGAAGAGCTGCAGCGATGTCATTATCACGTGCACATCCCATCAGACCCTGAGTTCAGTTCGCTGAACCTTGGGGCAGCGGTGCAGGTGTTGAGTTATGAAGTGCGCATGTCCTGGCTCGCGGCCCAAGGCCAGCCGAGCAAGGTCGAGAAGGAAGAAGTGGCCTCCGTCAAAAGCGCTGAGCTGGCGACCATGGATGAGCTGGAGCGATTCTATGAGCACCTGGAGCAAACCCTGGTGGCCATCGAATTCCTCGATCCGGAAAAACCACGGCACTTGATGGCGCGCCTGCGCCGGTTGTACGGTCGCAGCTCGGTGAGCCGGGCGGAAATGAATATATTGCGTGGCATCCTCACGGAAACCCAGAAAGCGGCCCGTGGCGAGCTTCTAAAGCGGAAGGATTAAAAATGTTCGAGCGTTTGCGTGAAGATATCCAGAGTGTTTTCCATCGTGACCCGGCAGCGCGCAACGCCTTTGAAGTCCTGACCTGCTACCCCGGCATGCATGCCATCTGGATCCATCGCCTGTCATCGGCCCTGTGGGGCATGGGCTGGAAATGGCTGGCGCGGCTGGTGTCGAACTTCGGTCGCTGGTTGACCGGGATCGAGATCCATCCGGGGGCCAAGGTCGGTCGTCGCTTCTTTATTGACCATGGCATGGGCATCGTCATCGGTGAGACCGCCGAGATCGGCAACGATGTCACCCTTTATCAGGGCGTGACGTTGGGCGGCACCAGCTGGAACAAGGGCAAGCGTCACCCGACGCTGGAAGATGGCGTGGTGGTAGGGGCTGGCGCCAAGGTGCTTGGTCCGTTCACGGTGGGCGCGGGGGCCAAGGTCGGTTCCAACGCCGTGGTCACCAAGGCGGTTCCGGCCGGAGCCACGGTGGTCGGGATTCCGGGGCGGATCATCGTCAAGTCCGATGAAGAGCAGGACGCCAAGCGCAAAGCCATGGCCGAGAAGATCGGTTTCGATGCCTACGGTGTTGGCGAAGACATGCCGGACCCGGTGGCGCGGGCTATTAACCAATTGCTCGATCACCTGCAGGCAGTCGATGGTCGTCTGGAGGGGATGTGCGGAGCGTTGAAGGATCTAGGCAGCAATTACTGTGCGAAAGATCTGCCTGAGCTGCGCGAAGAAGACTTTGCCTGTGTGAAGGACAAGGATCAGAGTCAGGCCAGCTAAACCTCGTCGATCCCTTCGCGGGCTTGCCCGCTCCCACATGAATTGCGCCATGCATGCCATTGAAGGCAGATGAGGGCTCCTGTGGGGGCGGGCTTGCCCGCGATGAACGATAACGCGCAATTGCTGGCTGTAACCGACCAGCCTTTGCTATGATGCGCGCGCTCTTTTGCGGGTAATCCTGACTAAAGTACTAGGTCTTATAGTTGACTTAAATACTCGGGAATAGCATACTCGCCCCCATTCCGAACTCCGTGGTAATTGTCCATGCGACTGACTACAAAAGGCCGATACGCCGTAACCGCCATGCTTGACCTGGCGTTGCACGCGCAGCACGGGCCGGTGTCCCTGGCCGATATCTCCGAGCGCCAAGGCATCTCCCTGTCCTACCTCGAACAGCTTTTCGCCAAATTGCGCCGCAGCAATCTGGTCTCCAGCGTTCGTGGTCCGGGCGGCGGCTACCAACTGTCCCGCGACATGCAGGGCATCCAGGTCGCCCAGGTGATCGATGCGGTAAACGAATCGGTCGATGCGACCAAATGCCAGGGCCAGGGTGATTGCCATCAAGGCGACACCTGCCTGACCCACCACTTGTGGTGCGATCTGAGCCTGCAGATTCACGAATTTCTGAGCGGTATCAGCTTGGCTGACCTTGTAACTCGCCGTGAGGTGCAAGAAGTAGCCCAGCGTCAGGATCAGCGTCGTTGCAACAGCAAGGCGCCACGCCTGGACAAGATTGAAGCGTCCGCCGTCGAATGACAGCCAGAGAGCAAAGCGGTACGCCAGCCAGCCTGATTAGGAGATAGTCCATGAAATTGCCGATTTACCTTGATTACTCTGCGACGACCCCGGTTGATCCGCGTGTTGCGCAAAAGATGAGTGAATGCCTGCTGGTCGACGGAAACTTCGGTAACCCGGCGTCCCGTTCCCACGTGTTCGGCTGGAAAGCTGAAGAGTCCGTCGAAAACGCTCGTCGTCAGGTCGCCGACCTGGTCAACGCCGACCCGCGTGAAATCGTCTGGACCTCCGGCGCCACCGAGTCCGACAACCTGGCAATCAAGGGTGCGGCGCATTTCTATGCGACCAAAGGCAAACACCTGATCACCACCAAGATTGAGCACAAGGCTGTCCTCGACACCATGCGCCAACTGGAGCGTGAAGGTTTCGAAGTGACCTACCTCGAGCCTCAGACTGATGGCCTGGTTACGCCAGCGATGATCGAAGCCGCCCTGCGCGACGACACCATCCTGGTTTCGGTCATGCACGTGAACAACGAAATCGGCACCATCAACGACATCGCAGCCATCGGCGAACTGACCCGCTCCAAGGGCATTCTGTTCCACGTTGACGCTGCTCAGTCCACTGGCAAGGTCGAGATCGACCTGCAGAAGCTGAAAGTCGACCTGATGTCGTTCTCTGCCCACAAAACCTACGGCCCTAAAGGCATCGGCGCACTGTACGTCAGCCGCAAGCCGCGTGTTCGCATCGAAGCGACCATGCACGGCGGCGGTCACGAGCGTGGCATGCGTTCCGGCACCCTGGCGACCCACCAGATCGTCGGCATGGGTGAAGCGTTCCGCGTAGCCAAGGAAGACATGGCAGCCGAGAACATCCGTATCAAAGCCCTGAGCGACCGTTTCTTCAAGCAGGTCGAAGGCCTGGAAGAGCTGTACATCAACGGCAGCATGACCGCCCGCGTACCGCACAACCTGAACCTGAGCTTCAACTACGTTGAAGGCGAGTCGCTGATCATGGCGCTCAAGGATCTGGCGGTTTCGTCCGGTTCGGCCTGCACCTCGGCATCGCTTGAGCCTTCGTATGTACTGCGCGCCCTGGGCCGCAACGACGAACTGGCACACAGCTCGATCCGCTTCACCTTCGGCCGTTTCACCACCGAAGAAGAAATCGACTACGCCGCGCAGAAAGTCTGCGAGGCCGTTACCAAGCTGCGCACCTTGTCGCCGCTGTGGGACATGTACAAAGACGGTGTCGACATTTCGAAAATCGAGTGGGCGGCACACTGATTTCAAGTCGCCGCAAACCGGCCCTGCAAAACAAGGTTTTCAGGGCTCAAGAGCGACTCTCTGATGAGTGAGGATTAAGAATCATGGCTTACAGCGAAAAGGTCATCGACCACTACGAAAACCCGCGCAACGTCGGCAAGATGGACGCGGAAGACCCTGATGTCGGCACCGGCATGGTCGGCGCTCCGGCGTGCGGCGACGTGATGCGCCTGCAGATCAAGGTCAACGAACAAGGCATCATCGAAGACGCCAAGTTCAAGACCTATGGTTGCGGTTCGGCGATCGCCTCCAGCTCCCTGGCGACCGAGTGGATGAAAGGCAAGACTCTGGATGAAGCAGAGACCATCAAGAACACTCAGCTGGCCGAAGAACTGGCCTTGCCGCCTGTCAAAATTCACTGTTCCGTACTTGCTGAAGACGCTATCAAAGCGGCCGTTCGCGACTACAAGCAGAAGAAAGGCTTGATCTAAGCATTAAGCGACGAGTAAGGAGTCACCGATGGCTATCAGCATGACAGAAGCGGCTGCTCAACACGTGCGACGCTCCCTCAACGGGCGCGGCAAAGGTGAGGGGATTCGTCTGGGTGTTCGTACCACAGGCTGTTCCGGCCTTGCCTACGTGCTGGAGTTTGTCGACGAGGTGGTTGCAGAGGATCAGGTGTTCGAAAGTCACGGCGAGAAAGTGATTATCGACCCGAAAAGCCTGGCCTACCTGGACGGCACCGAACTCGATTTCGTCAAGGAAGGGTTGAACGAAGGCTTCAAGTTCAACAACCCCAACGTGCGCGGTGAATGTGGCTGCGGCGAAAGCTTCAACATCTGAGGCTGCTCGTGGGTACTCCTTGTCATTTCGCTTTATTTGAACTGCAGCCGAGCTTCCGTCTGGATCTCGATCAGTTGGCCACGCGCTATCGTGAGTTGGCGCGCGGTGTTCATCCGGACCGCTTTGCAGACGCTTCCGAGCGCGAGCAACGGTTGGCGCTAGAGCAATCCGCGAGCCTCAACGAGGCCTACCAGACGCTCAAAAGTCCCCCTAAGCGCGCGCGATACTTGCTCGCCATGGGCGGTCGCGAGCTGCCGCTGGAGGTCACGGTGCATGATCCGGAATTCCTTCTGCAGCAGATGGAATTGCGTGAAGAGCTCGAAGACTTGCAAGACAGCGCCGACCTGGCGGGTGTTGCAGTGTTCAAGCGTCGCCTGAAGACGGCTCAGGATGAACTGAACGAAAGCTTCGCAGCCTGTTGGGATGATGCAGCGCAACGTGAACAGGCCGAACGCCTGATGCGGCGCATGCAGTTCCTCGACAAGCTCACCTACGAAGTGCGCCAGTTAGAAGAGCGCCTCGACGATTAACCCAGTGCCGCTCCGGTCGCACGCCTGATATACAGATAAGTCCTGATAACGATGGCCCTACTGCAGATCGCCGAACCCGGCCAAAGTCCTCAACCGCACCAGCGTCGTCTGGCTGTGGGGATCGACTTGGGCACTACCAATTCGCTGGTCGCTGCATTGCGCAGTGGTCTTTCCGAGCCTCTGGCCGACGCTGAAGGGCAGGTTATCCTGCCGTCCGCCGTGCGCTACCACGCCGATCGCGTCGAAGTCGGCGAGTCCGCCAAGCTGGCGGCCGCTACCGATCCGTTGAACACCGTGCTGTCGGTCAAGCGCTTGATGGGTCGTGGTCTGTCCGACGTCAAGCAATTGGGCGACCAACTGCCGTACCGCTTTGTCGGTGGCGAGTCGCACATGCCGTTCATCGACACGATTCAGGGGCCGAAAAGCCCGGTCGAAGTCTCCGCCGATATCCTGAAAGTGCTGCGTCAGCGCGCCGAAGAGGCTTTGGGTGGTGAGCTGGTAGGCGCGGTGATCACCGTTCCTGCCTATTTCGACGATGCTCAACGTCAAGCGACCAAGGATGCGGCCAAGCTGGCCGGTCTGAACGTGCTGCGTTTGCTCAATGAGCCGACCGCAGCCGCTGTGGCTTACGGTCTGGATCAGCATGCCGAAGGCCTGGTCGCGATTTACGACCTGGGTGGCGGTACGTTTGATATTTCGATTCTGCGCCTGACCGGCGGTGTCTTCGAAGTGCTCGCTACCGGTGGCGACAGCGCCCTGGGTGGCGATGACTTTGACCACGCCATCGCTGGCTGGATCATCGAGAGCGCCGGTTTGTCCGCCGACCTCGACCCGGGTGCCCAGCGCCATCTGCTGCAAACCGCTTGCGCGGCTAAGGAAGCCCTGACCAATACTTCGTCCGTTGAAGTCGCCTACGGTGACTGGAAGGCGCAACTGACCCGTGAAGCCTTCGATGCGCTGATCGAGCCAATGGTCGCGCGCAGCCTGAAAGCCTGCCGTCGCGCGGTGCGTGATTCCGGCATCGAGCTGGACGAAGTGCATGCCGTGGTCATGGTCGGCGGCTCGACGCGCGTGCCTCGCGTTCGTGAAGCCGTTGCTGAAGCTTTTGGTCGCCAGCCGCTGACTGAAATCGACCCGGATCAAGTGGTGGCCATTGGTGCTGCGATCCAGGCTGATACGTTGGCTGGCAACAAGCGCGATGGCGGTGAATTGCTCTTGCTCGACGTCATTCCGTTGTCCCTGGGGCTGGAAACCATGGGTGGTCTGATGGAGAAGGTGATTCCACGCAACACCACCATCCCCGTCGCCCGCGCCCAGGACTTCACGACTTACAAAGACGGCCAGTCGGCCATGGCGATTCACGTGTTGCAGGGCGAGCGTGAGCTGATCAGCGACTGCCGTTCCCTGGCACGCTTCGAATTGCGCGGCATTCCGGCAATGGTCGCCGGTGCCGCGAAAATCCGCGTGACGTTCCAGGTCGATGCCGACGGTCTGCTCAGTGTCTCCGCTCGCGAGTTGGGTTCGGGTGTCGAGGCCAGCATTCAGGTCAAGCCGTCCTACGGCCTGACCGACGGCGAAATCGCCAAGATGCTCAAGGAATCGTTCCAGCACGCCAACGACGACAAGGTCGCCCGTGTGTTGCGTGAGCAGCAGGTCGACGCCCAGCGTCTGATCGAAGCGGTGCAGGCTGCCCTTGATGTCGACGGTGAGCGCTTGCTCGACGCCGAAGAGCGCATGGTCATCGAGCTGCAGATGCAGGAACTGACCGAACTGATGAAAGGTACCGATGGTTTCGCCATCGAGCAGCAGACCAAGCGTCTGTCGCAAGTGACCGACGCTTTTGCTGCCCGCCGCCTGGACTCGACGGTGAAAGCCGCGCTGGCGGGGCGCAACCTGAATGAGATTGAGGAATAACGATGCCGCAGGTCATTTTTCTGCCACACGAAAAGTTTTGCCCGGACGGCATGGTCGTGGAGGCTGAGCCTGGTACGTCCATCCTCGAACTGGCGCATGAGCACCATATCGAGATGGAAAGTGCCTGTGGCGGCGTCTGCGCCTGCACCACTTGTCATTGTCTGATTCGCGAGGGCTTTGACTCGCTGGAAGAAGCCGATGAGCTGGAAGAAGACTATCTTGATAAGGCTTGGGGGCTGGAAGCCCAGTCGCGCCTGGCCTGTCAGGCAAAAGTCGGGACTGAAGACCTGACCGTCGAAATTCCGAAGTACTCGCTCAACCATGCGGCCGAAGCGCCGCACTGATTCAAGGAAACGTCATGAGTCTGAAATGGGTTGATGTGCTGGAAATCGCGATCCAGCTGGCTGAATCCAAGCCGGAAGTGGATCCGCGTTACGTGAACTTCGTCGATCTGCACAAATGGGTGCTGGCATTGCCGGAGTTCAGTGATGATCCGACCCGCGGTGGCGAGAAGGTGCTTGAAGCCATTCAGGCCGCCTGGATCGAAGAAGCAGACTGAGTCTGCGCCGTATGCAGTTAGGCAATACCAAAGAACCCGCGTATAATTCTCGGGTTTAATTTTTCGCAAATTACCGTTTCTGGAGTTACACCATGGCTGTTCAACGTACTTTCTCCATCATCAAGCCTGACGCTGTTGCAAAAAACGTCATCGGCGAGATCACCACTCGTTTCGAAAAAGCAGGCCTGCGCGTTGTAGCTTCGAAACTGAAGCAACTGTCCAAAGCTGAAGCTGAAGGCTTCTACGCTGAGCACAGCGCTCGTGGTTTCTTCGGCGACCTGGTTGCTTTCATGATCTCCGGTCCGGTTGTCGTTCAGGTTCTGGAAGGCGAAAACGCTATCGCTCTGAACCGTGAGCTGATGGGCGCTACCAACCCTAAAGAAGCGGCTGCCGGCACCATCCGTGCTGACTTCGCTGATTCGATCGATGCCAACGCTGTACACGGTTCGGACTCCGAAGCCGCTGCTGCTCGCGAAATCTCGTACTTCTTCGCAGCTACTGAAGTAACCACTCGCTAAGCATTGGCTTATGAGTGAAGGTGAATCCATGACTACATCGACTGTAAAAACCAACCTGCTGGGTCTGACTCAGCTGGAAATGGAAAAATTCTTCGACTCGATCGGGGAGAAGCGTTTCCGTGCCGGTCAGGTAATGAAATGGATTCACCACCTTGGCGTCGATGATTTCGACGCCATGACGAACGTCAGCAAGGCCTTGCGCGACAAGCTCAAGGGTATTGCCGAAGTTCGCGGTCCTGAAGTGGTCAGCGAGGACATTTCCACCGACGGCACCCGTAAATGGGTGGTGCGCGTGGCGTCCGGCAGCTGCGTCGAGACCGTTTACATTCCCCAGGGCAAGCGCGGCACTTTGTGCGTTTCGTCCCAGGCAGGCTGTGCCCTGGATTGCAGTTTCTGCTCCACCGGCAAGCAAGGTTTCAACAGCAACCTCACCGCCGCCGAAGTCATCGGCCAGGTGTGGATTGCCAATAAATCGTTCGGCAGCATCCCGGCGACCGCCGACCGTGCCATCACCAATGTGGTGATGATGGGCATGGGTGAGCCGCTGCTGAACTTCGACAACGTCGTGGCCGCCATGCATCTGATGATGGATGACCTGGGCTACGGGATCTCCAAGCGCCGCGTGACCCTGTCCACTTCGGGCGTGGTGCCGATGATCGATGAGCTGTCCAAGCACATTGACGTCTCCCTGGCGTTGTCCCTGCACGCACCAAACGACGCATTGCGTAACCAATTGGTGCCGATCAACAAGAAATATCCGCTTAAGATGCTGCTCGAGTCGTGCCAGCGTTACATGTCGTCCCTGGGCGAAAAGCGCGTGCTGACCATCGAGTACACCTTGCTCAAGGACATCAACGAC
Organism: Pseudomonas sp. UMAB-40; assembly: GCF_900095275.1. Classification (NCBI taxonomy): domain Bacteria; kingdom Pseudomonadati; phylum Pseudomonadota; class Gammaproteobacteria; order Pseudomonadales; family Pseudomonadaceae; genus Pseudomonas; species Pseudomonas sp. UMAB-40. The sequence continues at coordinate 236,056 of NZ_LT607553.1, forward strand.
AAGGTTGAACATGCCGTTGAGATGATCGAGTTGCTCAAGAACATCCCGTGCAAGATCAACCTGATTCCGTTTAACCCGTTCCCGCATTCCGGTTACGAGCGCCCGAGCAACAACGCGATTCGCCGTTTCCAGGATCAGCTTCACCATGCAGGCTTCAATGTCACCGTGCGCACCACCCGCGGTGAAGACATCGATGCCGCGTGTGGCCAATTGGTAGGGCAGGTGCTGGATCGCACCCGTCGCAGCGAACGTTATATCGCCGTGCGCGAGTTGAGCGCCGAGAACGATATGGCGCAAAACGCCGCGAAATAAATCAAGAGAGGATCTCTATGTCCCTGCGCTTTGCGCTGCTTTTGCTGTTGGCCAGCCTGTCTGCTGGTTGCGTCCTGTCGGGCGATTTCAATCCGATGAAAACCAGCAAAGGTCGCGATGAAGCGCGCACTGCCTACGTGCAACTGGGCTTGGGATACTTGCAGCAAGGCATGACCGAACGGGCGAAAGTGCCGTTGAAGAAAGCCTTGGATCTGGATGACTCGGACCCGGATGCCAATGCGGCGCTTGGGTTGGTGTTTCAGGCTGAAATGGAACCTGAGCTGGCAGACCAGCACTTTCGCAAGGCGCTGTCTTCCCGTCCCGATGATGCTCGAATCCTGAACAACTACGGCAGCTTTCTTTTCGAAGAAAAACGTTATAAAGAGGCTTACGAGCGCTTTGAACAGGCCGCCGCCGATACCCTGTATCCTGAGCGTTCGCGGGTGTTCGAGAACCTGGGCATGACCGCTTCGAAGCTGGGCCAGCGTGATCTGGCGCAGCAGCAACTGGAAAAAGCCCTGCGTTTGAATCGCCAACAACCGCGTGCATTGCTGGAAATGGCTGAGTTGTCCTTCGAAGACAGGCATTATGTGCCCGCGCGTGACTACTACGATCGTTTTAGCCTGCTCACCGAGCAAAATGCACGTAGTCTATTGCTCGGCGTTCGGCTGGCAAAAGTGTTTGAAGATCGCGACAAGGCCGCCAGTTTTGGCCTGCAACTAAAACGACTCTATCCCGGTACGCCGGAATATCAGCAATACCTGTCGGAGCAATGATGAAAGCGGCGCATCCCGAAGTTGTAGCAGCGAATCGCGTTAACCCCGGTGAGACTTTGCGCCAGGCCCGCGAAAGCAATGGCTGGTCGCTGGCCGAAGTGGCCCTCAAGCTCAACCTCACCGTTAGTTCCTTGAGTAATCTGGAAGCCGGCGCTTTCGACAAACTGCCGGGGCACACCTTTGCTCGCGGTTATATCCGCGCGTATGCCAAATTGTTGGGCATGGACCAGACCGTTCTTGTCCAGCAGTTCGACCAATCCACCGGCACCGACTCCCAGGGCAGCAGCGTCCACAGCCTGGGTCGTATCGAAGAGCCGGTTCGGGTTTCTCACACGATTTTGCGCATTGTCAGCCTGCTGTTGCTGATCGCAGTGATTGGTGGCGGTTTTGTCTGGTGGCAGGATCAGACCTCCCAGCGCACCAAAGACCTGATCACCCCGAGTCCCGAACACGTCGAAGTCGAAGGCGCTGATGGCACCACCCAGATCCATCCGCTGGACGAGCCGGAAGATCAGGCCGTCGCGGAAGGTCAGGCTGAAGGTGCAACCGCGCTTGCGTTGCCGCAAGCCGAGAGTTCCACTGAAGCACCGACCGAGGCAGAAGCCACTGCGCCTGCCGCCGCGCCGACTGCACCCGCTGCCCCAGCCCCTGCGGCACCGACGCACAGCGCCGCTGCTCCAGTTGTCGCGACTCCGGTCGCACCGGCCCCGACGGCTCCTGTTGTATCGACACCACCGGCGAGCGCTTCGGTAATGCCGACCATTCCCGCTCCGGCAGCCGCTGCTCCGGTGGCCGGCCAAGGCCAGGTTCAACTGCAGTTCACCGCCGATTGCTGGACGCAAGTGACCGATGGCACCGGCAAAGTGCTGTTGAGCGGTCTGAAGCGTAAAGGCGAAAGTGTTTCCGTCAGTGGCAAGCCGCCGTTTGCCGTGCGTCTGGGCTTCGCCCGTGGCGCGCAGGTCAGCTACAACGGGCAGGCGGTTGATGTCGCTCCGTTCACCAGTGGCGAGACTGCTCGCCTGAAGTTGGGTCAATAAGTCATGCACGGCGAATCTCCAATCAAACGTCGCGAATCCCGCAAGATCTGGGTCGGTAACGTGCCTGTTGGCGGCGATGCGCCCATCGCTGTTCAGAGCATGACCAACAGCGACACCAATGACGTGGCCGCCACCGTGGCCCAGATCAATCGCCTGGAAGCGGCTGGCGTCGATATCGTGCGCATTTCCGTGCCAGACATGGACGCCGCCGAAGCCTTCGGCAAGATCAAGCAATTGGTTAAGGTGCCGCTGGTTGCCGACATCCACTTTGACTACAAGATTGCGCTGCGCGTCGCCGAACTGGGCGTTGACTGCCTGCGGATCAACCCGGGCAACATCGGTCGTGAAGACCGCGTGCGCGCGGTGGTCGATGCCGCCCGTGATCGCGGGATCCCGATCCGCATCGGCGTCAACGCCGGTTCCCTGGAAAAAGACCTGCAAAAGAAATACGGCGAGCCGACCCCGGCGGCGCTGGTCGAGTCTGCCCTGCGTCACGTCGAGCACCTTGAACGCCTGAATTTCCAGGACTTCAAGGTCAGCGTGAAGGCCTCCGACGTGTTCATGGCCGTCGCCGCCTACCGCCTGCTGGCCAAGGAAATCGTCCAGCCGCTGCACTTGGGCATCACCGAAGCCGGTGGTTTGCGCTCAGGCACAGTGAAATCCGCCGTGGGCCTCGGTATGCTGCTCGCCGAAGGGATTGGCGATACTATTCGCATCTCGTTGGCGGCTGACCCCGTCGAGGAAGTGAAAGTCGGCTACGACATTCTCAAATCCCTGCACCTGCGTTCCCGTGGCATCAACTTCATCGCCTGCCCGAGCTGCTCGCGGCAGAACTTCGATGTGGTCAAAACCATGAACGAGCTGGAAGGGCGCCTCGAAGATCTGCTGGTGCCGCTGGATGTCGCGGTCATCGGTTGCGTGGTCAACGGGCCGGGCGAAGCCAAGGAAGCCCATATCGGCTTGACCGGCGGCACGCCCAACCTGATTTACATCGACGGCAAGCCGTCGCAGAAACTGACGAATGACAATCTGGTAGATGAGCTTGAACGCTTGATCCGCCAGAAAGCGGCCGAAAAGGTCGAAGCCGACGCGGCAGTAATCGCCCGCGGCTGATCGAACGAATTTAAGGATTTAAAGTGAGCAAGTCTCTGCAAGCCATACGTGGCATGAACGACATCCTGCCCGAGCAGACTCCCCTGTGGCGTCATTTCGAGGGCACCGTCTCGCGCCTGCTGGATAACTACGGTTACAAGCAGATCCGCATGCCGATCGTCGAGTTCACCGAGCTGTTCAAGCGCTCCATCGGTGAAGTGACCGACATCGTCGAAAAAGAGATGTACACGTTCGACGACCGCAACGGCGACTCCCTGACCCTGCGCCCCGAAGGCACAGCGGCCTGCGTGCGTGCGGTGCTCGAGCACGGCATCACCGGCGGTGGTCAGGTGCAGAAACTCTGGTACATCGGCCCGATGTTCCGTCACGAACGTCCGCAGAAAGGCCGTTATCGTCAGTTCCACCAGATCGGTTGCGAAGTCTTCAACCTCGACGGTCCGGACATCGACGCTGAGCTGATCGTGCTGACCTGGCGCCTGTGGGGCGAGCTGGGTATCCGTGATGCGGTCAAGCTCGAGCTCAACAGCCTGGGCACCGCCGAGTCCCGCGGTCGTTATCGCGAAGCGCTGGTCGAGTTCCTGTCGTCCCGCCTGGACAAGCTGGACGAAGACAGCCAGCGTCGTCTGAAGACCAACCCTTTGCGGGTGCTCGATACCAAGAACGCTGACACTCAAGCCGTGCTGGTCGACGCGCCGAAAATGGCCGACTACCTGGACGAAGAATCCCGCGTGCACTTTGAGGGCCTGAAGGCTCGTCTGGACGCCGCCGGCATTCCTTACGTGATCAACCCGAAGCTGGTTCGCGGGCTGGATTACTACAGCAAAACCGTTTTCGAATGGGTCACCGACAAGCTGGGCGCCCAAGGCACCGTGTGTGCCGGTGGTCGTTACGACGGTCTGGTGGAGCAGATGGGCGGCAAGCCGACCCCGGGCGTTGGTTTCGCCATGGGCATCGAGCGCCTGGTGCTGCTGCTGGAAACCCTGGAGCAGATCCCGGAAGAGATTTCCCGTCAGGTCGACGTTTACCTCTGCGCCTTCGGTGAAGCCGCTGAGCTGGCCGGTCTGGCCCTGAGTGAACGTGTGCGTGATCAATTGCCCAACCTGCGCCTGCAAGTCAATGCCGGCGCCGGCAGCTTCAAAAGCCAGTTCAAAAAGGCCGACAAGAGCGGTGCGCTGTATGCGCTGATCCTCGGTGACGACGAAATGGCCCAGCAAGTGGTAGGTTTCAAACCCCTGCGTGGCCAGGGCGAACAACAAAGCATTGCCTGGGATGCGCTTGCTGCACACCTGGCCACCTGCGTCGTGCAGGGTTGAAGCTGTCATAAACAGCCGATTTAGCGATTAAGGAGTATTGGGGTGTCGAGTACCGAAGACGAAAACCTGGCGGATTTGAAGGACTGGTGGACACGCAACGGCAAGCCCCTGGTCACTGGCGGCCTGTTGGCGCTGGTCATCGTGTTCGGCTGGCAGGCCTTTCACAAGTATCAGAGCAATCAGTCGCAAGGCGCCTCGATTCTCTATCAGCAATTGCTCGAAACCACGCTGACGCCAGACGGCAAGCCTGATGCCGCCCGTGTTGCGGACCTGGCCGGCAAGCTCAACAGCGAGTTCGGCGGTAGCGCTTACGCGCAGTACGGCAGCCTGTTCGTGGCGAAAGTCGCGGTCGACAGCGGCAAGCTGGACGACGCGGCCACCGAGCTGAAAGCCATCGTTGCAAAACCGGCCAACCCGGCGCTGGGCGAAATTGCCCGTCAGCGTCTGGCGCAGGTACTGGCCGCGCAGAACAAGGCCGATGAAGCCCTGAAACTGCTCGAAGGTGATGCCGACAAGGCATTCCTGGCCACTCGCGAAGAACTCAAAGGCGACCTGCTGGTGCAGTTGGGTCGTACCGACGAAGCAAACGCGGCGTATCAAAAAGCCAAGGCGGCACTGTCGGATGAAGCGGCGGTCGGTGGCCTACAAATCAAGCTGGACGACCTGGCCAAAGGGGATGCGTGACGTGATCCGTTGGAAACATGCAGCATTGCTGGCTCTGGCCGTTTTGGCCGCGGGTTGCAGCAGCAACAGCAAAAAAGAATTGCCTCCGGCCGAGTTGACCGACTTCAAAGAAGAAGTGGTTCTGCAAAAGCAGTGGAGTCGTTCGATCGGTGACGGTCAGGGCGAAACCTACAACATGCTGGTGCCGGCGATCGATGGCGATACCATCTATGCCGCCGACGTCACGGGTGAAGTCGTGGCGATGGATCGCAGCAACGGCGACGTCAAATGGAAGAAGGACCTTGATCTGCCTGTTTCCGGCGCCGTTGGCGTAGGTTACGGTCTGCTCACGATCGGTACGATCAAGGGTGAAATCGTTGCCCTGGACGCGATCAACGGTGAAGAGAAATGGCGCGCTCGCGTGTCCAGCGAAGTACTCGCACCGCCGGCCAACAACGGTGACGTGGTTGTGGTTCAGACTCAGGACGACCGTCTGATCGGCCTGGATGCCGCCACCGGGACCCAGCGCTGGTTGTATGACAGCACACCTGCGGTCCTGACCTTGCGCGGCACCAGCGCACCGATCGTCACCAACCGCCTCGCGGTGGCTGGCCTGTCGACCGGTAAAGTGGTCGCTCTCGATATTTCCAACGGCGTGCCGGTATGGGAACAACGGGTCGCGATTCCACAAGGTCGTTCGGAACTGGAGCGTGTGGTCGATATCGACGGCGGCTTGCTCCTGTCCGGCGGCACGTTGTACGTCGCCAGCTACCAGGGTCGCGTTGCGGCACTGGACCTGGAAAGCGGTCGTCAGCTCTGGCAGCGTGATGCTTCCAGCTACGCCGGCGTTGCCCAGGGTTTCGGCAACGTGTACGTGAGCCTGTCCTCGGGCACCGTTGAAGGCGTCGACGAACGTTCCACCACCGCGTTGTGGAGCAACGATTCGCTGGCCCGTCGTCAACTGTCGGCTCCGGAAGTGTTCTCCAGCTATGTTGCAGTCGGTGATATGGAAGGCTACCTGCACCTGCTGAGTCAGGTGGACGGTCGTTTCGTCGGCCGCGAGCGCATCGACAGCGACGGCCTTCGTGCCCGTCCGCTGGTGGTGGGTGACACGATTTATGTGTATGGCAACAGTGGCAAACTGGAAGCCCTGACCATTAAGTAAAGGTTTGACTATGCTTGGGGTTAAACCCCAGGCAGCCCCGTAACCACGGGGTTCGCAGTGCCCTCAAGCGCTGCCCCGAGCACCAGCCGCTGCCTCGCAGCGGCTTTTGTATTTTCTGAAATAACGAAGTGGAGAGCCGCATGGTTCCCGTAATCGCCCTGGTGGGCCGACCGAACGTCGGCAAGTCCACCTTGTTCAACCGCCTGACCAGGACTCGTGACGCCATCGTCGGCGACTTGTCCGGTCTGACCCGTGATCGCCAATACGGTGAGGCCAAGTGGCAAGGGCGTTCCTACATTCTGGTCGACACCGGCGGTATCTCCGGTGACGAGCACGGTATGGACGAAAAAATGGCCGAGCAGTCACTGCTGGCCATTGAAGAAGCGGATGTCGTTCTGTTCCTGGTAGATGCCAAGGCCGGTTTCACCGCCGCCGACCAGATGATCGCCGAGCATTTGCGCAAACGTAACAAGCGTTCCTACGTGGTTGCCAACAAGGTCGACAACATCGACCCTGAAATGGCCCGCGCCGAGTTCGCCCCGTTGGGCATGGGCCACGCGATCCCGATCGCCGGTGCACATGGTCGTGGCATCACCCAGATGCTGGAAATCGCCCTCAGCGACTTCCCGAAAGACGATGACGAGCTGGAAGAAGGCGAGGAGGAGATCGTTGCCGAAGGCGAGGAAGCCAAGCGCATTCCGGGCCCTAGCGAAAAAGACGGGATCAAGATCGCGATCATCGGCCGCCCGAACGTCGGCAAGTCGACCCTGGTCAATCGCATGCTCGGTGAAGACCGGGTGATCGTGTATGACGAACCCGGCACCACCCGCGACAGCATCTACATCCCGTTCGAGCGTAACGACGAGAAGTACACGCTGATCGACACCGCTGGTGTGCGCAAGCGCGGCAAGATCCACGAAGAAGTCGAAAAATTCTCCGTGGTCAAAACCCTGCAAGCGATCAAAGACGCCAACGTGGTGATCTTTGTGATGGACGCCCGCGAAGGCGTGGTCGATCACGATCTCAACCTGCTGGGCTTTGCCATTGAGTCGGGTCGTGCGCTGGTGATCGCGATCAACAAGTGGGACGGCATGACGCCGAGCGAGCGCGACTTCGTGAAGGTCGAGCTGCAACGTCGACTGTTCTTCGTCGACTACGCCGACATCCACTTCATCTCGGCCCTGCACGGCACGGGCGTGGGCAACCTCTACGCCTCCGTACAGAACTCGTTCAAGTCTGCGGTTACCCGCTGGCCAACCAACCGCCTGACCACGATCCTGGAAGATGCGGTCAGCGAGCACGCGCCGCCGATGGTCAACAACCGCCGGATCAAGCTGCGTTATGCCCACTTGGGCGGTGCTAACCCGCCGATCATCGTGATCCACGGTAACCAGATCGAGAAGGTGCCGAAGTCTTACGTCCGTTATCTGGAAAACACTTACCGTCGAGTCTTGAAGCTGGTCGGTACGCCGATTCGCATCGAGTTCAAGGGCGGCGAGAACCCCTATGAAGGTAACAAGACCTCGCTCACTGACCGTCAGGTCAACAAGAAACGCCGCATGATGTCGCACCACAAAAAGGCCGACAAAAAGCGCCGCGACAAGCGTTGATTGTTGGTACACGCGACCCCTGTGGGAGCGTGGCTTGCCCGCGAAGAACGATAAAGCGGTGTACCTGATACACCGCGGTGTGGCTTTCGCGGGCAAGCCTTGCTCCCACAAGGACCGGGTTCGAAAAAGGGCGCTTTAAGCGCCCTTTTTTTATGGGCGCCGGATGGGCTATCCTCGGGCTCTCCCGCGCCGCCGTTAGAGCCGGGTGTAGAGCAGGGAATCACCGATGATCACCAGTAAGCTGCCGAATGTCGGCATCACTATCTTCACTCAGATGTCTCAGCTCGCGGCGCAAACCGGGGCGATCAACCTGTCCCAGGGTTTTCCCGATTTCGATGCACCGCAAGCCCTGTGCGATGCGGTCGGTCGGCACATTGCCAATGGCCACAACCAATATTCACCGATGACCGGCCTGCCGGCGCTGCGTCAGCAGATTTCGGCGAAGATCGCCCGCAGCTATGGCGTCAACGTGGATGCCGACCATGAAGTGACCGTCACTCCCGGTGCCACCCAAGCGATCTTCTGTGCGATCCAGGCGGTTATCCACAGCGGCGATGAAGTGATCGTGTTCGATCCGTGCTACGACAGCTACGAGCCGTCGGTGGAGCTGGCAGGTGGGCGATGCGTGCATGTGCAACTGGGTCTGAATGATTTTTCCATCGACTTCGAGAAACTCGCCGAAGCGATTACGCCGCGCACACGGATGATCGTGCTAAACGCTCCGCATAACCCGAGTGGCGCGCTGATCAGCCGTGCCGAACTGGACCAGTTGGCAGCGTTGATTCGGGATCGCGACATCTACATCGTCAGCGACGAAGTCTACGAACACCTGGTCTTCGACGGCGTGCCTCACGTCAGCGTGCTGAATCACGAAGAGCTTTATCAACGCGCCTTCGTGGTCAGTTCCTTCGGCAAGACCTATCACGTCACCGGCTGGAAAACCGGCTACGTGGTCGCTCCGCCAGCGCTTACCGCCGAATTGCGCAAGGTGCACCAGTACGTCAGTTTCTGCGGCGTGACCCCGCTGCAATACGCCCTGGCCGACTTCATGGGCGAGCACCCTGAACACGTCGAAGAACTGCCGGGTTTCTACCAGACCAAGCGCGATCTGTTCTGCGATCTGCTGGCGCCGTCGCGTTTCAGCTTCAAGCGCGTGACCGGCACGTATTTCCAGTTGGTCGATTACTCGCAGATTCGCCCGGACCTCAATGACGTCGAGATGGCGCTGTGGATGACCCGTGAACATGGCGTGGCGAGTATCCCGATTTCGGTGTTCTACCAGACACCACCTGAAGGCCAGCGCCTGGTGCGCTTGTGCTTCGCCAAACGCGAGGAGACGTTGCGTGAAGCAGCGGCAAAACTATGCGTGATCTGAGTGAACTGCCCAATCTGAACGTCGCGCTGATCCAGACCACCCTGGCCTGGCACGACCGTCAGGCCAACCTGGAGCATTTCGAGCAATTGCTTGAGCAGGCTCGCGGGGCGGATCTGATCATTCTGCCGGAGATGTTCACCACCGGTTTTTCCATGGAATCGCAGACCCTCGCCGAAGCGGAAAACGGTCCGACCAGCAAATGGCTGCGGGTCCAGGCGGCGAAACTCGATGCGGTGATCACCGGCAGCATCATCGTCCAGGCCGCTGATGGCAGCCACCGCAATCGACTGTTGTGGGCACGACCGGACGGGGAAGTCTGGCACTACGACAAGCGTCACCTGTTCCGCATGGCCGGCGAGCACAACCACTACACGCCGGGCGAGCGCCAAGTGCAGTTCGAGCTCAAGGGCTGGCGCGTGCGGCCGCTGATTTGCTACGACTTGCGTTTCCCGGTCTGGAGCCGCGATGCACAAGACACTGACTTGCTGCTCTACACCGCCAACTGGCCCGGAGCGCGCCGTCAGCACTGGAACCGTTTACTGCCAGCGCGGGCGATTGAAAACCTCTGCTACGTGGCGGCGGTGAATCGCATCGGGACTGACGGCAAAGGGTTTGCCTACACCGGTGACAGCCAGGTGCTGGATTTCCAGGGTGAGACGTTGCTCAGCGCAGGCGAAGCCGATGGCGTGTTTCAGGTCGTCCTGAATGCGGCGGATCTGCAAGCCTACCGCACACGCTTCCCGGCCAATCTGGACGCCGATACCTTCGAGTTCACCTGAGATTTCCGCTGCCTGACAGGGCCCCATCGCGGGCAAGCCCGCTCCCACAAGGATTGGTGGTGTACATAAAAATCATGTTCGCCCCGATCACTGTGGGAGCGGGCTTGCCCGCGATGAGGCCATGACAGCCACTGCAAAATTTTCAGGCAAACAAAAAGGCCCCGAGGTTTTCACCTAGGGGCCTTTTGCATTGCAGCGAACGCTTACGCCGCTTTCGCTTCCGGCTGGCTCAGGGAGCGGTTCAGCGCACTGAACAGGGCCTTGAAGCTCGCGGTGGTGATGTTTTCATCGATACCGACGCCATGCACCGCACGTTCACCGTTCACACGCAGTTCAATGTAGGCAGCTGCCTTGGCATTGGTGCCCGCGCCGATCGCGTGTTCGTTGTAGTCCATGATTTCCACCGGAATCGGCAGGCCGGCCACCAGGGCTTCCAGCGCGCCGTTGCCCTTGCCGCGCCAGTGCAGGTTGGTTTCGCCCTGGCCTTTGCCCGAGACTTCCACTTCCACGGCACTGTGACCGTTCTCTTCCTGCAGGCGATGGCTGACCAGCGCATACGGGGTGTTGGCCTGCAAATACTCGCTGTGCAGCAAGGCGTGGATCTGTTGGGCGGTCATCTCCAGACCGAGGCGATCGGTTTCACGCTGTACCACCTGGCTGAACTCGATCTGCATGCGACGCGGCAAGCTGATGCCGTATTCCTGTTCCAGCAAGTATGCGATACCGCCCTTGCCCGACTGGCTGTTGACGCGGATCACCGCCTCGTAGCTGCGGCCGATGTCGGCCGGGTCGATCGGCAAGTACGGCACTTCCCACAGTTCGTCCGGTTTCTGCTGGGCGAAACCCTTGCGGATCGCGTCCTGGTGGGAGCCGGAGAACGCGGTGTGAACCAGGTCGCCGACGTACGGGTGACGCGGGTGCACCTGGATCTGGTTGCACTCTTCGACGACTTTGCGCACGCCGTCGATGTCGGAGAAGTCCAGCTCAGGGTGAATGCCCTGGGTGTAGAGGTTCAACGCCACGGTCACGAGATCAACGTTACCGGTACGTTCGCCGTTGCCGAACAGGCAGCCTTCGACACGGTCGGCGCCGGCCATCAGGCCCAGTTCGGTGGCCGCAACGCCCGTGCCACGGTCGTTGTGGGTGTGCAGGCTGATGATCACGCTGTCACGACGGTTGATGTGACGGCCAAACCATTCGATCTGGTCGGCGTAGATGTTCGGGGTCGCGCATTCGACGGTGGCCGGCAGGTTGAGGATCACCTTGTGCTCAGGCGTCGGGTTCCAGACTTCGATCACGGCGTCGCAGACTTCCTTGGCGAATTCCAGCTCGGTCGCGCTGAAGGTTTCCGGCGAGTATTCGAAGGTCCACTGGGTGTTCGGCTGCTGGGCGGCATATTTGACGAACAGCTTGGCCGCGTTCACGGCGATGGCTTTGACCCCTTCCTTGTCCTGGTTGAAGACAATGCGGCGGAAGGACGGGGAGGTCGCGTTGTACAGGTGAACGATGGCTTTCTTCGCCCCGCGCAGGGATTCGAAAGTGCGCTCGATCAGGTCTTCACGGCCCTGGGTCAGCACCTGAATGGTGGTGTCGTCCGGGATGTGGTTGCCTTCGATCAGGGTGCGCACGAAGTCGAAGTCGGTTTGCGACGCGGCCGGGAACGACGCTTCGATCTCTTTCACACCGACCTGCACCAAAGTCTTCCAGAAACGCAGCTTCTTCACCGCGTCCATTGGTTCGATCAGCGACTGGTTGCCGTCACGAAGGTCGGAACTGCACCAGATCGGCGCTGCGGTGATCGTCTTCGATGGCCAGGTGCGGTCCGGGATGTCGATAGTCGGGAACGCGCGGTATTTCGAAGACGGGTCTTTGAGCATGCTCATCGGGAAATCCTTATTGTGTGGGCCGAAAAAAGGCGGCCTGCCGGTGGATCAATGTTCTTGGGGAAAAGCGTGGGGCGAGGCACCGCGATTCAGCCTGGCAGTCGTGCACTGACGAGGCACAGGCTGCGGTGCTGGCGAAGCTGAATGAGGGTGTGAGAGGTTTTCATGCCTTCAACCCTAACCGCCGTGATTGAGGATGGCAAGCAGTCGAAAAAAATTGAGAGGAATACTCGAATAGTGGGGGATATCGAGATTTTATTGCGGTGATGTAGGGTGATTGTGTTGATGTTTGCGCGAGGTTTGAAGGGTGCGCAATTGAAAGTTGGCGGCCTTGTCTTGGTGGCGGCAGCTATTCTTAAAGCCTCAACCAGACGACCGGAATGCAGGAGTCGGCAATGAACGAGTCGGATTGGAAGCTTTATAGTGCGTTGCGCCCGTTGGCCCATGAGCGGATGTGTATTCGGATCATGGAGGAAGTCGAGCGCACGGTGCTGGATAGAAGCCAAGCGCCTTATGATCGGATCGAAGCGAGCGAAGAGCTGCTCAAAGCCGGGCAAAAGGAGCTGTATTGGGCATTTGGCGTTTTCAGGTTCTCACGCCATGAGGCCCGCTCTCACTTGCTGGGGTTATGTGCCCGCGAGTTGATCACGGCTGAAGAATTGGCTGGCTTCTCGCAAGACACTCAAACCTGGATCAACCATTGTCTGGCGGACCGGGAGGTCCATGGGATTGAGGATCTGGATGCTGAATAAGCCGCGACCTTGAGATCGCATTCGCGGGCAGCTTCGACAACTATTTATGGCTGGAACGCCCCAATAAAAATCGCCGGATCCACCCGCGCATCATTCAGGCTGACATTCCAGTGCATGTGCGGCCCGGTCGCCCGCCCGGTGGCGCCGACTTTCCCGACCACACCGCCACGCGCCAATTGCTGCCCCACCTTCACATCAATCTTCGACATGTGGCAGAACATGCTGATGAAGCCTTGCCCATGGTCGACAAACACCGTATTGCCATTAAAGAAGTAGTTGCCGATCAGGATCACCTTGCCCGCCGCCGGAGTCTTGATCGGTGTGCCGGCGCCCACGGCGAAATCCAGGCCCGAGTGGGGATTGCGCTCTTCGCCATTAAAGAACCGGCGTACACCGAACTTGCTCGACAGCGGCCCGTTGACCGGTTTGTCCAGCAGCAGGTTGCTCGGGGTATTCGGACTGAACGTGCGGTAGGCGGCGATTTGCTCGGCCAGTTCACCTTCGATGCGTTTCAGGTTCTCCGGGTTCGGATTGACCTGCTGCGTGTTCTTCAGGGTGATGTGCTGTTCCGGGTACTTCTTGCTGCCGACCGTGAAACTCATCGTGCGACCGCCGCTGCTGACCTGCTGCGTACCCGGTTTAACCGTCAACGGTACGCCGACAATCGCCAGCCAATTGTTCTGTTCCTTGACCACCAGCACCGGCTTGCCTTGATAACTGGCTTTCGGCGCCTGGGCAGAAGCGCCCAGGTCCACCACGGCCACGCCACCCGGCACCGGTTTGTTCAACAGGCGGGTGATGTAACTGTCGGCGTGAGCATTGAAGGTCAGGCACAGCAAGAGCAGCGAAGCTAAAAAACGCGGCATGGATCAATCCAGTAAAGAAAGGGTGACAGGCGTCAGGTGATTGTCTTCGACCCGAACGTGCAGTTCGCCGTCGCCCAGTTTGGCTTTCAGGCGCTGACCGGTATGGGTTTGCCCGGCGCTGCGAATCGCGTTGCCGCGTTCATCCAGCAGAATGCTGTAGCCGCGGGCCAGGGTCGCCAGCGGGCTGACCACTTGCAGTGTCTGCACCTGACTTTGCAGTTGCAAACGACGGGACTTGAGCCCTTCGCGCATGGCTCGCGGCAGGCGCTCGGCGAAGCTGTCGAGGCGCTGACGAAGCATCGCCAGTTGCCGCCCCGGATGCTGGCCGGCGAGGCGGGTTTCCAGGCGGATCAGCCGTTCGCGACGGGTATTGAGGCTGCGCTCGAAAGCACGGCGCATGCGCATGTCCAGGTCGTCCAGGCGTTGCGCTTGCTGACGCAGACGTTCGCCGGGATGGCGCAGGCGACGGGACATGCCCTCCAGGCGCAGCCGGTCGCGCATCAAACGGTCGCGGATACGCATCACCAGGCGCCGGTGCAGGCTTTCGACCCGGCGCACCAGGTCGCTGGAATCCGGCGCGAGCAATTCGGCGGCGGCGGAGGGCGTCGGGGCGCGGACGTCGGCGACGAAGTCACTGATCGAGACGTCGGTTTCATGGCCGACGGCGCTGACAATCGGCGTCACGCAGGCATCCACGGCGCGGGCCACGGCTTCTTCGTTGAAACACCAGAGGTCTTCCAGCGAACCGCCGCCACGGGCGAGGATCAGCGCATCGAAACCGCGAGCGTCCGCCAGTTTCAGCGCGCGGACAATCTGCGCGGTCGCTTCACGGCCCTGTACGGCGGTCGGGATCAGTGTGAGTTGAACCTGCGGTGCGCGGCGGCGAAAGACGCTGATGATGTCGCGAATCACCGCGCCAGTCGGCGAACTGATAATGCCGATGCGCTGCGGATGCGCCGGCAACGGCACTTTGCGCTCGGCGCTGAACAGGCCTTCGGCGCTGAGTTTTTCCTTGAGTGCATCGAAGGCCAGACGCAGCGCACCGTCACCGGCCGGCTCCACGGTGTCGAGGATCAGCTGATAGTCGCCACGCCCCTCGAACAGCGAAACCTTGCCGCGCACCTTGACCGCCAAGCCGTCCTTCAGCGCCTGGCGAACCCGCGCCGCGTTCTGCCGGAACAGCGCGCAACGCACCTGGGCACCGCTGTCCTTGAGGGTGAAGTACACGTGGCCGGACGCCGGACGGGCGAGGTTGGAGATTTCGCCTTCGACCCAGATGTTGCTGAACACGTCTTCGAGCAACACCCGCGCGCGGCCGTTGAGCTGGCTGACAGTCAGGACTTCACGGTCCAGGCCGAGTCTTGCAAAGGGATCTTTAATCATGGGGCGCATGATAAAGGCATTCGCCGGACAATCTCCATGATCCAACAAAAATCCCCTTGCAGGTGTTGATGAAGTGTTGGACCAGCGCCGTTGGATTCTGCCGGCAGGCGAGGGCGACGGTGCTGTGGCCATCCGGATCGGCCAGGGGCAGGAAGCGGATGTCGGGCGGCGCAATGTCCTGCATCGATTCCGGCAGCAGGGCAATGCCGAACCCGGCCTGGATCAATTGCAGTTGCGTGGTTTTGCGCGACATCACCCGAGCCGCCTTGGGAAAGAACCCTTGGCGCATGCACAACTGCGCAGACAGATAACTCAAGCCGCCACGCTGAGGATGAGGAATGGAGATAAACGCTTCATCCTTTAACTGCGCCAGATCGATGCCTTGCCCTGAGTTATCCACAGCCAGTCGATGATTCGGCGGCACGGCCAGCGACAAACGTTCGCTATATAAAGGAACAATCTGCACGCCTTCACGCTGGCGCAGCACCGGCAAACGCAGCAGGCCGACATCCAGGCGATTGTCGGCCAACGCTTCAAGTTGCACTTCTGACGACAGCTTGACGATGTCCATGGACACGCCGACATGCTGATCCAGATAGTCGCTGATGCCTCCCAGCAAACGCCCACTCATGGGCACGGTGCTGGAATGGCTGAGGCGCAAGGTGCCGAGTTCTCCATTGCCGACCTGGGTGGCCATCTCGCTGGCTTTGGTCAGTTCGTTCAGCAGGTTTCTGGCCCGGGGGAGGAAGGCTTCACCGGCCGCCGTCAGTCGGGGCAGGCGTGCGGTGCGTTCGAACAACGGCGTTTGCAGCCGGGTTTCCATGTCCTTGATCTGCCGGCTTAGGGCTGACTGAGCAATGAACAGTCGTTCGGCCGCGGCGCTGAAACTCCCGCAGTCGGCGATTTCCACGAAGTAACGCAATTGGCGGGTAGAAAGCACCAGGCATGCCTTTTTGAGATGGGTGGGTGGCTTTGAAGATATTAGTCGCAACGCTCGGCGCTGGCTAAAGTCATCCCAGGTATTCAAGGAAGCGCTGCAAATGAATGTGCTTGAGTTGTTGAGCCAATGGCCGTTCAGCGCCACGGATTGGCTGGTGATCGGATTGGGCATTGCCCTGGCCTATATCGTGTTTGGTATCGCCGGGTTTGGCACCGCGCTGGTGGCGGGGCCGATTCTGATTCTGTTCATGCCGCTGTCGAAGATTGTGCCGTTGCTGGTGCTGCTGGATTTCGTCGCAGCCTTTGGCAATCTTCTGCCTTCGCGGCGGGATGTGACGAAACCCGAGTTGCTGCGGCTGCTGCCGTGCATGGCGGTGGGCTGCACGTTGGGGGTGATCTTTCTGCTGAACCTCAAATCTGATGTGTTGCTGCTGTTGATGGGGCTGTTTATCAGCGCCTATGCGATTTACAGCCTGTGGGTCAAAACCCGGCCGACGCAATTGTCCGCCGGTTGGGCCGTGCCGATGGGGACGGTGGGCGGGCTGTTCGGGGCGTTGTTTGGCAGTGGCGGTTTTTTATATGCGATCTATTTGAACAGCCGGTTGCCGAAAGAGGCGGCACGGGCGACCCAGAGTGCGCTGATCAGTTGCAGCACCGTGGTGCGCTTGAGCCTGTTTGCCGTCGCGGGTGTCTATGCCGAGCTACCCTTATTGATACTGGCCGTGTGTTTGTTGCCGGCCATGGCATTGGGGCTGTGGATCGGGCGGCGATTGACCATGAGATTGTCCCGCGAGGCGTTTGTGCGGCTGGTGACCTGGTTGGTGCTGGCCAGCGGGATTGCCTTGATCGGGCGTTATTTGAGTACTTGACCGGATTTCGTCAGGGATTAAGCTGCCTGCCGCAAAACCCTGTGGGAGCGAGCCTGCTCGCGATGGCGGTGGGTCAGTCAACATCACTATTGGCTGGAACGGCCCCATCGCGAGCAGGCTCGCTCCCACAAGGGCGGATCACTCAGTATTCGTAGGCTTGCACCATGAATTCGCAAAGCATCATCGTCCCGAAAATCTCCACACTGCCGGTACACGAACCCCGGGCCCGGGCGGTCGTGCGCTGGCTGGTGCGCAAGAACATCATCAAGGAAGAGCTGACCACGTGTGGCCGTACCGGTAACCGCATGGGCCACGCCATCGCCGACGGTGCCCGCGCCGTGGTGTTGCACCCACAAGCGCTGCCGTTCGGCGAGCCGATCAATGGCCTGGAGATCATCACCAAGCGCTGCATCTACACACCGGCCAAGGGTTTCCTGGAAGAGGCGGGTTGTGCCGAGTGCCGCAAGGAAGTCGGCGAGGCGCTGTTCGAAAGCCTGGAAGACTGGATGCCGGGGCGCACCGATAACTTCACCTGCCCGGAATGCGGGCATGAAGACGACATCAACGGCTTTCTTTTCCTGCAGGAATGCGGCTTTTCCAACCTGGGGTTCATCTTTAACAACTGGGCCGAAGCCGGGTTCAAGCAGAGCTTTATCGATGAGTTTGCCGATTGGCTGGATCAGCCGGTCAGTTGGGTGAAAGTCGAGTTGTAGGAAGCGCCAATCCCCGTATATCAGTAATGCTAATAATAGACAGAGTTTTACATTGAACCCGAGGGGGTGTCTGACTATAATGGCGCGCTTCCATTTTCCCGCTCGGGAGCCCCCGCGATGCTGCGTATCAGCCAAGAAGCTCTGACATTCGACGACATTCTCCTAGTGCCTGGTTATTCCGAGGTGCTTCCTAACGAAGTCAGTCTCAAGACCCGCCTAACCCGTGGCATCGAGCTGAATATTCCCCTGGTTTCTGCCGCAATGGACACCGTCACTGAAGCCCGTCTGGCAATCGCCATGGCTCAGGAAGGTGGCATCGGCATCATCCACAAGAACATGACCATCGAGCAGCAAGCTGCCGAAGTGCGCAAGGTCAAGCGTTACGAGGCCGGCGTGGTCAAGGACCCGATCACTATCGAGGCCGACGCCACGGTTCGTGAGCTGTTCGAACTGACCCGCCAGCACAACATCTCCGGTGTTCCGGTTTTGCACAATGGCGACCTGGTCGGCATCGTCACTTCCCGTGACGTGCGTTTCGAAAATCGTCTGGAAGCCACTGTCCGCGAAGTGATGACGCCGAAAGAGCGTCTGGTCACGGTCAAGGAAGGCGCCGACAAGAACGACGTTCGCGAGCTGTTGCACAAACACCGCATCGAACGCGTGTTGATCGTCGACGACAAATTTGCCCTCAAAGGCATGATGACCGTCAACGACATCGAAAAAGCCAAGGCTTACCCGCTGGCCAGCAAGGACGATCAAGGTCGTCTGCGTGTTGGCGCTGCCGTCGGCACCGGTAAAGACACCGGTGATCGCGTAGCCGCCCTGGTCAACGCCGGCGTTGACGTGGTGGTGGTCGACACCGCACACGGTCACTCCAAAGGCGTAATCGACCGCGTTCGCTGGGTCAAACAGAATTTCCCTGAAGTGCAGGTCATCGGCGGCAACATCGCCACCGGCGCTGCCGCCAAGGCTCTGGCCGAAGCCGGCGCTGATGCGGTCAAGGTCGGTATCGGCCCAGGCTCGATCTGCACCACCCGTATCGTCGCCGGTGTCGGCGTCCCGCAAATCAGTGCCATCGCCAACGTCGCCGCTGCCCTTGAAGGCACAGGCGTTCCGTTGATCGCCGACGGCGGCATCCGTTTCTCCGGTGACCTGTCCAAGGCCATCGTAGCCGGTGCTTCCTGCGTGATGATGGGCTCGATGTTCGCCGGTACTGAAGAAGCGCCGGGCGAGATCGAACTGTTCCAGGGCCGTTCGTACAAGGCTTACCGCGGCATGGGTTCGCTGGGCGCCATGTCCCAGGCTCAAGGTTCCTCCGACCGTTACTTCCAGGACTCCTCGGCAGGCGCCGAGAAACTGGTTCCGGAAGGCATCGAAGGGCGTGTCCCGTACAAGGGCAGCCTGAGCGCCATCATCCATCAACTGATGGGCGGCCTGCGTTCCTCGATGGGCTACACCGGCAGTGCCGACATCGAAGAAATGCGCACCAAGCCTGAGTTCGTGCGGATCACCGGCGCCGGCATGGCCGAGTCCCACGTTCACGACGTACAGATCACCAAAGAAGCGCCAAACTACCGCGTAGGTTGAGGCTTCAAGCAAAACGTTTAGTAACCGGGGCTGTTTTATTCAGCCCCGAGTTGTTTCTGAATCACGACTGTTTCTGAATTATTTAGACGAGACTGAATCATGGCCCTCGACATTCACGCTCACCGCATCCTGATCCTCGACTTCGGTTCCCAGTACACCCAGCTGATTGCCCGCCGCGTGCGCGAAATCGGCGTGTACTGCGAACTGCATCCGTTCGATATGGATGAAGACGCGATTCGCGAATTCGCTCCAAAAGGCGTCATTCTCGCCGGCGGCCCCGAGTCCGTGCACGAAGCCAACAGCCCTCGCTGCCCGCAAGCGGTGTTTGACCTGGGCGTTCCGGTCTTCGGTATCTGCTACGGCATGCAGACCATGGCAGAACAGCTGGGTGGCAAGGTGGAAGGTTCCGAACTGCGTGAGTTCGGTTACGCCCGTGTCGACGTGGTCGGCAAGAGCCGCCTGCTCGACGGCATCGAAGACCACATCGACGCTGACGGCCTGTTCGGTCTCGACGTGTGGATGAGCCACGGTGACAAGGTCACCAAGATGCCGCAGGAATTCCACATCCTGGCCAGCACCCCGAGCTGCCCGATTGCCGGCATGTTCGACGATGCTCGTGGTTACTACGGCGTGCAATTCCACCCGGAAGTGACCCACACCAAGCAGGGCGGTCGCATCCTGTCGCGCTTCATCCTCGACATCTGCGGCTGTGAAGCCCTGTGGACGCCGTCGAAGATTGCGGAAGACGCCATCGCCAACATTCGCGCCCAGGTCGGCACGGACAACGTACTGCTCGGCCTGTCCGGCGGCGTTGACTCCTCGGTGGTTGCCGCGCTCCTGCACAAAGCCATTGGCGACCAGCTGACCTGCGTTTTCGTCGACAACGGCCTGCTGCGTCTGCACGAAGGTGAGCAAGTGATGGCCATGTTCGCCGAGAACATGGGCGTCAAGGTGATCCGCGCCAACGCTGAAGACCAGTTCCTGAACAACCTGGCCGGCGAGTCCGACCCAGAGAAAAAACGCAAGATCATCGGCCGTACCTTCATCGACGTCTTCGATGCCCAGTCCAACAAACTGGACAACATCAAGTACCTCGCCCAAGGCACCATCTACCCGGACGTGATCGAGTCGGCTGGCGCCAAAAGCGGCAAGGCTCACGTGATCAAGTCGCACCACAACGTGGGTGGCCTGCCGGAAGAAATGAACCTCAAACTGGTTGAACCCCTGCGCGAGCTGTTCAAGGACGAAGTCCGTCGTCTGGGCCTGGAACTCGGCCTGCCGTATGACATGGTCTACCGTCACCCGTTCCCGGGCCCGGGCCTGGGCGTGCGGATCCTCGGTGAAGTGAAGAAGGAATACGCCGACCTGCTGCGTCGCGCCGACCACATCTTCATCGAAGAACTGCGCAAGGCCGACTGGTACCACAAAGTCAGCCAGGCCTTCGTGGTGTTCCAGCCGGTGAAATCGGTTGGCGTGGTCGGTGACGGCCGCCGTTACGCCTGGGTCGTGGCCCTGCGTGCGGTGGAAACCATCGACTTCATGACCGCGCGTTGGGCTCACCTGCCTTACGAACTGCTGGAAACTGTCAGCGGCCGGATCATCAACGAAATCGAAGGCATCTCCCGCGTCACCTACGACGTGTCGAGCAAGCCGCCAGCGACGATTGAGTGGGAATGATCCCGGTCTCAACTGATCGTCCGTAACACCTGAAAGGCCCCGTGAGCGCAAGTTCACGGGGCCTTTTTGCGATCAGGCCGCTACAACGGGCAGGCGCCCTTCAAGGGTCAGGCCCATGCGGTTGAGTGCGTGGACAAGGTTGATCAGATTCGCGTAGGTGATCTGATGCACGGCAGTCCAGGCAGGACGGTTAATCAGAAAGCCGCCATCCGCCGTTCGCTCAATCATCGTTCGCACAATCTGGTTGGTCCGGCTGCGATGGATCAGTGTCAACGTGTCCTCCGACCGTTCAATGGTGAACATGCCTTGGCGGAACAGCAGCTCATTGATTTGCTCGGGCGATCGCTGAATGACCTGAGTTGGAATCTGCAGGCTGATGTCGGCATACAGTGTGTCGACATTGCCGGCCATCTGGGGGGCGGCGTCTGCAACTTCACGGCCGACTTCGATGCCATGGTCGATGTCGAGGTGCAGACTCTGTTCAGGGCCCACTTCTTCGATTCGTAGACCGATACCTCCCTCGGTTTCGCTGATGCCGGCCATTCCCCTGAATGTGTTGGTACTCTCCTGGTCGGTGAGCACCACCCATTTGCCGCCGCCATTACGGGCTTGAGTGGCCTGCATGATGGTATGGGTAAGGTAGGTCTTGACGGATTGCCGTGACATGGCGCGGAAGTTCGGGTCTGTGTAGCGATAGCTGGCCAGGCAATCGGTGGCCTGGATTCGAATGCCGTTCTGTTGGGCCGTTTTGACGACCTCCAGAGGGGTAAATTGTCGGGCAGGATCGCCGGGCAGCTTTTGCAGGTACTTCTCCAGCATGCCATGCATCTCCCCGGTTTCGGCGAAGTCGTTCAGGTCGACTTGATTGAAGTCGTTGAGCAGGCGATGCATATAGATCGTCTTGACGCCTTGTTTCGCCAGCGTCGGCATGTTTTCGATCAGGAACCGCATGCTGGCAATGCGATCCTGACTTTCACCGACTACCAGGCCGGGCGCAGCGTTGAATATGTCCTCGATGAGTTCTGTAACGGTGGTGGAGGGTGTGATGACGGGCTGAACCGGCCGAGCGGGCAACGAGGCAAAAAAGTCCTTGGGGATCTGGAATCCGATTGCATCCCTGATCAGGACCGCTCGACGCCCGGCGACATACTCTTCATAGGGGGTGATCCCTGTGATGCCCCTGCCGGGCGTGGCGACGACTTTTATATGGGTTTCGGGCTTTCCCAGGGCCAGGAAGTTCAGCGAACGCCCATTGGGAGCATCGTATCTCGTTAAATGCCTGAAAAAATCAGACCTTGGCCGGGCATGAGTCGTCGGCCTGGAAGGACCGGGTCCGGGAGCAGGCTTGCTGAGGCCTTTGCCGCCGCCTTTCAATCCGGCTTTCGGCGCCAGCTCCCATTCGCCCTCGCCATTCAGGCGCACGGGAATTGATCCCGTGGAGGCATGCGGGTTGGCCGGGTCGATGATCGCCCACGTACCGCTACCATTGAGGTCGGCTTCGTAGTGAACGTAGTAAGCCTGATCGTTCATCATGATGGCGGTGGAAGGGTTTGAGTCCAGCGAGTAGATACCCCGAAATTTTCCGCTCGTGGCCACAGGGTAGTTTTCGAGGATTTCATTGCATTGCCAGTGCTCTGGCACTTCAAAGGCTTGCGCGGTTTTATCTGGCAGGGTAGGCAACACACCCGGTTGCAGGGGACCTTCCTCTGATTCAGCGGACGCCTGATGGTCTTGCGTGGCGACGGTTTCTTCCGGATCGAGCGTCTTGTACAAATCCGCCATCTCGGCCGCTTCAGCCGCCTCAGCGGCGGCCCCGGCTTCATCCAATACGTTGACCTCCTTGAGCAGCGGAATATTGAACAGGGCATTGATGCCATCGAGCACCGCGCCGATGACGCCGGCCTTGCGCTGCGCCGCCGTTTTGCCATTGACCGCCTTGTCGATGTTCAAGCCCATGGCGGCGATACTGGCGCCGATCACCGGCAACGCGATTGGCCAGCCCAGAACCGCCAAGGGGCCAAAAACATGCAGGCCGGCAGACAGGTAACCCAGCCAAAGTTGTTTGCGCATTTCTCCGTGGGTCACCAGCGTCAGATCCGCCTCTTCCAGCATCGTGCTCTGGACCGCCCGGCTTTGCCAGGTGAAGGCATCGCCGCTGATCGTGATGTTTTTCTGATTGATCAAGTGGTGGTCGTACTTTCCCCAGGTACCGACCAACTGGTTCATCAGCGGGGTGATGTTGTCGTGGACTTCCTTGCGTACCGACAACGGGAAATGAGTCATGAACTCGGTGCGTGGTTGTTCTTCATTCATTTGCAGCAACATCCACCAGTGCATGTCCGTCAGTGTCGGATGCACGTGGAAGGCCTGTGCGGTGCCGGGAACGTAAGTGATCTGCCGACCGTTGCGGTCAACGATGCGCAGAATATCGGTGGCGACATGCCCTGCGACATCCAGGGCGCAGACACGAAGATCCGCAGGCGAAGTGGTTTGGGACTGTAGGGTCGCCAGGGAGATCGGCCAGGCCGCGCCGCCGGCGACGGCCCTTACGACGGTCTGAAAATCCTCCTCTTCCAGTTGACCGTTTTGCCGCGCCTCGACGGCTTTGCTGAGGTAGTTACATTTGGCCAGGGTCCGGAAGTCATCGAAATGAGTGGCCCAGAACGCGTTCAGTTTATTCAGGTAGCGTTCACTGAGGTTCTTGTCCCACAGGTCCGTCAGGACCTTGCTGGGGTACATCCGCACTTCATTGGTTTCATTGAAAATGCTGGCGCTTGCATCTGCCGTGTAAAACCCGCCGTTACTGTTCAGTTCGAGGGCGTCGTCTTGATCGGTGACGCGGTATCCCTGAATGACCAGTTGCGTCAGGGTCAAGGATTCACAGGGTTTGGGGGCGTGCTCCCAACTCAGAAAGGCCTTGGTGCTGCTGGCCGAGACGTTATCGAACCGGTGCCACCAGACCTGATCCGGGTCCAGGCCGGTAATGCCGTGTTTTTGCAGGATTTCGCTGGCGACCGCGTGGGCTTCCTCCTTCAAGCCCGGGCAGGCTGTCACAACGACAGGGGCAATCGTTTTCAGCTGCTCCTTGTCGGCAGCATTGGGTAACGCTTCGGTACTCTGATCAACAGGCATGCTCTCGCTCCTTGAGAAATGGGTCGTGAGGATGACCCGTTTACTCAAGGCAAGTGCACTACATAGTTATGCCCACATGCCTTTCGTGACCATGTAGGGTCAGCGCCGTGCCACATCCGAAAAGTAGAACTTGTCGAGGGTATGCCGTGATTCGGTGTACTCGAACTGCCGGCCGTCCTGCAGGAACGTCTGGTTGCTGACCACGATCACATGGCTCTGACCGTCGAGGTCGAGGTGATGTTGGTCGTCCTTACTGCGGGGGACCGCTTCGATGGTGCGCTGGGCGTAGGCGATTTGCAGTTTCAGGGTCTGTTCGATGAAGGCGTAGATCGACTGCTCGGCGATGTCGCGGGACAAACCGGGAATCACGTCGCTGACGAAATGGTTGATGTCGAGGATCACGCGTTTGCCGTCGATCCGCCGCACGCGCTTGATCCGCGTGATCAGGCTGCCTTCTTCAGCCTTGATGTGCTCGAGCAGTTGGCCATCGAGGGGGATTTGTGTGAATTCGACCACCTCGGTGCTGACGTCGTTGCCCAGTCGCGGATAGGTCTCCTGGAAGCTGACGATGCCGCCCAACTGGAATTCGATCGGGTTGGTCGACAGTACGAAGGTGCCTTTACCGTGGACTTTCTGGGCGAATCCGCGCTCCTGCAATTGCTCGATGGCCTTACGCACGGTGCCGCGACTGGCCTGATAGCTGTCCATCAATTCGGTTTCGGAAGGCAACCGGGCGCCGCGTTCCAGACGCTCGGTCGTGATGCTGGCAAGCAGATCGCTGTAGATCTGGTTGTATTTACTCATGGGATGGCTCTGTGCCGCGATGTACTCAAGGTTTCGAACCTTAAGGGCAGGGTAGGGGTTTGTCCATGCGGCTTTAGGTTTCATCGTTTCAAGTGGTAGGAAAAATCGTCAACGACTCGGTTCGGAATAAACAAAATCAAACTCGTCTGTACGAGTTGTTGCTTTAACTCGTACAGACGAGTACTTTTCGCTTCGGCGTGCTGCCAAAAACAAAAAACTACAGCGGAAGAAAAGCATGAGCCACGACTATCCGAACATCGCCAGCGAGCTGCTGCAAAGCCTCGGTGGCAGCGACAACCTCGAGCAGGCCGCGCACTGCGTCACACGTCTGCGCCTGGCCCTCAAGGATCCGGGGTTGGTCGACAGCGCCACGCTGAATCAGATCGACCTGGTGAAAGGCTCGTTCTTCACCGGCGGCCTGTTCCAGGTGGTCATCGGCCCCGGCGAGGTTGAAAAGGTTTACGCCGAACTGCGCCGTCAAACCGGTCTCGCCGCTTCAACCATCGCCGACGTTAAACAAAAAAGTGCCGACAAGATAAACGCCATGCAGCGTCTGGTGCGGGTGTTTTCCGACGTGTTCATGCCGATCCTGCCGGCGTTGATCATTGCGGGGCTGTTGATGGGCATCAACAACCTGATCGGCGCCAAGGGGATGTTCATCGAAGGCCAGACCCTGCTGGATGCCTACCCGAAACTCGACGGGCTCTGGAGCCTGATCAACCTGATGGCCAACACCTCGTTTGTGTTCCTGCCGGCACTGGTGGGCTGGTCGGCGGCCAAGCGCTTTGGTGGCAGCGAAATCCTTGGCATCGTGCTCGGCCTGATGCTGGTTCACCCGGACCTGCTCAACGCCTGGAACTACGGCAAAGCGGTGGCCGGGCTGGACGGGCAAAGCCTGCCGTACTTCGACATCCTCGGGTTGTTCCAGATAGAGAAGGTCGGTTATCAGGGACAAATCCTGCCGATCCTGCTGGCGGCTTATGTCATGAGCGTCATCGAAAAATGGCTGCGGGCGCGGGTGCCAAACGCCGTGCAATTGCTGGTGGTGCCGATTACCACCATCGTGGTCACCGGCGTGTTGGCGTTGGCTGTGATTGGCCCGGTGACCCGGCATCTGGGGATTCTCATCACCGAAGGCGTGGTCATGCTGTTTGACCTCGCGCCGATGGTCGGCGGGGCTATTTTCGGGCTGCTCTACGCGCCGCTGGTGATCACCGGCATGCACCACATGTTCCTCGCGGTCGACTTGCAACTGATCTCCACCCAGGGCGGCACGTTCATCTGGCCGATGATCGTCATGTCCAACCTCGCTCAGGGCAGCGCGGCACTGGCGGTGTTCTACATGACCCGCAATGTCCGCGACAAAAGCATGGCCTCGACCTCGGCGATTTCCTCCTATTTCGGTATCACCGAGCCGGCCATGTTCGGGGTCAACCTGCGCTACAAATTTCCGTTCTATGCGGCCCTGTGCGGTTCGGCCCTGGGCTGCATCTTCCTGTCGCTGAACAAGGTCCAGGCCTCGGCCATCGGCGTCGGCGGCTTACCCGGTTTCATCTCGATCATTCCGCAGTTCATCCCGGTGTTCGTGATCGGGATGGTCATCGCCATGGTTGTACCGTTTGTTCTGACCTGTGGGTTGAGCATGAAGATTGTCCGGCCCGGGTATCGGGTCGCCTGACAGATCGCGATGAGGCCCTAAGGCCGCTACAAAACTTACTGAAGGAATCCCGCCATGCAAGACTGGCAACGTTCGGTGATCTACCAGATCTACCCGAAGAGTTTTCACAGCCACGCCGGCAACCCCACGGGTGATTTGCTCGGCGTCGTGGCCAAGCTTGATTACCTGCAATGGCTGGGTGTCGATTGCCTGTGGATCACGCCGTTCCTGCGTTCGCCCCAGCGCGACAACGGTTATGACATCAGCGATTACTACGCCATCGACCCGAGCTACGGGACCATGGCCGATTGCGAGTTGTTGATCGCCGAGGCGGGCAAGCGCGGGATCAAGTTGATGCTCGATATCGTGGTCAACCACACCTCGATCGAACACGCCTGGTTCCAGCAGGCTCGTAGCAGCCTCGACAACCCATACCGCGACTTTTACATCTGGCGCGATCAGCCAAACAACTGGGAATCCAAGTTCGGGGGTTCCGCCTGGGAATATGAGGCGCAGACCGGTCAGTACTTCCTGCACCTGTTCGATCACACCCAGGCCGACCTGAATTGGGACAACCCGAAGGTGCGCGCCGAAGTCTTCAAAATGATGCGTTTCTGGCGCGATAAAGGCGTGGGTGGTTTCCGCCTGGATGTGATCAACCTGATCTCCAAACCAGCGGACTTCCCAGAAGACAAAACCGACGGTCGACGCTTCTACACCGACGGCCCGAACGTGCATGAGTACTTGCAGCAGATGCACCGGGAAGTCTTCGAAGGTCACGACCTGATCAATGTCGGCGAGATGTCGTCCACCCGTCTCGAGCACTGCATTCGCTATTCGAAACCGGAATCGAAAGAACTGTCGATGACCTTCAACTTCCATCATCTGAAGGTCGATTACCCGAACCTGCAGAAGTGGATTCGTGCCGACTTCGACTTTCTGGAACTCAAGCGCATCCTCTCGGACTGGCAGACCGGCATGCAAGCTGGCGGTGGCTGGAACGCGCTGTTCTGGTGTAACCACGACCAGCCGCGAGTGGTCTCGCGTTTTGGCCATGACGGCGAGCATCGCGTGGTGTCGGCGAAGATGCTTGGTACCGCGCTGCACTTCCTTCAGGGCACCCCGTTTGTGTATCAGGGCGAAGAGCTGGGCATGACCAATCCGGGGTTTGATCACATCGATCAGTACCGCGATGTCGAAACGCTGAACATCTTCCGCCTCAAGCGTGAAGCCGGTGCGACCGATGCCGATAACATGGCGGCGATCATGCAG
Source organism: Pseudomonas sp. UMAB-40 (assembly GCF_900095275.1). Taxonomy (NCBI): domain Bacteria; kingdom Pseudomonadati; phylum Pseudomonadota; class Gammaproteobacteria; order Pseudomonadales; family Pseudomonadaceae; genus Pseudomonas; species Pseudomonas sp. UMAB-40. The sequence goes on from NZ_LT607553.1 coordinate 263,733, forward strand.
AAGTCCCGGGACAACGGCCGCACACCAATGCACTGGAACGCCGAGCCGAACGCAGGATTCAGCGTCGCGGAACCCTGGATCGGCGTGCCCGCCAACGCGGTGCAGATCAACGTCGCCACCCAGCTCGACGACCCGGACTCCGTGCTGCATCACTACCGTCAGTTGATTGCCCTGCGCCGTAGTGAAGCGCTGATGTCTGACGGCGTCTATCGGCAATTGCTGCCAGAGCACCCGCAAATCTGGGCGTATGTGCGTGAAGGTCATGGCGAGCGTTTGCTGATACTGAACAACTTCTACGGTACGCCGTGCGAAGTCGAACTGACGGATGACGTGATCAGCGAAGCGATGGCTCAGCGTCTGGTCATCAGCAACTACCCGGAATGTCCGCCGCGAAATAGGCAGATTCTTTTAAGGCCCTTTGAGTCGTTCGTTTTGCACCTGACCGACTGACCGACTACTAAAAACACCGACTTTAAAAAACACGCAGAACGCTGCGCGGGGGAGTTTTGCGCGCCGAATTTGCGGAACAACACAATAAAAATAATGGGGTGGTTCTTGAAATCAACACTAAATCGCAGCCTTGCCGCTGCGAGCGTATGCCTGGCGTTGCCATTGTCGGCGCAGGCCCTGGAGTTCGGCGGTTATTTGCGCAGCGGTGTCGGGACATCGGTCAACAGTGGAAAACAGCAGTGTTTCCAACTGCCCGGTGCGCAGACCAAATACCGCTTGGGCAACGAATGCGAGCAGTACGCGGAACTCGAACTACGCCAGGACCTGCACACCCTGGACGACGGTTCGGTGCTGAGCGTCGATGGCATGGCTTCGCTGTATAACCAGTACGACAAGGACCTGACGTTCAATGGCGATAACGGCTCGGTGCGCATGCCGCAGATGTACGCGCAGTGGTCGAACATGCCGAGCCTCAACGGCGGTTCGCTGTGGGCCGGTCGGCGTTACTACAAGCGGAATGACATCCACATCTCCGACTTCTACTACTGGAACCAGAGCGCCACCGGCGGTGGTATCGAGGATGTGCTGATCGGCGGTCTGAAATACAGCTATGCCTTCTCGCGCAAAGACAACCTGTACCAGAAGGACTACATCAACCGTCACGATTTCAACGTCGCCGGTTTCCACACCAACCCCGGTGGTGAACTGGAACTCGGGCTGAGCTACATCGACAAACCCGACAGCCGCGACGCACACCGCGGCTGGGCAATCACCGCACAGCATGTGCAAACAGGTTTTCTGGGCGGCAAGAACAAACTGGCCTTCCAGTACGGCGAAGGCCCAGGTACTGGATTGGGGTATACCGGTAACGTAAAGCTGGACGACAGCAACAAAAGCTACCGGGTGGTGGAGTTCTTCGACTGGCAAGTGACGCCACGGTTTGGCGGGCAAGTCGAGGCGGTTTACCAGAAAGACATTCGCCAGGACGGGGCCGATCAAAACTGGATTTCCCTGGGGATTCGTCCGACTTACGCGCTCACCGAACAGTTCAAACTGGTGACCGAACTGGGTCACGATCAGGTTGAAGCCACAGGCGGCACGCGCAAGCTGAGCAAGTTCACCTTCGCCCCGACGTGGTCGCCCCAAGGCCCGGAATTCTGGGCGCGGCCCGAGGTGCGTCTGTATTACACCTATGCCAGCTGGAACGAGGCGGCCAAACGGGCGGCCAATGAACTGGCGGCGGGTTCGGCGTTGTCCGATACCGGCGGCTTCGGCACGGCGCGGCACGGTGCGAATGTCGGATTGCAGGTCGAGTATTGGTGGAAATAAGCGATGCTGTCGGAGCCTCGCGCTCCATCGGCACTTCAAAGAACAAAACAGCAGGTGACGTCATGGCCACACCCCAACAATTGCAACTGCACGCCCCCCTGTCCGGCGTATTGATGCCACTGGACCTCGTGCCCGATCCGGTGTTTTCCAGCCGGGTCATCGGCGATGGCCTGTGCATCGATCCGACGTCAACGACCTTGTGTGCGCCGCTGGCCGGGGTTGTCAGCAACGTGCAGGCCAGTGGTCATGCAGTCACCATCACCGACGAAAAGGGCGTGCAGGTGTTGATGCACATTGGCCTCGACACGGTGAACCTGGCCGGGAAGGGGTTCACCCGGTTGGTGGAGGAGGGCCAGCAGGTTGACGTTGGACAGGCGCTGATCGAGTTCGATGCCGATTTTGTTGCATTGAATGCCCGCAGCCTGCTGACGTTGATGCTGGTGGTCAGTGGAGAACCGTTCACCTGGCTGACGCCGGGAACGGGTCTGGTAGAAAGTGGCCAGCCCTTGCTGAGCCTGAAATCTGTTGAGCAGACAAAGGATGCGTCGCTGCCGGAAGCGGACGAAGCGCTGTTTTCCAAACCGGTGACGCTGGCCAATCTTAACGGCTTGCACGCCCGTCCGGCCGCGGTGTTTGCCCAGGCGGCCAAAGCTTTTTCGGCGAGTATCTACCTGCACAAAAAGCAGGAGACTGCGAACGCGAAATCCCTGGTGGCAATCATGGCGTTGCAGACGGCGCACGGTGATGTCATGCAGGTCAGTGCGGCCGGCCCGGATGCGGAAGCGGCGATCATGACACTGACCGAACTGCTGCTGACTGGATGCGGTGAAGTGGTTGTGGGCCCGATGCAGGTTGAGGTGAATGCGGTCGAGGCTTCATCGCTGACGGCGCTGCGCGGGGTTTGTGCATCTCCCGGATCGGCGTTTGGCCAAGTGGTACAGATCGCCGAACAAAACCTGGAAGTGAATGAACTCGGCGCCACACCGCAGGTGGAACGCGATCACCTGTCTCGCGCCCTGGCCGAGGCGCTGGTGGCCCTGCAACAGCTGCGTGACAACGCCAAGAGCGACGCGCAGGCCGACATCTTCAAGGCGCATCAGGAACTGCTCGAAGACCCGGGTTTGCTGGAAGTGGCTGACGTGCTGATCGATGAAGGCAAAAGCGCCGGGTTCGCCTGGCGCGCGGCCACCGATTCGGCAGCCACCTTGTTCAAAAGTCTGGGCAACGCCTTGCTCGCGGAGCGGGCGGCGGACCTTGCCGATGTGAGCCAACGGGTGCTCAAACTGATACTCGGTGTACGGGATCAGGCGATGGAGCTGCCTGAAGGGGCGATCCTGATCGCCGAACAACTGACGCCGTCGCAGACTGCCGGGCTCGATACTCGCAAGGTACTGGGGTTCGCCACGGTCGGTGGCGGCGCCACCAGCCATGTCGCGATCCTCGCCCGCGCGTTCGGTTTGCCGGCGATCTGCGGGCTGCCGGTGCAAGTGCTGGCGCTGGTCAACGGAACCCAGGTGTTGCTCGATGCCGACAAGGGCGAATTGCAGCTGGATCCGGATCTGCAGGCCATCGAACAGCTGCAAGCCAGGCGCCTGCTTCAGCAACAACGCCGGCAGCGTGAGTTGGCGCACGCAACGTTGGCCGCCTGCACCCGCGACGGTCACCATGTTGAAGTGACGGCCAACATCGCTTCGCTGGTAGAAACCGAGCAAGCCATGGCGTTGGGAGGCGAGGGTGTCGGTTTGCTCCGTTCGGAGTTTCTTTATCTGGATCGCAACCATGCGCCGAGCCATAACGAGCAGGTGTCCACCTACAGCGCGATCGCCAAGGCACTCGGGCCGACGCGCAATCTGGTGGTGCGCACCCTGGATGTCGGCGGCGACAAACCGTTGGCCTACGTGCCGATGGGCAGCGAAACCAACCCCTTCCTCGGCATGCGCGGGATTCGTTTGTGCCTGGAGCGCCCGCAACTGTTGCGCGATCAGTTCAAGGCCATCCTGAGCAGCGCCGGGCTGGCTCGCTTGCACATCATGCTGCCGATGGTTACGCAGCTGTCGGAGTTGCGTCTGGCCCGGCAGCTGCTCGAAGAAGAGGCGCAGGTTTTGGGCCTCATGGAACTGCCCAAGCTGGGCATCATGATCGAAGTCCCGGCGGCGGCACTGATGGCTGATCTGTTTGCGCCCGAGGTGGATTTCTTTTCCATTGGCACCAACGATCTCACGCAATACACCCTGGCCATGGACCGCGATCACCCGCGTCTGGCCAGTCAGGCCGACAGCTTTCATCCGGCGGTACTGCGCTTGATTGCCAGCACCGTAAAGGCCGCGCACGCCCACGGTAAATGGGTCGGTGTGTGCGGCGCCATGGCCTCCGAGACATTGGCCGTGCCGCTGTTACTGGGGCTTGGGGTGGATGAGCTGTCAGTGAGCGTGCCGTTGATTCCGGCGATCAAGGCAGCGGTTCGTGAGCTGGACCTGGTGGACTGCCAGGCCATCGCCCAGCAAGTGCTGGGCCTGGAAAGTGCCGGACAGGTACGCGAGGCGTTGCGGCTGTATCACGAGGCGACGGTCGATACTTCACTGGTTCTGGAGAACTGAACATGTTCGAGAAAATGCAGCGAGCGTTCTGGAAAGCGTTGACGCCGGATCTGGTGGTGGATGAGCCGAAGGTGGTTGCTCAGCCTGTTTCCGGGCTGGCGCCGGATGTCGTAGCCGCGCTGGGCGGTGTGGATAACCTCAAGTCGCAGCAGCCGGTGGCGCTGACTCGAGTTCGGGTGGAATTGCGGGATGTGGCGCGGATGGATCGACAGGCATTGAGTGTGGCGGGTGTGCCGGGCGTGATGCTGCTGGATGACGGCGTGGTGCATCTGATCACGGGCCTCGCGTTATGATCACACCTGCTGCGGCCATCCGCCGCCCCACCCTTACTGTTTCTCAACCGCAGGTGTATCGTATTCGCCTTTTACGGGCCCCCGGGCCTGTCGCTGATACGTGAGGTAGTTGAGTTCATGTCCTTTACCCGTCGCCAAATCCTCGGTGGCCTGGCCGGTCTTGTTGTCGTTGGTGTCGGAGCAGGGGGCGCATCGCGGTACTGGCTGGGCAAGATGGCCGACGCTGACGCCGGCCATGACTATGAGCTGATCGCGGCACCGCTGGACGTCGAACTGGTTGCCGGGCACAAGACCGAGGCCTGGGCGTTCGGCCCCTCGGCGCCGGGCACCGAACTTCGGGTTCGTCAGGGCGAATGGCTACGGGTGCGCTTCATCAATCATCTGCCGGTGGCGACCACCATTCACTGGCATGGCATTCGCCTGCCACTGGAAATGGACGGGGTCCCCTACGTTTCTCAATTGCCGGTGCTGCCGGGCGAGTACTTCGACTACAAATTCCGCGTGCCGGACGCCGGCAGCTACTGGTATCACCCGCACGTGAACAGCAGCGAAGAACTCGGCCGCGGTCTTGTCGGCCCGCTGATCGTCGAAGAGCGCGAGCCGACCGGTTTCAAGTACGAGAAAACCCTGAGCCTCAAGAGCTGGCACGTCGATGAAGAGGGGGCTTTCGTGGCCTTCAGCATTCCTCGCGAAGCCGCCCGTGGCGGCACCGCTGGACGCTTGTCGACCATCAACGGTGTTTCGCAAGCGGTGATCGACTTGCCCGCCGGGCAAATCACCCGCGTGCGCCTGCTCAACCTTGATAACACGCTGACCTATCGCCTTAACATTCCCGGCGTCGAAGCGCAGATCTACGCGCTGGACGGTAATCCCGTGGAGCCGCGCCCAATGGGCAAGGAATACTGGCTCGGCCCGGGCATGCGCATCTGCCTGGCGATCAAGGCACCGCCCGCCGGTGAAGAGCTGTCCCTGCGCAACGGCCCGGTTCGCCTGGGCACGTTGCGCTCGGTGGCCAACACCGATGCACCCACCGAATGGCCCGCCGCCCTGCCGGCCAACCCGGTGGCAGAACCCGACCTGGCCAATGCCGAGAAACTCAACTTCAATTTTGAATGGGTGGGCTCGGTGTCGGTCAACGTCGACAACGGCAAACCGCCGAGCCTGTGGCAGATTAACGGCAAGGCCTGGGACATCACGGACAAGACCTGCGCCGACCGCCCGATTGCCAAGCTCGAAAAGGGCAAGAGCTACATTTTCGAATTGAAGAACATGACTCAGTATCAGCACCCGATCCACCTGCACGGCATGAGCTTCAAAGTCATCGCCTCGAACCGGCACAAGGTCATTCCGTACTTCACCGACACGTACCTGTTGGGCAAGAACGAGCGCGCGCGAGTCGCGTTGGTGGCGGATAACCCTGGCGTGTGGATGTTCCATTGCCATGTGATCGACCACATGGAAACCGGCCTGATGGCCGCCATCGAGGTGGCCTGATGCGTCAGATACGTCCCGCCGCGATCATTGACCGCAGCCGTGATCGCGACTTCATGCGCGAAGCCCTGGCCTTGGCCGCACAAGGCGCGGCGCTGGGTGAAGTGCCCGTGGGCGCGGTGCTGGTACAAGACGGCGAAATCATCGGTCGCGGCTTCAATTGCCCGATCAGCGGCAACGATCCGAGTGCCCACGCCGAAATGGTGGCGATCCGCGCCGCAGCATTGGCCGCCAGCAACTATCGTCTGCCGGGTAGCACGCTGTACGTAACCCTTGAGCCATGCAGCATGTGCGCGGGGCTGATCGTCCATTCACGGATTGCGCGGGTGGTGTATGGCGCTCTGGAGCCGAAAGCGGGGATTGTGCAGAGTCAGGGACAGTTTTTTACCCAGGGCTTTTTGAATCACCGGGTGCTCTATGAAGGCGGGGTGTTGGCAGAGGAGTGCGGGGCTGTGCTCAGCGAATTCTTCAAGGCCCGACGCGCGAAACCCGCGGACTAAACACAGACCCCTGTGGGAGCGAGCTTGCTCGCGATGGCGTCCTTTCAGTCAACGATGATGTTGAATGCTCGTCCGCTATCGCGAGCAAGCTCGCTCCCACAAGGTTTTTCAGTGTCTGGGAAAGTGGGTTTATTTGCGGGCGACGATAACCGCACGCATCGGCGCCGGCAGCCCTTCAATCGTCTTGCTGTGATCCTGCGGATCCAGAAAATCACTCAACGACTGATACTTCATCCACTCCGTCCCGCGCTGTTCCTCGACCGTGGTCACGCTCACGTCGACACAACGAACATCCGTAAACCCGGCACGTCGCAACCACAATTCCAGAGCCGGCACTGAAGGCAGGAACCACACGTTACGCATCTGCGCATAACGGTCTTCCGGCACCAGCACCTGCTGTTGATCGCCTTCGATGACCAATGTCTCCAGCACCAGTTCGCCGCCCTTGACCAGGCAATCCTTCAGCGCCAGCAAATGCTCGATCGGCGAACGACGGTGGTAGAACACGCCCATGGAAAACACCGTGTCGAAGCCCTCCATGTTCGGCGGCAGGTCTTCGAAAGGGAACGGCAGGTGCCAGGCATTGGGTTCTGACAGGTAACGCTGCACCGCCTGGAACTGGCAGAAGAACAGCCAGTTCGGGTCGACACCGATCACGCTGTCGGCCCCGGCGCCAAGCATGCGCCACATGTAGTAGCCATTGCCGCACCCCACATCGAGGATGCGTTTGCCCTTCAGGTCCAGATGCGGCGCGACCCGCGACCACTTCCAGTCTGAACGCCATTCCGTGTCGACATGTACGCCAAACAGATCAAATGGCCCTTTGCGCCACGGCGACAACCCCATCAACGCGGAACGCATTTGCGCACGGGTCTCAGCGTCGCAATCGGTGTCCAGTGTCAGACCATTAAGTAAATCAACTTCACTCGGCTGAATCTTCGGCAACGCATCCAGCGCACTTTGCCAGCGCTCCAGGTCGCCGTGACCCTTTTCCATTTTCTTGTCGAGTTGCGCTTGCAGGGTGTTGGCCCATTCGGCCAGCGGGGTGCCAGCCAGACGGCGGGCGAGGGGGGACAGATCAATCATGGCAAGGCAATCAACGAGGCAAAGTTAAGACACTGGAACCACGGCACGACTTTCGAGAACCCGGCCGCCAACAGGCGCTCGCGGTGTTCTTCGAGGCTGTCGGGCTTCATGACGTTTTCGATGGCGCTGCGCTTCTGGGCGATTTCCAGTTCGCTGTAGCCGTTGGCGCGTTTGAACGCGACATGCAGGTCAGTGAGCAGCGCGTGTTCTTCAAGGTCGTTGAAGCGCAGCTTCTCCGAGAGGATCAACGCGCCTGCGGGCAACAGCGATTGGCGGATACGCGAGAGCAACGCGGTACGCTGGTCCGGGGCGATGAATTGCAGGGTGAAGTTCAGCGCCACCACCGAGGCGGGCTGGAAGTCGAGGGCGAGGATGTCGCCTTCGATCACTTCCACGGGCAGCAACTCCTGGAACATCGAGTCCTGACCGTTGAGGTATTCGCGGCAACGTTCGACCATTGCCGCAGAGTTATCCACAGCGATCACGCGGCAACCGTCGGTGCGCACGTGGCGGCGCAGCGCTTGAGTCACGGCGCCCAGGGACGAGCCAAGGTCGTACAGCACGCTGTTGGGCTGGGCGAATTGCGCGGCGAGTACGCCGAGGTTCTCGACGATGGTCGGATAACCCGGCACCGAGCGCTTGATCATGTCCGGGAACACCCGCACCACGTCCTCGTTAAAGGCGAAGTCGGGCACCTGGGCCAAAGGCTGGGCGAAAAGGCGATCGGGTTCTTTGCTCACGGCGGTTCCAGCGGCATAGGTGGAAAAGGCCGGCATTTTAGCCAAATTGACGGGGGGATGCGCGGGTTGTCTGATAAACCGTGGGGGATTTGCGAAGGGGGCAGATGAGGTCTTGGCTGCAGGGAGCATTTGGAACAGACAAATGAATGACCAGATCGAGAAGCGGAACGTGGTCATTCATTGTTTAGCGCGAGATTATGAAGTACGCATGAAAACGTTGAGCTCGGCTTTGCCAACGATGTGCAACTCTTCGGTCCTGCGATCTTTGCCTTTGAAGTCAAAGTCGATGATGTAGCGCAATGCCTCGGAGTTGCTCTGGACTACTTCGACGGTAATAGTGCCGCTTTCGGGTTTGTAGACGTATGCAGTCGTAAAGTCGTCGTTTGCTCCAGATTCAAAATACTGGAATCTGTGAAATGGAAAGTTAGAGTTTGCGGGTGAATAGGTGCCGGACTGAATGGCACTGGAAAACTCAAGCATCATCCCTTTTTTTGAATCGACAAAGCCGCTTTCATAGGAGCGACCAATATAGCCAATCAAATCACTGTTGTTGTCTTCATAGAACTGGATGTTTTGAGTCTGTAATTTCACGCGGTTTGAAACGGTGGCGTTAATTTCGCAATTGACGGAGATAAGGGTGTCCATTGCATTAACGGAATTTTTGCTTTTGAAAAAATTCATGATTTCTTCCTTGGTTTACATTCGTGGTGGGATAACGCCACCGGAATAGTAAGTAGGCTTGAAAATCTGAACTACTGTCAGGTATGACAGGTTTTTATAACGTTTCGAGATGGCTTATCGATTTTATAGTTATGAGATCTGGTTAAGCTGCTGTTTGTTTTTATTAAATGCCGAGGCGGCGATACCCCATTGTCCCAGCCAGTAACTGAGGATGATCACATAGGGCGCCGCTTCGAACGGCAGCACGAATCGATTGATGCCAATGACGCTGTCGGAAAATACAAACGCCACCGCACCGGCCGCCGCCAACAGCGCCGAGCGTTTGGGCACGTCGGTCCCGAGCCGGGCCAGCGCCCGCCAAAGCATCGCGCTGATGGCCAAACCGTAGACAATCACCGGGATCAACAGAGGGCCCAGTCCGTGGGAAATCAAAATCCCAAGCAGCACCGCGCCAACCCCCAGGGCAATCACCAATGGCAACAACGCCAACCGCCGGCAATCGCTAAAGTAAGCTTTCAGATACGCCAGGTGGGCGACCAAAAAAGCCCCAAGGCCAAACACAAACAAATCCCCCGGCCACGCCAGCAACACATCGCCGAGCAGGGAGAAAATCAATCCAAGGCTGATCCAGCGCCGATACTCACTGGGCGGTGCGTCGTGCAACCAACCGAGCAGGGCCAATACCGGCAACGGTTTGACCAGCAGGCACAGCAGCGCGGCATGCACGCTCAATCCATACAGAAAGGTCACTGCGCCCATCAGCGCCAGAATCAGCCAGCCCACGATCAGTTAACCGCAATCGCGCAGTCGAAGGTTTTCACTGCCGGCACTTCTGGTGCCCATGGCTGTGAATAGGTCAAACGCAACCGGCCTGTACCGGTGGCAAACGCCTGAAAGCGCCAGGTCGAAATGCCCGCACTGCCGACGATCCCGGCGTCTTCCGGGTTGCTGTAGACCTCGGGGCTGAGCGCATGCAGCACGCCACCGGCCGAATCCTGGATCGACCAGCGATAGCCCGTGGTCGGGTTGCTCGGCAGGGTCAGGATCAGGTTCTGTCCGTTGCGCATCTGCAGCGGGCATTCGCCTTGTTTTTCCACGGTCACGTTCTGTTTCGGTTGCGTGGCGCAGGCGGCCAGCAGGGAAAGGGCGAGGGGGACAAACAGGCGAGTGGGGGACATAAGGTCAGCGGCTCCGGCGTTCACGACGAACGGCGAGCATAACTGAAGATGAGACAAAGTGTGACAACGACGGGGGAGTCGGCGGTGTGAGTGCCGACGCCTTCGCGGGCAAGCCTTGCTCCTACAGAGTGTGCGGTCCGTAGGAGCGAGGCTTGCCCGCGAAGGCGATGGTGCAGGCACTCCATGACTGTCAGAACAGGATTTTCGCCACATCCGCAAAACGCTTGGCAAAGTGCACGGTTATCCCTTCCTTCAGATAGTCCGGCAGTTCATCAAAGCTCCCACGGTTAGGCTCTGGCAGAATCAACTCGAAAATCTTCTGCCGCCGCGCCGCGATCACCTTCTCGCGCACCCCGCCAATCGGCAGTACATGCCCGGTCAGCGTCAGCTCTCCTGTCATGGCCACGCCTTTTTTCGGCGCCTGGTTGCGGGCGAGCGAGAGCAGGGCGCTGGCCATGGTCACGCCGGCGCTCGGTCCGTCTTTCGGGGTGGCGCCTTCCGGGACGTGCAGGTGGACGAAGGCTTCGTCGAAGAATTTCGGATCACCGCCAAACGACTTCAGGTTGGAGCTGACGTAGCTGTAGGCGATTTCCGCCGACTCTTTCATCACGTCGCCCAGTTGCCCGGTGAGTTTGAAGCCACGGTTCAACGTGTGGATGCGCGTGGCTTCGATCGGCAGAGTTGCACCGCCCATGCTGGTCCAGGCCAGGCCCGTGATGACGCCGGTGCCGGACAGCACTTGCTCATTGCGGAACACTGGATGGCCGAGCGAGGCTTCGAGGTCTTTCGGACCGATTTTGATCACCGCTTTTGGCTCGTCGATCAATTTCACCACGGCTTTGCGCACCAGTTTGCCCAGTTCTTTTTCCAAGTGGCGCACCCCGGCTTCGCGGGCGTAACCATCGATCAAGGCTTTCAAGGCGCTGTCGCTGATGCTCAGGCTGCCTTTGGACACGCCAGCCTTTTCCAGCTGCTTGGGCCAGAGGTGACGCTTGGCGATGGCGATTTTTTCTTCGGTGATGTAACCCGACAGGCGAATCACTTCCATCCGGTCCAGCAATGGGCCGGGAATCGAATCCAGGGTGTTGGCGGTGCAGACGAACAGCACTTTCGACAGGTCCAGACGCAGGTCCAGGTAATGGTCAAGGAATTCGACGTTCTGTTCCGGGTCCAGCGTTTCCAGCAGCGCCGAGGCCGGGTCGCCCTGGTAGCTCTGGCCCATCTTGTCGATTTCGTCGAGCATGATCACCGGGTTCATCACTTCGACGTCTTTCAACGCCTGCACGAGTTTGCCCGGCTGCGCGCCGATGTAGGTGCGGCGATGGCCCTTGATCTCGGCTTCGTCGCGCATGCCGCCAAGGCTGAAGCGGTAGAACGGCCTGCCAAGGGATTCGGCGATGGACTTGCCAACGCTGGTTTTGCCCACGCCCGGTGGGCCTACCAGCAAGACGATGGAGCCGCTGATCTCGCCTTTATAAGCACCGACCGCGAGGAATTCGAGGATGCGGTCCTTGATGTCGTCGAGGCCAGCGTGGTGTTTGTCCAGCACCTTGCGTGCGTGCTTGAGGTCGAGTTTGTCCTCGCCGTAAACGCCCCACGGTACCGAAGTTGCCCAGTCGAGATAGTTGCGGGTGACCGCATACTCCGGCGAGCCGGTCTCGAGGATCGACAGCTTGTTCATTTCCTCTTCGATGCGTTTTTGCGCTTGGGCCGACAGCACTTTGCCGGTCAACCGTTGCTCGAACTGTTCGAGGTCGGCGCTGCGGTCGTCTTTAGTTAGCCCCAGCTCTTGCTGTATGACCTTGAGCTGTTCCTTGAGGAAGAACTCGCGCTGATGTTCGCCGATCTTGCGGTTAACTTCAGCGGAAATTTCCTTTTGCAGGCGCGCGACTTCGACTTCCTTGCGCAGCATCGGCAGGACTTTTTCCATGCGCTTGAGCATCGGCACGCAGTCGAGCACTTCCTGCAGTTCGCTGCCGGTGGCCGAGGTCAGAGCGGCGGCGAAGTCGGTCAGCGGTGACGGATCGTTGGGGCTGAAGCGGTTGAGGTAGTTCTTCAGCTCTTCGCTGTACAGCGGGTTGAGTGGCAGCAGTTCCTTGATCGCATTGATCAGCGCCATGCCGTAGGCCTTGACCTCGTCGGTCGGCTCGGTGGGCTGATGCGGGTACTCGACTTCCACCAGGTACGGCGGGCGATGGTGTTTGAGCCAGGTTTTGATGCGCACCCGGGTCAGGCCTTGGGCGACGAATTGCAGTTTGCCGTTTTCGCGACTGGCGTGGTGCACCTTGACCAAGGTGCCGTACAGCGGCAGGGCCGAGGTGTCGAAATGGCGCGGATCTTCCTGGGGCGTGTCCATGTAGAACAGGGCCAGGGAGTGGTGATCGGATTTGCTGACCAGATCCAGGGTCTCAGCCCACGGTTCTTCATTGACGATGACCGGCAGCACTTGGGCCGGGAAGAACGGGCGGTTGTGGATCGGGATGATGTAGACCTTGTCCGGCAGGTTCTGGCCGGGCAGGGCGAGGCCTTTGCCGGTGGAGTGGTGTTCGGCGTTCTCCGGGTCGGCGTATTCGCTCGGGTCTTCGGGGAATTCTTGCTGGTCGCTCATGGGGCACCTGCGCAATGGGGTATGGGTCTTAGATGGGGCAGGTGGGGGGTGGTTTCAATGGGGCAGGATATTTCTGGGTGTGTGTTCAGGGTTTGGACAGGTGCTTTTGACTTGGCGGCCTGACAGCCGACCAATATCTTGCTGATGCACCCAATTCTATTGTGGGAGTGAGCCTGCTCGCGATGGCGGAGTGTCTGCCAACATCAATGCCAGATGTCAGACCGCAATCGTGAGCAGGCTCGCTCCCACAGGGGGATTAGCTGTGCGGCGGAGGTTTTGGTATGGCGACGTTATCGAGCATCCGGTTCACCGCCAGTTCGGCCAGCATGACGATTTGCTGAATGGCCATCGCCTTGTGCCGGTGCGGGCCTTCCAGATAGTCCGAGAAATCACTCGCCATTACACTAGCCTGGGCCAATGACTCGCAGGTGTGGGCCAGCAGGTCTTCGTCTTTGATGTCCGGTGCGATCAAAAACATGGTGCTGGGTTTGCGCATTGCAGGGGATTTGAGGGCCGCGGGGTTGAGGTAGTGATCCAGCGCGCGCTCGGCGGCTTCGTTGAGTTTTTTGGAATCGAGGGATTCGTAGGGGGAAACGTCGTCGGTTTGCGGGGGATTCGGGGTTTCTTTGAACATGATGAAGCTCCATTCGGGGACAGGGAGTTCGCCACGACTGCGACCAAGCAGTTGGGTGGCGAACCGTACGCAGGTTGGTCGACCAGGGAATGGAACCCGGCAGGGCCGAAGCCCTCCCACGCACAGCTCGCCATAATGCAAGCACGAAAAGTGCGCCATTCTAAACCTGGGCGACCAAACCCGGCCGCTGAATTTGCAGCGACCGCAAAAGCCTATCCCCCCGGCTTCTGACACGACAACCGCTAGAACTTGTCAGAATCCTCCTCCAGAACAGCAACGGCTGTAGGACGTTGGCAAATAAATTCAGGCCTGACGCGACCCAATGTGGGAGCGGGCTTGCCCGCGATGGCTGTTTAACATTCAACGCATGTGCTGACTGATACACCGCCATCGCGGGCAAGCCCGCTCCCACATTGGATCTGCAGTGTGGCGAAAATGGCACCCACAAAAAAGGCGACCCCCTCGCAGGAGTCGCCTTTCCTTTAACTGCCGCTACAACTTATTCCGACAGTTTGTACGCAATCACATAGTCACCCTGCTTGGTGCCCAGCGACCCATGACCGCCAGCAACAACGAGCACATATTGCTTGCCGTCTTTACCGGTGTAAGTCATCGGCGTGGTTTGCGCGCCGGCGGGCAGGCGGCCTTCCCACAGTTGCTTGCCGTTTTTCACGTCGTAGGCGCGCAGGTACTGGTCGAGGGTGCCGCTCAGGAAGCCAACGCCACCGGCGGTGGTGAAGGTGCCGCCCAGGCTAGGCACGCCCATGCTCAGCGGGATCGGAACCGGTGAGCTGTCGCGCACGGTGCCGTTTTTGTGTTTCCAGATGGTTTTTTGGGTGGTCAGGTCGACCGCGGCCACATAACCCCAGGCCGGCGCCTGGCACGGCAGGCCCATTGGCGAGAGCAGGGCTTCGAGGACGACGCCGTAAGGCGCGCCTTTGTTCGGCTGCACGCCTTCGGTTTCGCTTTTACGCGGGCCTTGGGCGGCGATTTCGGCGGCCGGGATCATTTTCGATTTGAACGCCATGTAGCTCGGGTTCACGAAAGCGATCTGACGCACCGGGTCAACCGAGATGCCGCCCCAGTCGAACACGCCGAAGTTGCCGGGGTAAACAATCGAACCCTGCAGCGATGGCGGCGTGAACGGGCCGTCGTAGCGCATGGATTTGAAGTCGATCCGGCAGATCAGTTGGTCGAACGGGGTCACGCCCCACATGTCGCGCTCTTGCAGCGGCGGCGGCATCAGGTTGAGGTCGGACTTCGGTTGGGTCGGCGAGGTGTGATCACCAGCGACAGCGCCTTGGGGCACCGGCACTTCGTTGATCGGCACAATCGGCTTGCCGGTGCTGCGGTCCAGCACGTAGATGCTGCCTTGCTTGGTGGACGCGAGCACCGCTGGCTTCACGCCGTCAGCGGTTTTCAGGTCCATCAGGGTTGGCTGACCACCGACGTCCATGTCCCACAGGTCATGGTGGGTGAACTGCATGTGCCAGCGCACCTGGCCGGTCGCGATGTCGAGGGCGGTCAGGCCGGCGGCGTGCAGTTCCGATTCAGGCGTGCGATCGCCACCGAACTGGTCCGGGGTCTGGTTGCCCATCGGCAGGTAAAGCATGCCGAGTTTTTCGTCGACGGCGAACATGGACCACATGTTCGGCGAGTTGCGGGTGTAGACCTTGCCTTCGGCAATCGGCGTGGTGTCGTCCGGGTTGCCGCTGTCCCAGTTCCACACCAGTTTGCCGGTGTGCACGTCGAACGCGCGGATCACGCCGCTAGGCTCGTCGGTGGAGACGTTATCGGTGACGTGGCCGCCAATCACCACCAGATCCTTGGTGACCGCTGGAGGTGAAGTGGAGTAGTAACCGCCGGCATTGAAGCCGCCGATATTGGCGGTCAAGTCGACCTGGCCTTTGTTGCCGAAGTCTTCACACATCTTGCCGGTGTCGGCGTCGAGGGCAATCAGGCGGGTGTCGGCAGTCGGCAGGAAGATCCGGCGCGGGCAGACGGTGCTGACCGGCGCAGGGCTGGCGGTGCCGGTCGGGCTTTGCTCGGACGCGTAGACGGCGTCATCGTGATAGGTCACGCCACGGCAAGTCATGTGCGCCCAACCCTTGAAGTTCGCCGCGTTTTGTGTGGAGAGCTTCGGATCGAAACGCCAGATTTCCTTGCCAGTGTCCGGGTCGAGGGCGATCACCTGGCTGTGCGGCGTGCAGACGTAGAGCATACCGTTGACTTTCAGCGGGGTGTTTTCGGCCGTGGTTTCACCCGGGTCGTTCGGCCCTGGCAGGTCGCCAGTGCGATAGGTCCAGGCGGGAACGAGCTTGTTCACGTTCTGCGGGGTGATCTGCGCCAGTGGCGAGTAACGATCACCATGAGCGCTGCGGCCGTAGGAATTCCAGTCACCGTCGGGCATGGCCGGGGCGGTGTTGGTCATGCCGGGCACGCTGTCGCGGTCCAGTTCGCCTTTGATTTCACCCGGGTTGGTGAACTGGCTGGCCAGTGCGGCAACGCCCGCGAGTACCACTGCCACGCTCAGTGCGCCAGTGCCCATCGGCGCAGGGCCGGTGATCAGCAACGGACGGCGGAACCACGGCAGCAACATGACGATGCCCAGCGCAAACAGCATCGCCAGACGCGGCACCAGTTGCCACCAATCGAGGCCGACTTCCCACAAGGCCCACACGGTACTGGCGAACAGCACCAGTGCGTAAAGGCCCAGCGCAGCACGGCGGGCCAGGATCAGCAGCACGCCGGTCAGCGTCAGACCGATACCGGCCAGCAGGTAATACAGCGAGCCGCCGAGCAGACTCAGCTTGATCCCGCCGGCCAGCATGGCCAGGCCCATTAGCAGAAGCAGAATGCCGAGCAGGGTCGGCAACAGACGGCTTCGACTCAAAGCACCATCAGTGCTCATAGTGTGGTTCTCCGTGACGTTTCAAGTAGTCCCGCGCAAGTTCACTGTAGATGACGATCCTGTGCGGGCATGGTTCAGATAAAAAAGGTTCGCTGACGCGATCCCTTGTAGGAGCCAGCAAGCCGGCTCCCACAGGGTTTGGTGGTGTTGTTAGAACGATGACTGGATTTTTATCCCGCCAATCAGCGCGTCATCGACCTTGTCCACACCACCGGGGTGGCGGATGTATTGCAGGTTCGGGCGCACGGTCAGCCAGTTCGTGACGTGCACGCCGTAATAGAGTTCGGCGCTGTATTCGGTGTCCTGGGGGGGCAGGAACGTAGGATCGTCGTAGTCATAAATGGCGCGGGCCTGATTGGTCGCTTCGGCGTTCTTGCGATAGGCCGGGTTGACGTGCACCCGGGCGAGGGCAAAGCCGATGTCGTCCTTGGCGCGCGCATCGAACAGGCCTTTGTAGACGACGCCGGCCTGGACATAGTTGTCGATGGCGTTGGTCTTCTTGTCGTGCATCGTGCCGTTGGCGAACACGCTCAGACCGCGCGAATTGTTGCTGGCGCGGCTGGTTATTTGTTGCTGAATACCCAACCACACGCCGTGCTTGCTCGACGCGCTGCGGTAAGCCTCGCCGCTCAGGGCGGCCGGCTGACCATTGCTGTCCTTGTAGGCATCCGTGGCCTTCGCGTTGCTGTAGTAATAACCGGCGCGGTATTCGCCGGGCAGGCCGTTGAGCTTCGGCGACCACACCAGTTCCACCGGCAAAATCGCGCCTTGGGTGCCGCTGCCGCTGAGCTTGAAACCATTGTCGCGATCGAGGTTCGACGGGTTCTGCTCATACGCGCCGATCTGTGCGTAGAGCTCCGGCGTCAGGTGATATTTCACGCGCATCGCCCACTGGCTCACCGGCCAGTTGTACCAGATGCCACCGACCCAGTTGCCGACCTGCGAGCCGCAGAACGCCAGGTTCTGGAAGTCGCACGGGAAGCTGTTGAAGTCCTCGCCTTCGCCAAAGCGGCCGACCTTGATGTCGAGGTTCTGGTCGAAGAATTTCTGCTGATACCACATCTGTGTCAGGCGCCAGGTTTGCCCACGACCCCAGACTTCCTGTGCCGAAGTGAAACCGCCCACACGCGGATCGTTGATGCGGTCGTTGCTGATGTTGTTGCCGTTGCGCTCGGTGATGGTCAGCTGAAATTCGGCGTCGTCCCAGCCCAGAATCTTTTGCAAATCCAGGTGCGTGCCGAAACCAAACTGGTCGCTGTAGCGCGCGGTGCGGTCGTGGTCGTAGCCGCCGTGCAGATTGCTGCCCATTTCGCCGGTGTAATCGACTTTGAAGTCGTAGCCTTTTTCCGAAAGTTCGGTGCGCGTGCCGTTCCAGTCGCCGAGCATCCAGGGCGACTCGCTATCGAAGGCGGAAGCGGCCTGGGTGCATGTGGCCAGGCTCAACGCGGTGAATCCACCGATCAGGTTCAGGGCTTTTCGGCTGGCAATAGCGGTGCAGACAGCGCTGTCTCGCGGAGTTGGGAAATCAGGCATAGAGAAGGAATTCTTGATCTTTTTCTGGGGGATGAACGGAAAGCGGCACTATGTCGCGGGCAGATGAAGCGTTTCAGCTTGACGGGCGCAAGGATAATGTCCTGTTACAAATAGAGAAAGCGCTTTTAGTGACATGAATTATTTCGTATTTGGTAACAGTGCCGGGCAGCGTTCCGTTCAACGTCACCTACATTTACCAGAGAGCGCACATCGCGCTTCCACCCGGCCACACCCTCGGCTAAGGTGCGCGGCTTCCCATCCTGACATCGCTCGAAGGCCCGGCATGACCGAACAGAACAACAACCCGCTGCACGGCGTGACGCTGGAGCAAATCCTCAACGCCCTGGTTGAACATTACGAATGGTCGGGGCTGGCCGAGCGCATCGATATCCGCTGTTTCAAGAGTGACCCGAGCATCAAGTCGAGCCTGACCTTCCTGCGCAAAACCCCGTGGGCGCGGGAGAAGGTCGAACGCCTGTACGTGAAGCTGATGCGCACCAAGCGCCCGCTCTGAACATGGGCCCCCTGTCGACGCCAGGATCTGCCGCGAGGCGTCGTTTTGTGGCGGTGGCCGCCGTGTTGGGCTGGGCCGGACTGGCGATTCAGCTGTACTTGATTCTGTACTCGCGCTGGACGCTGGAAGCTAGCTTGATCGGTGGGCTGCTGAGCTTTTTCAGCTACTTCACCGTGCTGACCAATACGCTGGTGGCGACCGTGCTGACCTGTGAATGGACGTCCCGTGAGTCGGCGGCGCGACGCTGGTTTTTGCAGCCGTGGGTCAGCAGCGCGATTGCCGTGAGCATCGTGGTTGTCGGCCTGGCGTACAGCCTGTTGTTGCGCCACTTGTGGCATCCCGAAGGCTGGCAGTTGCTGGCCGATGAGTTGATGCACGACGTCATGCCGCTGCTGTTTCTGGCGTATTGGTGGTGGGGCGTGCCCAAAGGCACTTTACGGCTGCGACATATCGGGTTGTGGGTGATTTATCCGCTGGTGTACTTCGCCTATTCGCTGCTGCGTGGGCATGAGTTGGCGGTTTATCCCTATCCGTTCATTGATGTCGCCACGTTGGGTTATCCACAGGTGTTTTTGAATGCGGGGGGATTATTGGTTGGGTTTGTTGTTGTTGCGCTGGTGTTGATCGGGCTGGATCGGTGGCTTGGGCGTGGTGCCAGGCGTCAGCATTTTTTGTGATTGAGCCATCGTCATCGCAAGCAAGCTCGCTCCCACATGGGATCGATTGTGAACAAAAGACTTGTGAACAGCCGAGACACCTGTGGGAGCGAGCTTGCTCGCGATGAGGCCCATAAGCCGATCACTCCTCGTCGCTGTCATCCGCCCGCCAGTAACCCACGGCTTTGACGAACTGCTCATTCAATCCGTGCTCATCCAGCAACACCCGGCGGATCTGCCGTGACACCTTGGTCTCGGTCGCCACCCACGCATACAGATTGCCGCTCGGCACGTGCAGTTGCTTCACGGTGGTCAGCAAATTGTCTTTACCACCGTCACGCAAGACCCAGATCACATTGACCTGCGCGGCGCTTTCCAGACGTTGCTGCTCGGCGCCGTTCTCCACTTCCACAATTACCAGCGCACGACGATTGGCCGCCAGACCTTCAAGCCGGCGGGCGATGGCGGGCAGGGCGGTTTCGTCGCCGATCAGCAAATAGCTGTCGAACATGTCCGGCACGATCATCGAGCCACGCGGCCCGCCGATGTGCAGGAACTGGCCGGGCGTGGCCTGCTCGGCCCAAGTCGAGGCAGGGCCATCGCCGTGCAGCACGAAATCGATGTCCAGTTCCAGAGTGTCGAGGTCATAGCGACGCGGCGTGTAGTCGCGCATTGCCGGCATCGGCCCGTTGTCTTTGCCGGCGCCGAGCACCAGGGTTTCCAGTGCGGCGTGTTCGGCCGCATTTTGCGGGAACAGCAGTTTGACGTGGTCGTCCGTGCCCAGGCTGACAAAGCCGGCCAGCTCCGGGCCGCCCAAGGTAATCCGGCGCATCCGCGGCGTCAGGTCAACCACCCGCAGCACTTGCAGGCGGCGACGTTTGATTTCATGCATGACACGGTGAATGGATTGCACGATCACTTCAGTCATTCGGCTTTCTCCTGAACGGGTTGAACGGCAGGGCCATCGACGATGGCTTTGGCGGTGTTGTTGAGCAGGTCGCGAACCCGCAGGATTTCTTCCGGGCTCCAGCGGCCGTGATGCATTTGCAGGGCGTGACGCAAGTTGTGCACCGCCTCGTGGATCTCGGCCGGGCGATCATGGCCGCGCAACGAGCGCTTGCTGACCTCGATGCGCATTCGCACGCCGTCCAGCGCAATGGCCTGTTCGGTCAACGACAGCCGTCCGGCGTCGGTGATGGTGTAGCGCTTTTTGCCG
Source organism: Pseudomonas sp. UMAB-40 (assembly GCF_900095275.1). NCBI lineage: Bacteria > Pseudomonadati > Pseudomonadota > Gammaproteobacteria > Pseudomonadales > Pseudomonadaceae > Pseudomonas > Pseudomonas sp. UMAB-40. The sequence continues at coordinate 284,150 of NZ_LT607553.1, forward strand.
CCCTCGGCGTCGCCCAGGATCATTTCGCTTTCTTCGAGAAAGGTCAGGGTCGGGTAGATCACACCGGGGCTGGGGCAGTAGGCACCGTCGAACATGCTTTCGATCTGGCGGATCAGGTCATAGCCGTGGCAGGGCTGCTCGGCAATCAACGCCAACAGCAGCAGTTTCAGGTCGCCGGGGGCAAACACCCGGGGGCCACGGCCACCGCGTTCACGGCCGGGGCCCGGGCGTTTCTCGAAGCCGTCGCGGCTGTCGCTGTGGTCTCGATGGGAATGATGGTCTCTCATTTTTACGTCTTCTCTCGTCGTGTTTAGATACAACTTAAGATATATCTTTAGACGAGCGCAAGCGTTCTGGACCGACGGTCGGCCTCGTGGTCGCTTGGGGCCAGATGCCATCAGGGACGAGGAGTCCTGCGTGATTGCTCTTTTAGAGTAATTAAACTAATCATGGAAGTTTATCGATTGATAACTATTCCACTATCATGAGATAAGTAGGTCCTGTCTTACGGAAGTTTTATTAGTTTATATCTGTGTGCTTTTTCAGTTAAATCTGTGTGTAGTATTTTTCTGAGGGTAAAACAATCAAGTTGGCGTTTTTTTTAACTTTTTCCTATTGTTCGAACGCCATTGTTACTACGTGTTCTTCGGAAGTTACGTACTTACTTTTTCAAGAGATTGGACGATCATCTTCTGGTGTCGAAAGTTAAGCGAAATAGCCATCAGTGCGAGGGGTTAAGTTCGCTTGTTTAGACTTTTCTCGGCCCAATCCTTTGAAAAAGACAGGTACTCAATAATGTTCAAGAAGTTTGCAATCGCCGTTCCGATGACCCTCCTGGCCCTGAGCGCTTCGATGGCGTTCGCTGCTGAAGAATCGCGCACCTCCATCAACATTACTGCGGATATCCCAAGCAAGGTCTTCCATGCCCAGCCTGTGAACCCGGACTTCGGTAAAGACGAGAAAATGCAATACCTCGTTGGGGTCGGCGACCTGGCAGAGGTCCGTGGCACCTATGATATTCAACACACCAATGGCTCGGTTGGCGCTTATGTCGTCGGCGGTCCTACCCCGCTGTTCAACGGTAATCCAACCTTGAACATTCCTCTGACGTACACCTTCAATGGCAAGGTGCTGACGGCCGAATCCCAGGAAGTGGTAGGTGACGTCGAGTCCAACGGTGGCATGCGCGCCGACCTGGTCATCAAGGCCGCGAAGCCGACCAACGCCCAGGTGGGTCTCTACACCGCCAACCCGGTCGTCATTTTTGATGCCATTCCGCGCATCTAAATCAAGGCGCGTTCTGTAAGTAAGTTCTGTCTTACTTGCCAACGTTCACCGATCGATAGGGTTGCGTTCCTGTCGATCGGGTTTCAACGAATTTATCTTCAGAGTATTTCGTTCATGTTCCCGATGACTCCCATCGCGACGGCACTTGCCCTATGTTTTTGTGCAACTGCCCTGGCCGCGCCAGCGGACAACGGCCACACACCCCGAAGTTTGCTTGCGCAAGCAAAGGGTCTACCGAGCGAGTTCGAAGAGCACTTCTTTGATGTGCCGCTGGCGGTGCGCGTGGAACTTGACCAACAGTTTCTCGGTGAGGCGATGGTCGTGTTGACCCGCGATGATCGCATCACCCTCGTTGACTTCGCCGATGTCAGCGACAGCACGATCAAACCCAGCGAGCGTGACATCTGGGCCAATTACCTGAAACAAGGCGTGGTGCTGGGCGCCTGCCAGGCCGATTGCCCCGAACAGCTGCTGGCCGTGCACTACAGCCTGGAAAACTCGCTGGTGTCGATCCTCACGGAAAACGCCGAGCGCGATGATCAGGTGCAGCGCTATTACAACCAGCCCGAAGGCGGCAGCACCGGGTTGATCGTGCGCAACCAGCTGAACCTCAATGGCGGTCAGAACCAGGACCTCGGCGGTCGCTACGGTCTGGAAGCGAGCAGCAGCCTGGGCAACTGGACCCAGGCGGTGAACATGCAGTTGTCCCGCCTCGGCGGTGTGGACAACCAGACTTATCACGCGGTGCACGAGCTCTTCACCCAGCGCGAACTGGAAGGCAATTTCCTGCGCCTGGGCTTGTTCACGCCCACCTCGGAAGGGCTGACCCGCCAGCCACGCTCCTTCGGCGCCAGCCCCGACACCGCAGTGGGTGTCATGTACGGCAGCTCCGACAGCCTGGCCATCAACAACCCGAAACCGGCGGTCTACCCGATCTACGTCACGGCCAATCGCCAGGGCTCGGTGGAGATCTATCGCGACGGTTTGCTGATCAACACTCAGGCGATGCCGGCCGGTTTGCAGACCCTTGATACGCGGCCATTGCCCGGCGGCATCTATGAAGTCGAAGTGCGGCTGATCGAAGACGGCCAGATCACTTCGAGCACTCAGGAACTGGTCTACAAACCCAACAACTGGAGCAATCATGACGAGCGCTGGCGCTACAACCTGTTCGCCGGGCGTGAATCGAAGATGCTCAGCAACTGGGATGAGCAGGCCGACGGCGACATGACCGCTGGCGCCGCGTTCAACTTCCTGCTGCACCCACGGGTGATCCTCGGCCTGTCGGGTCGGCAAGTGAAAGACACCCTGCAATACGGCACGTCGGTCGACTGGGCCATCGTCAACAACGCCAGCGTCTTTGCCAACGTCTACAAGACTCAGGACTACGGCACCGGTTTTGACGTGCAGGGGCTTTACTCCTACGGCAGCGGCAGCCTCGTCGCCAGCCATAACCGCAGCTGGCTCGACACCACGCGGCTCTACGACACCCTGCCCGACGGCACGCGCGTGCGGCAGCGCAACGTATTTATCGGCCAGACCAGCAACTCGTCGTTGTCGGTGAATCATCGACTCACCAGCAAAAGTTCGGTCAATGCCCGGGTGTCCCACAGTGAAGGCAACACCGAAGGCGTCGGCGTGGACCTGGGCTGGACCCAGCGCGCGCAACTGTTCGGCAGCGATGCCAATTGGCGCCTGTCACTGTTCGACAGACCGGGCAGTTTCAGCTCGGGGAATGATCGAAACCGTGGCCTTGATCTGAGCGTGAGCGTCGCGCTGGGTGGTCCGGGAGAACAGCTGTCCGGCAGCATCGGCACCCGTACCGATCGTGACGGCGGGCGCGACAACAATGCCTCGATTACTTACCGCAAAGACTTGCAGGACCACCTGCTGCAAAGCGTTTCCGCCACGGCCATCACCGACACCTATGGCATCGGTTTGAATGCGCTGGCGACGATGCAATCGGACCTGGCCAACGCTGACGGTTTTATCCAGCGCTCCTCTTACAACAACGACCTCACCGGCGGCCTCAACCTCGACAGCACCGTGGCGGTCGGTGGGCAAAAAATGATCGTGACCAGCCAATACCACCGCAACGGCGCGGGCATGATCATCGATGTCGAGTCGGACATCGACGACATCACGTTGCGCGCCGACGATTTGAGCGGCGGCAGCGCGGTGCTCAAGCCCGGACGCAATTTCGTGCCGATCACGGCTTATAAAAGCAGCTCCGTCAGTTTCGATTTCGAAGGCAACCATGTGCCTGCCGCGACCATCCAGCCGGCCCGTTCCAGCTATCACCTGAACAAGGGCGGCGTGGATTATCGCCAGATCCGCGTGATGCGAACCCTCACCGTCCTCGGCCGCCTGATCGACCCCCAGGGCAACCCGCTCAAGGGCCATCACATCATCAACCACGCCAGTCGCGGGGTGAGTGAAGTGGACGGCTTCTTCTCCATGGAAATGAACGCCTGCTCACCGACCCTGGAAGTGCGCTACGGCAATCAGTTGCTGTGCCAGTTCCGTCTGGACCCGAGCAATGGCCGCACGGAAAACAACGTGCTGATGATCGGTGATCTGCGCTGCACGCCCGACACGTTGGCGGACCTGACGCTCGAGACGCCGACGGCAGGTTGATGCCCGGCACCACGCACTTTTTTATGAGGTAAATGACGATGAAACGTCGGTTGGCACTGATTGGTTTTTGTTTGTTCACCCAGACGGCACACGCCGGGCCGAGCATCAATATCGGCACCGTTTACGACTACCTGGACGGCGACAAAAGTACCTTTTTGAAACGCGTCTACAACGGCGGCGACAGCACCGCTTTCGTCAAGGTCAACATCCTTGAAATCCTCTACGACGCCGATGGCAAATCCCGGGAAGTGCCGCTCCAGTCCAATGCCGACGGCAAATCCCGGGATGGCTTGATGGCCAGCCCGGCGCGGCTGATCGTGCCCGCCAGTGGCATGCAAGGCACGCGATTGCTGTACATGGGCGAGCGCGACAAGGAGCGCTATTTCCGCGTGCGTTTCGTGCCGGTGGTGCCCGAGAAAGAAGACGAATTTGCGGTCTCCGGCGAGGAACGTGAGGAATACAAGAAAGCCCTGTCCGCCGGGGTCACGGTGCTGGCCGGTTATGGCGCGGTGTTTTTCGTTCGTCCCAAGGACCCGCGTTACGCCAGCGTGATCGAGAACGAGGCGACCCGATACCGGATCCGCAATACCGGCAACACCGTGGTGGTGATCGACGAGTTCAAGGATTGCGCGGTCAAGAACGACCAGGACTGCCAGCCGACCACCAAGCATCACATTCTGGCCGGCCGCAACTTCGAGTTCGAGAAACAGGCAGGCCGCGAGTACCGCTTCACGTTGGTTGAAGGCGAAAGCCGCAAGAAACTCGATGTGAAAGGCTGATGACTATGTTCAGAAAACTGACCGTCCTGATGATGTCGGTAATGGCCTGCCATTCAGCGTATGCCGCCCGCGAAGTGCAGCACTTCGAAGTGTTCGTAACGATCCCGAGCCAGGCGTTTTATGTCATTCCCGCAGACCCCGACTGGATTCACCGCGAACAGCCATTGCCGTGGAACCTGACGACCTCGACCCTGGGCAGCTTGCGCAAGTATTTCGACGTGAAGAATGAAGCCGGCTCCATCGAAGCCCGCCTTGAGGGCAGGCCGTATTTGTCCAACGGGACGGATGCCCATGACATTGGTTTGCGCGTGCTGTTCAACGGCCATGTGCTCAATGAGCTGGACAGTCGCGAGGTGGTGTCAATGAGTGATGCTGCGCCGGGTAAACGGGTGTTGCTGGAGATCGTGCCAATGCCGCCTGTCGATGGGGTTTATAAACCGGGCAGCTATTTTGGCAGCGTGAATATGGTCTTCAATGCGGTACTGCCAAAATGAAGCGTTTATTGAAGAAGCGATCAGTCCGGGCTCGGAATGGGTTTGTATTGACCAGTCTGTTGTGCGCTGTGTTTTCGATGCCTGCAGAGGCGGTGGTGGCAGAGATCACGGCGGAGTTCGTGCCGGATTCGGCCAAACCGCAGAACAATAAATTCGTCAACAAGACGCCCTCTGAGGGGTTCTGTCGTCAAGTTCCAGAGACCTGTGCGCGCTATCAACTTTTCAGTCTTGTCGCGCCTATATTGTTCACGGCCAATGCGCCGATTCTTGCCAATCACGCGGACCCGCGCCAGGGCGGCATGGCCCGGGTACCCTCTGAATGGAGAGAGGTGCGTGTTACACATGAATCGGGCGATTCAAAAGTGCTTTCCATACGGATCGGGGGTATTGGTCACGAAGCGTCCATTCCCCGTCCAATCACCGACATTACGGGAGGCGGTTGGTGGGATCAGATGTGGCAGGGAGGGGGCTGGGTGTATGCGCCTGCGCCGTGTCTGGGGGTCGGTAACGCGACTGCGGGACCCGTTGGCTACAACAGTTTCTGGAGAGTCCCGGTGGGGGCGGGCGTATGCAGCAAAAAGGCGCTGTTCGACATCCCGATGTCCTTTAAGTATCTGTATTTTGTGTACGCCTATGAACTGCGCACGCCCGATCCGCTGAACATGGCCGCGGGTAAATACACAGGCTCCATTACCTACATGGTCGGTCCTCGTCAGGATTTCGACATGGGTGATGTCATGATTCCCAATGACAACCAACTGACCCTCAACTTCTCCCTGGATGTTCGGCACACCCTCAAGGTCGAGATTCCCCCCGGTGGCAATCGCATCGAACTGGTCCCGCAGGGCGGCTGGCAAGCCTGGCTGACGCAAGGGCGCAAGCCGACGCGGTTGTTTCGTGATCAGACGTTCAATCTCTCTTCGTCGAGCCGCTTCAAGATGAGCCTGGATTGCCAGTACAGCGAAGATGGCAATCGCTGCTCGGTACGCGACCCGGTTTCCGGTCATGTCGTGCCGCTCGACGTCAGCCTGACCTTGCCCAGTGGCTTGGTGGATGCCGCCGATCAGCCGGTCAGTCGCCGGCCATTGCGGCGCGACGGTATGGGTACCGAGTTGTTCCAGCCACGCTTTTATGTCGATCGCAAACCGGGAACGTTGCATTTCGAGATTACGCAGGATCAAGTCGGCGAAATGCTCAAGCCCGGTGTCGCGAGAACGTACTCGGGCACTGTCACGGTGATCTGGGATTCGGAAATGGGTTAAGGGTTGAACCCTGATGCATCACCCGATGCATCAGGGGTTGCCGATTACGGCTGTGCGTCTTTTTGCAGCGCTGCGCGGGTGAGTTTTCGGCTCAGCTCTTTTTCTTCGTAGCCCATGTCGTGCAGCAATTGGCCATAGACCTCATCAGTCATGTCTTCATCGGTCAACACCACACTCTCATCGACATCCAGGCGCCGGGCGAGGTCTTGCAGGCGCTGTTTGAGTGCTCGTCGTTGTGCAATCTGCTGGCCTTTGGAGCGGGCCCAGGCGTGTTGAACTTCGCGTAACTCATCCAGCAATTCGCTCTTGGTTTCGTAAAACAGGGCATTGCGCCGGAACTCGTTCGGGTACGTGTCCTGCAGGTATTTCTGCCAGAACGGCTGTTCGATCATGTCGTTGATCAAGCCATCGCCGGCCTCCATGGACATCACCGTATCGAAGGCGGTGTCGAGGGTGTTGGCGTCCACGCCGGCCGTGGGACGATACAGCATCGACTCCGATTGCCAAGGTAAACCGAGGCGTTGAGCCAGGCCGGTTTCGTAGGCGAGGTACACCTCGACCTCATCCGGATTGCCTGGCCGACTGCCGAAGTCGGCACGGGCAATGTCATCCACGCGGGCGAGGCGAGCGGCACCTCTGGCCAGGTTCACCAGTTTGCTTTCAAGGACGGCGTTGGATGTCGACAAGGCATAAGCTTCGGAGGCGAGCACCTTGATGCCCATGTGGTTGAACACTTGGGCTCCGGCATCGGCGCAGGTGGTGGGCGCCTTGGCCATTGCGAACAGATCCTTGCGCAACTCGGTGTCCAGGTCGATGGCTTCAATCATGCGCCAGACCCGGTTGCTGAGCTGTTGACGCAATTCACCACCGGCCGTGTAATCGGCCGAGCGGGTCTGTTTCTGGATCAAGGCAAAAAAGTCTTCGGAGCCAGGCTCGGTCATCAAGTCGTGCCAGGCTTCCTCTCGAAAAGTACCCAGCCCTGAGACTTGGTTACTCCACCATACCGAGTCGTCATTCATGGGCCACAAGTACATCGCGTCGCGTGCCGCATTGGCGTAGACCTGCTTGGGCGAGATGCCGACTGACCGTCGATACGCTTTGAAAGTGATCAGGTTGGCGTCCGAGAGTTGCTTTTCGTACAGGCGGGTCCGCGCCAGGAGGAAGGCGTCCTCCGAGCCGGGCACGACTTTCGGAATGACGCTGATCGGGTTCTCCTGCAAATCCAGAAAGAAGCCGCGCGGTCGACGTTTGTTGAAGGGCCCGAACAGGCCATCGGGCCAGGTGGTGGCCCCGGTGTTGCTCAAACTCAGGATTCTCAGTCTGGGCATGCGTCCAACGTCCGGGAGCAGGCCCAACCGCTTGTTGTCATCGAGCCTGAGGGTTTCCATGCGGGTCAGGTTTCGCAGTTGCTCGACAGCCGATGGGGTCAACGTGATGTCGTTGTTCATTAACCGCAAAGTGCGCAGGTGGTGCATCTTGCCGATGGTGTCGGGAAGTCGCGTCAAGCCGCAGCTGCGGGCGCTCAGTTGCCGCAGATGAGTGAAGTCCCCTAACAGGCCTGTGGCGGATTCGGATAGGTGCGTGCGGTCCAGATTCAAGGTGCTGATCTGATCGAGGTAGTGCTTGATATCCGGCAGGTCCTTCCACCAACGTTCGAGGTCGTACATCCCGAACTCTGTGGACAGGTCCAGCGCATAACCGCCGTCGGCCGTGATACTGCGTTCACCAAAGACCGTGGGCTTGCGTTTGAAACAGTCGATGAACCGCTCGGCAAGGTGCAAGCCGCCACTGTTGACGAACCCGCGTTGATCCGGGCCCCAGGTATCCGGCTGCTGGTATCGCCAGCGATTGAACAGCACACGCAAGTCATCCAGTTCGCGGTCCAGTCGGGTCAGTGTCTGGTGACCTTGCTCCTGCGAACCCAGGGATCGAACGAAGGTATCGACCTCGCGTTCGTTGAAGTGGGGGTAGATATCCTGCACCCGTTCGGTGAGCGTGGGGGCGGTTACGGAGAAACCGGGACCGCGCAACAGCATCATGTCTTCATGGTCAGCCTGCGGACGGATCGGCGGTGCAGCGAGCGCGGTACGACGCTGCGCCGGTGTCTCGGTCTTCGCCATCACCCATTGCTTGAAAAAGGCGCCCTGGCCCGGCCGATAACCCAGCTGCGCCTGTTTGTTTTTCGGCAAGGCGTTGAGCACGGCGTCGTAAAAATCAGCGGCGTCGTGCAGTTTGTGGTTGTCGCCGTCCCAGACTTCGAACCGGTTGACATCATCCTTGACCAGCACCCGGACCATGGACGCGTCCTCGGCCCCCACACGGCTGCGCAAGGGGCCGGAATCGTTGCCTTCGCGAACCTCGATGCGCATTTGCGCGAAGGTGTCGGTATGAATCCTCAAGGCGTTCAGTACCAGGCTCTCGGTTTCCTCCACCCACTGCGCGCCGTCGTGGAAGCCTTCATAGGCATGGTTGGTCCGGGCTTCGAAGGCTTCCCGCGCTCGGCTTTTCAGGCTGAGTGGCAGACGTTGCTCCTGGGTCATGCGCTTGAGGTCGGTCGCGTCGGCACTGCTCAGCAACGTCGCTGCCGCACGGGACGGCAGTTCGGGATATGAGTGGCGTAGGAGTCGCAACTGCGGGTCGTCAGACGCCTGGGCACCTTGGTAAAGCTGATTGACGATGTCCGCGTCCATTCGACTGGCTTCATCCGCCAGTCGATTACGCAACGCTTGCACTCGTTCACTTTTGGCGGTGGACCTACCGAGCACGGCTTGCAGCTCTTCTTCGCTGAGAAACTCGACAAGGTCTGGCGCAAATCGGTCGCTCATGAGGTTGGACAAACTGGTGGACAGCGTCTGCCCGTCGCTCGCATCGGCATTGCCGTACTGGCGGAACCGGCCGCTCGTGTCGGCGTTTTCGTAGACCTTCAGGGCTTTATCCGCGGGCCAGCCCTCCAGGTAAGTCGCCAGCGGTTCAAACCAGTAGGAGGAAGGATCCAGAGGCTGACCCGAGCGAATCCTTTCAATCGCCTGACGGGTCTGGCGCTGGATGTTCAAGCGGGTGAGGCTGTCGTCCAGTAACGGGGGCGGGGCCGTGTTGTCGACGTACATCCGGCGCAGCGCACCGTCGTCGGTGCCGCTGGCGATGCGAACGTCTTCGAGCTGCGCGTCACTGAAGCCCTCCACGGAGTGGCCGAGACGGCGCATCAGCGTCGGGCGATCCCAGGTTCGCGGGGTCTCGGCTTCATGAGTCCAGGCGCCGAGGTCGTTGTGTTTCAGCTCGGGCAGATAAGCATTCTCGCGATGCGGGTGTTTGACGCGGTAGTTGCCGGTTTGCGGATCCTTTTGCACGGCGTAGTGCTTGTCATCCAGTGGCAGAACATCCTTGCCTTCGTGGACATGCAGCCCCAGCGCGTCGGGTCTGGAGTCCGGCGATAACTGCACATCGGACAATTCATAGGGTTTGAGGTCGGGGTGCCACAGCCGGTGTTCGCCGTTGGGCAGGGTGACCGGTTTCATGCCTTCGATCAGCGGCGACAGTTTCAGGCGTGCCAGTGCACCGATCTGCGCACCGGCGGCAAAGGCCGCGAGCTGAAGAAAATCCGTGGCCACGCCGATGATGTGTTCGGTGGCTTCGGTCCACAGCCCCAGTGTCATGTCGACGATGCCTTCGATGGCGTCACTGGCCATCTGATAAGCCATGTAGCCCATCATCAGCTCACCGAGTCCGGGAACGAACGGCGTGACGACCATCAGGGCGATGTTGAAGATGTCCGAGGCTATTTTCTTGAAGTTCTCCCACCAGGCCCATCGGGCGTTGGTATCGGCATCGGCGGTGGACACGGCGATGTGTCGGGCGTCATTGAGAACCTTGTTGAGTTTTTGCTCAAACAGGTACTGCCAGAGTTCGCCGGTGAGCGGTGCGGTGTTGAAGTGCAGATGAGGGTCAGTGACGGCCACTTCCCGCCAGCTCGGCCTCTGGTCCAGCGGCTCTTTCTGATGCCATTTCACTTGGAACAGACGTTGTTGCAGCCCACCGAAAAAATGCCCTCGATCGGATTGATCGACGAACCGGCTGAAGTATTGCTGGTAGGTCATGCCGGTGGACGGTATGACGTCGTTGTTACGTAACTGACGCGTCAGTTCATTCACGAACGCGAGGGTCGAGGGGTACTCTTTCAGCGGGTGCTCAGGGTCTTGAGGGACGTAAGCGAAGATCGGCACCACCTCACGGGTCCGGTCCAGATCCGGCGTAATCAATACGATTCCGGTCAGCAAGCTGTCGAGAATCGACAGGTTGGCGAATTGCATTATCCGGCCTTTGCGGGTGAGGTTGCGCTGGCCATCGAGCATCATCAGGATCAGGTCACAGCTATCGGCGTCGATGTCGCCCTTCAGGACGGCCAGTCTGGCGGCCGCTTTAAACGAGGCTTTCTCGCTCTCGACGATCTTGTGTTTCAAAACAGCCCGCACGAGGCCATCCCTGGGCCGCAACTGCTCTTCGAGGTATTTCGTGTAGCGCGCCAATGTCCAGCTTGCGACACAGGGTCTGAAACTGGGCGATGGACATGTTGCGTTTGATCGGCAGGATGTCGAAATGCCCGCGAGCATCGGGCTGGCTGATGAAGTCCGAGTCTGGTTCGCAGGTTTCCTTGCTCGCGAAGTTGTGCAGCGCCGCGTCCAGCAGTGAAACGATTCGGGTCACGGCACCGCCGAAGTCGGCTGAATACCAGGGAAGCTTTTTGGGTAGATAAAGATGCAAGTAAGTGGTCTTTACATCGACGTCGACACCGAACTGTTTCAGTAACGCCTCGGTCAGTACCGGTTCGGCGAATTCGTAAACGCCTTGTACCTTGTCCATGACCCGATCGACGGTGTTTTGAGCGGACCAGCGTTCGAAGTTGGCTTCTTGTAACGGCGTGTGATCGAAATCCCTGGTGGCCTGTACCCAATACCCTGAAGCCGTTTGTGTGAGGCTCAGCTCCCGAATTCGTCGCAGTGAAGCGTCCTTGAACGCGGGATGGAGACGGCTCTTGATGAAGTCGTAATGACGACCTTTATGGTCATCGGCCCCCGGTGTCGGTAGCGCTGATATACGTCCGTGTAAGTCAGTCATGCTTTTAATAAACCTTGAGCGTTAAGTGGAGTGACCAGCCTAACGCCCGAGGCTCAAAGTAAAAGCCTGAATTACCGCTGCTTAATCAGTGTTGGCCCCCCAAATGCATTGGAATTACCAATGCCGAAAATAACTAATTACCGCCTTTTTTCAGCGCCGCGCGACCTCCACCGGCAGGCATTGCGTATGCGCACCCGGTTGCAGATACGGCGTGAGAATTGGCGCCATGCCCTTGAGCACCTGCACGGGCAGCGCCGAAGTGAATTTGAAGGCTTCGGCAGTGCGCCCGGGCACGAAGGCGGTCAACGTACCGAAGTGACTATCACCGATGTAAAACACGAAGGTGGCCGTGCGGTTGATCGACTTCGAACTGAGAATCCGCCCGCCGGAACCAATGGCTTCGATGCGGTTATCCCCGGTCCCGGTCTTGCCGCCCATGGCCAAGGGTTTGCCATCGGGCGTGATGAAACTGCCGGAAACACGTTTGGCTGTACCGGCATCCACCACCTGCGACAAGGCCTCGCGCATGGCGGCAGCGACTTCGGACGGCATCACCCGTTTGCCGGCGTCCGGGTCATTGATCAGTTTGGTTTCGTAGGGTGTATTCGCCGCGAAATGCAGGGTGTCGATGCGCAATGTCGGCATGCGCACACCGTCGTTGAGGATGGTGCCGATCAGCTCGCCCAAGGCTGCCGGGCGGTCGCCGGAGCTGCCGATGGCGGTGGCCAATGACGGCACCAGGTGATCGAACGGGTAGCCGACTTTCTGCCAGCGCTGATGAATGTCGAGGAAGGCTTCGATCTCCAGCATGGTGCGAATACGGCTGTCGCGAGCGCCCTTGTGACGACTCTTGAACAGCCAGCTGTAGACTTCCTGACGCTCGAACTGGCTGGCTTTGACGATCTGGCTCCACTTCGCATCCGGGTTGTTCAGCAGGTAGCCCATCAGCCACAGGTCCAGCGGGTGAACCTTGGCGATGAAGCCCTGATCCGGCAAGTCGTAGGCGCCGGGGCTGTAATTCTCGTAGAGCCGTTGCAGGCGTTCGTCGGTGAGTTTTTCGGTGAGCTTGGCGCCTTTGAGGTGCGCACGCACAAAGGCGTTGAAGCTTTCCTGACTGGCCTGGGGCAGCAGATAACGGTGCACCGCCGCCATGCGAATCGGCGTCGGACGCATGCTGTCGAGGAAGGTATCGAGCCGCGCCTGGGTGTCTTTGTTTTTGTATTTTTTCCAGAACTTCAGCAGGAAAGAAGTGCCTTCGCGGTCGGCGAAATTGGCCAGGTATTCCTGACGCCGTGGGTCGCGATCGTCCTTGAGCAATTCGGCGCTGTTGTTGGGGCCCGAATACGTGGTGTAGCGCACCAGGTCACGCATCAGCCGAATGAACGGCAGGTTGATCGATTCGCGCAAGGCATCGCGCAAGGTCGGAATGCGACCGTTGTCTTCCTTGCGGAAGTTGACGAAGGTGTGCAACCCGCCGCCGGTGAAAAAGGCTTCGCCGGGGCTCGCCGAATATTTACGATCCAGCGCGGCGCCGAGCATGGCCGGCAGGTTGCGGTCCTTGTTCTCAATCAGGTAATCGACGGCCCAGCGACTCAGGCGGTCCTGATCCGGGACGTCGACTTTCTTCAGTTCCGGGATGGTCATCGCTGCGTACTTGTCGTGCAGCTCGGCCATGATTTGCAGGTAGGTGGTGAGCACGCGCATTTTCGCGGTAGAGCCCAGTTCCAGCTTGCTGCCTTCGTTGATGTCGAACGGCTGATCGGTGCTGTCGGTCTGCACCCGCACGCGCGCGCCGTCCGGTGTCAGCTCAAACAACGTGAAGCTGTAGCGCACCTGGGTGGTGCTGGTGGGGGTGAGCAAGCGTTCACCCATCAGACCGATTTGTGTGGCAAACACCGGGTCGGCCAGGTGCTTGAGGTATTCGGTGGCCTGGGTTTGCAAGTCGCCTTGCAGGGTGCTGGTGGCGGACAGGTCGAGGCGGTCGAGGTCGTACAGCGGACGGTTGAGCAGCCCGCCCAGACGACTGCGCGCCACGCTGATGCCTTTGTTGGTTTCAATCGGCTGAATGGTCGGCTGGGTCTGCCAGTCGCGGTAGGTCACCTTGCTGGCCAGGGCGGCGGTGGCGAAGGGCGCATCGATCACGCCATTCGCCGCCAGCAGGCGGATGTGGCTGTCGGTGAGGTCGGCCAGTTCATCGTGGCCTTTGGTCAGGTAGTGAGAAGGGCGGCGCTGGGCGATCATCAGCGAGAGCATTTCACGCAGGGCCAGGCCCTTTTCGGCCATGCTCTTGGGATCCGTGTCGGTGCTGGCCAGCCGTTCGTTGGCCTTGTTGAAATCGGCGCCGTACCAGACGCGCAACCCTTCAGCCATGCCATGCACTTCACCGTGCCCCGGCACTGCCGACAGTGGCACGCTGTTGAGGTAATCGCGCACCACATTTTGCCGGACCTGCAAGGTTTCCGGTCCCGCTTGATAAGCGCGCACGGTGGCGGAAATCATCTGCCGGATCTTTTCCGCGCCCGACACCGTCAGGCCATCAGGCGAGTGCCGGTATTTCTCCAGTTGCGTCGCCAACGTACTGCCGCCCGCCGACTGGCCCGGCAGGTGCATCAGCTTGGCAACCTGGGACCAGATCGCCATGCCGAACCGCGGCCAGTCCACAGCGGGGTTGGCCAAGGGTTGCTTGGGATCGAGCAAAAAGCGGTTTTCAATAAACAGCAGGCTGCTGACCACCACTGGCGGAATCGACTCAAAGCTTGAATACAGTTGTTGTGGGTATTTGTACTGGTACAGCGGAGCCGCACGGCAATCGGTAATCGATAGTCCAGCCTGGATTTTCTCCGCGTAGGGCACGAAAAAACCGTTGTCGGTGTAGTCCATCAGCTTTTGGGAAAAGCGGGTTTGTGACGCAATGACGTAGTCACGCTTGAGCAACCGCGGCAGAAACTCGCCCATCGAGCTGTAGCCCAGACGAAGGTCGAAAGGGCCTGCGCCCGGATAGCGAATCGCGTCGCTGGGGCCGGGTTTCATTTCGTAACTCAGGGAGGCGGCGAATTTGCTCACCTCGCGGGATTGAAACTTCGAGGTACGCATTTCCTTGGCAGCGGCAAGCCCCAGGACAATCAGGATAATAACCAGCAACAACCAAAACGCCCCCCAACCGTGCGTCGTGCGACTGCCAGGGGGTTTTTCAGGAATAGGCGCTTCATCCACACGTTCAGTCGGAACCACAGTTTTACTCGTATCGGTTTGCCATAACGCGCCCATAGTCGATTGATCCATTCACGCAGATTGATCGGACTTGTCTGAAGCTTAGTCGGTGGTTGGCGATGGTGAAAAAATTGTGGATGTACAGATCTCAAATATTCCCCATTTCCTGTGGAGAGGGAGCTTGCTCCCGCCGGGCTGCGAAGCAGACCCGAATTTGCCATCTCGGTCTTTCAGTCGAACCGCGATCACAGGTTTTGCGACTGCTGTGCAGCCGAGCGGGAGCAAGCTCCCTCGCCACAGGGTAGTGCCTGCCTGAAATGCCTTTGCTAGACACGTTGAACAGCAAATAAGGCTTAGCCAGGGGCATGACGATGCACCAATGCTGTGCAATACTCGGCGGCGTTTCAGGTGGTGAAAGATCCTACAAAAGTCAGGTAATGCCCCTCCGCTAACCGGGCTTTTCCCGAGAGTTCTGGCTGAATGTTGTGGTTTATAGAGTGAAAAACCCTGTACGAAGCTTTTTATACTGCACGCCCCGCTGATCTTGCCGGTGTTGTCCTGCAAGACGGACTTGCTCACGAAGCAGGCCCGGTTTCTCAGAAGCAATGGCTTACCGGTCAGCGCTTTGTTACTCGGTGGTCATATCCAATAACAAGACGAGGTTGTACCCCTATGCCAGTCGGCAATCATCTGCCCCATGGCGAGACCGCTCAGGGCGGCCCGCTTAAACGCGAACTCGGCGAACGGCATATCCGCTTGATGGCGCTCGGTGCCTGTATCGGCGTCGGTCTGTTCCTCGGTTCGGCCAAGGCCATCGAAATGGCCGGCCCCGCCATCATGCTGTCCTACATCATCGGCGGTCTGGCGATCCTGGTGATCATGCGCGCCCTCGGTGAGATGGCCGTGCACAACCCGGTCGCCGGCTCCTTCAGCCGTTACGCTCAAGACTACCTCGGCCCCTTGGCGGGCTTCCTGACAGGCTGGAATTACTGGTTCCTGTGGCTGGTGACCTGTGTCGCGGAAATCACTGCCGTGGCGGTGTACATGGGCGTCTGGTTTCCCGATGTGCCGCGCTGGATCTGGGCACTCGCCGCGTTGATCAGCATGGGTTCGATCAACCTGATCGCGGTGAAAGCCTTCGGTGAATTCGAGTTCTGGTTCGCCCTGATCAAGATCGTCACCATCATCGCGATGGTGATTGGCGGCATCGGCGTGATCGCGTTCGGTTTCGGCAACGACGGCGTGGCGTTGGGGATTTCCAATCTCTGGGCCCACGGCGGCTTCATGCCCAACGGCGTGCAAGGCGTGTTGATGTCGCTGCAGATGGTGATGTTCGCCTACCTCGGCGTCGAGATGATCGGCCTGACCGCCGGTGAAGCGAAGAACCCGCAGAAGACCATTCCCAACGCGATCGGCTCGGTGTTCTGGCGGATTCTGCTGTTCTACGTCGGCGCGTTATTCGTGATCCTGTCGATCTACCCGTGGAACGAAATCGGCACCCAGGGCAGTCCGTTCGTGATGACCTTCGAACGCCTGGGGATCAAGACCGCGGCCGGCATCATCAACTTCGTGGTCATCACCGCGGCGCTGTCGTCCTGCAATGGCGGCATCTTCAGCACCGGGCGCATGCTTTACAGCCTGGCGCAGAATGGCCAGGCCCCGGCCGGTTTTGCCACGACCTCGAACAACGGCGTGCCCCGTCGCGCGCTGCTGTTGTCGATCTTCGTGCTGTTGCTGGGTGTGCTGCTCAACTACATGGTCCCGGAAAAAGTCTTCGTCTGGGTCACTGCGATTGCCACTTTCGGCGCGATCTGGACTTGGGTGATGATCCTGCTGGCCCAGCTCAAGTTCCGCAAAGGCCTGAGTGCCAGCGAACGTGCCGGCCTGAAATACAAGATGTGGCTGTACCCGGTCAGCTCGTACCTGGCGCTGGCGTTCCTGGTGCTGGTGGTCGGCCTGATGGCTTACTTCCCGGAAACCCGCGTGGCACTGTACGTGGGACCTGCGTTCCTGGTGCTGCTGACGGTGTTGTTCTACGTGTTCAAGCTGCAACCGACCAATGTGTCGCAAGGTGCGGTGCGTTCGGCTTCGTAAGTCGTAACACCTGAAACGCAAAAGCCCCGGTCCATTGGCCGGGGCTTTTTATTGGCTGGTGCCTGCTCCCCACTTGTTTCCCGATGTCGGATTTGCGTGGGAGGCAATTTTCAGAAAGTGAAGATGCTTTGTGTTAGCGAGCAGGCTCGAGAATTGTTTGGCTGCGCCCGGTCAAAGTTCGTAACTCTTGATCGGTTGCGGGTGAAAATGAGAATTTGTAGCATCGGCGGCCAGGCGTGGCTGCCTCGCAAAGGCCCTGAAAGCACACCTTGGCGTAGGGATAACAGTGGGCTCAGCCTGTCATGGGTTCCATTTGAACGTCGCGGTACATTCTTGAACTAAGGTGCTTGAACGTGAAAATCGTAACGATTGGTGGCGGTGAAATTTCTGAATTGGAAACTCTGGATCTGGATTCGTTTATCTGTAACCAAACAGGAAAGAGTATCCCCAAAGCCCTCTTCATCCCGACGGCAAGTGGCGATGCCGAGGGATACTGCAAAACTTTTCAGCACGTCTATGGCGAGCGCCTGGGCTGCAAAGTTGATTTCCTGCTGGCGACGCGTTCTAACTTTACGCAACAAGACGCCCTGCAGAAAATCCTCTACGCCGATCTCGTCTATGTCGGGGGAGGGAATACACAAAAGATGCTCGCCATATGGCGAGATTTCGGAATCGATACGGCTCTGCGCCAAGCGGGTACGAATGGCACCATCCTCTCGGGGCTAAGCGCTGGAGCCATTTGCTGGTATGAAGCAGGACTGAGTGACTCGGACCGATTCTCCGCTCATTCGGGCTCTGACTGGGGTCTGAAGCGGCTGGAAGCACTGGGCTTTCTGCCCTCACCTCGATAAAGAGCAGCGGCATGCACCCCTTCAGGAGCTCGTGCGCTCGTCCGGTGGCAGGGCTATTGCCTGTGACAATGGTGCTGCAATCTATTGGGAAGGAGGTGTCGCTCAAGTCCTTGCCTCTCTTCCTGATGCACATGCCTATGTCTACAGGGAGCACGCTGGAGAGGTAAAAATTGAGCGATTTACGTCGGGGCAAAAACTGCCGCTGTAAGCCTCTCGGACTTTCAATCTGGTGTAACCGGTTTTGTGTAGGCGGTCATGCGGCGGGAGCGGGTGCCGACCGGGTCAGGCGCTTGTTGAAATCCAGCCAAACCCCCAGCAACCCCATCAACCCCGCACCCACCAACGCGGTGAAGATTTGCATGGCAAACGCATCGTCGGTCAGGGCATTGACCATGTCCGCCAACGGCGCCAGCAACACGCTGAGGCAAAACACTTCCAGCGAATAACGCCCCATGCGACTGCATTGCTGTGCCAGCCAGTTCTGCGTCCAGCCAGTGTCCGGCAACAGTTTCGCCGTGACATACGCCAGCGCCAGAAAGTGCAGCAGGCGCACCGGCGACAGGTCGGTCTTGCTGATCGGGTACAACAGATTGCTCAGGCTGGTCGGTACCAACGCATCATGCAGTTGCGGCCACCGCCACAAGACGGTCAGTACACCGGCAACTACTGCGTATAACGCCGCACCCACAAACACTGGCTGACGAAGCAACGAGCGTCTGTCGGGCAACCGCGGGCGTTGCCCATGAATCGCAGCGGCACCGCCGAGTACGAACAACAGTTGCCAGGCGACGGGGTTGAAGTACCACACGCCGTCCTTGATGGCAGCCAGATTCCAGCCGAACAACGGCACCGTCAGGTACACCGCAAACGACATCGCCACCACCACCCAGGGTTTGCGCACAAATATCGGCAGCACCAGCGGCAAACCGGCCAGCAGCACGATGTAGAGCGGCAATGGGTCCATCAGGTTCGGTTTGAAGCGCAACAGCAACTCATCGATCAAGGCTTGCTGCGGGTTGCTGATGAAGTGGTGCATGCCCATCTCCTCCACCAGATCTCGGGTTTCCACGTGGCTGTTGGCGAAGAACACGATGCCCATCAGCATCGCCAGCAGGAAGATATGCACCACGTACAACACCCAGGCGCGGCGCAGGATTTTCACGCAGGCAATCAGATAACCGTCGCGCGCAAGGATCTTGCCGTAGGCCAGGACCGCCGCGTAACCGGCGAGAAACACGAAGACTTCGGCGGCATCGCTGAAGCCAAAATTACGCAGCGTCATTTGACCCAAAGGGTTGTGGGGCACGTGATCCCAGAAAATGAAGATCAGCGCCAGGCCGCGGAAAAAGTCGATCCGGTGATCGCGTTCAGTCGTCATGGCTGCGGGCTCTTGAACGGGTTTTGAAGTAGGAGCGCCGGCGCCACAAAAGGTTGCGCGCCGCACATTGGCGGCGCGCAGGGTGCAGGGATTCTCCGGCAATTGCAAAGTGCGGATATTACGGAATGTCTCTGTGCATCGCCGAGGTGACAACCGCCTGTCTAAAAGCCGCGCAGGTCGGCGATCTCTGACTACCGTCGGGGTTCAAAGCTTTATTGATTGAAGGCGGAATTCCCTTGAGGCGTCGGCATGAAGATCAGCGAATGGCTCGACAAAGAACTCACCGGCCGCCAAGTCTGGTTATTGTTTCTTTTCGCGACGCTGCTTTACATCCTGCCGCTGATCCTCGCGGATTATCCCTACATCGATGACAACTGGCGTGCCCTGGCCGCCGGCACCGGCTGGGCGGAGGAGGGGCGGCTGTTTGCGCAATGGTTCTACAACCTCCTGACCTTCAGCGGCGCCGCTCCGAATATCTTCCCGCTGCCGCTGTTGATCGCCACGCTGGCGATGAGTTGGGCGCTGACTCGGCTGACGTTCCACTACTTCCCCGAACCGACGTTCGCCCATTGCCTGGTGGTGCTGCCGCTTTGGTACAACCCGTTTTTTCTGCAAAACCTGTCGTACCAATACGATGGGCCGACCATGGCGCTGAGCCTGGTGGCGGTGATCTACGCGATCACCTTTCAAAGCCCCTCGCGCGTCCAGACCCTGCTGATACCGGCCGCGCTGATAGCCTTGGCCATCGGGCTTTATCAGGTCAGCTTCAATGTGTTTCTCGGTCTGTGTTGCCTGGAGTTGCTGCGGCGCACGGACGACCCATTGGCATGGCCTGCGTGGTGGCGATTGATCGGCTGCAAAGTTGTACAGGTGGGGCTGGCGGGGTTGATCTATTACGCCACCGCTTATTCCTTCATGACTCAGAAGCGCACCTCATTGTTGAACGGGGCAGCGGCGCCGTTGCAGCAAATTGAAACCAGCGCGGGCTGGGTCCTGGAAAAAATCGTGCTGCTGTTCCATGGCGGCTTTGCCTGGGTATTCGCCGCGCTGTTGCTGTGCGCCCTGTTCGGTGCCGTGCGCGTGGGACAGCGCGTGTTTGAGCGTGCGGACACTGGGTTAAACAAAACCGTGATCGGCCTGCTGTGCCTGTTGATCCTGCCCGCCCTGATGCTGCTGGTGCCGGGCGTCTCACTGTTTTTCCGCGACTTCAATGAAGGCGCCCGCACCTTGATGGGCTTTGCGGTCGTGCTGGTGCTGCTGTTCTACCTGAGCCATCGGGCACTGGCGCCGGTGCATGGAAAGCTGCCGCTGCTGTTGCTGGTTCCACTGTTGGCGATGCTCTCGCTTTCCTTTGCGTATGGACGGGTACTGACGTTACAAAAAACCTTCGCAACGAATGCACTGTCTGCCTTGAGCGCCGACATTGCTTCGCGCCCGGCATTACGCGAAGCCAAGCGTATTTATATGTCGGTGACCTACTCCGATCACTGGCTGGTGGGGGCTGCGGGCTCGTTCAAACAGATGCCGGTTTTGCATTACCTGCTGAACATCGACTTCTACATGCTCGCGGAAAATCTGCCCAAGGCAGGCATTACCAATGTGGTCAGGGAAAAGGAACGGCGCAACGCGACGATGGTGGGTTACCAGGGTTATGCACCGCTGGTGGACAGCCTGTTCTATCGCATTTATCTGCTGGGGGATTACGGCTTTATCGTCATGAAAGAACCCACCCGGATCCCCTCGCTGCAGTGGTGAACACCATGACCACTGGTCTGGAATGCCGCGTTACCTGTTAGTTCTTACAGTAGACGCGCAACTGTCTTCGACTTTAGGTTTGAACCGCACCTGAAACCGGAACAGTTCAAGGAACGGACATGAAAGCCTTATGGAAAGCATTCTCCACCTACGCGATCGTTGGCGTGGCCAATACGCTCATTCACTGGCAGATCTTTTACGTTCTCACTGTCGCGGCCGAGCTGAGTCAGGCTGCCAGTAATTTTTCGGCGTTTTGTGTCGCGGGGACCTTCTCATTTTATGTGCACGCGCTGTACACGTTTGAGGCCGGGGCGTCGGTACTTCGTTATCTGTTGTATGTGTTTTTTATGGGGATCATGAGTTTTGTGGTCGGGCATTACGCCGATGTCTGGAAACTCCACGGGCTGGTAACCGTTGGGTCTTTCTCACTGTTAAGTCTGATCTGCGGGCTCTTCTTTTCGAGATTTGTTCTATATGGCGAGCGCGATGCATGAAGGTGTCGCGCCGGTTTGTCGATTGGGCGGGGTTGATTGCGGTGGTGGCAATCGCGCTGGCCGTGAGGTTTCACTCTATTACCGTGCCGGCCGTCTGGTATGACGAGGCGTATAGCCTGCTGCTCGCTGCCGAATCGCCCTCGACTATCTGGTCCACCACGGCTCGGGACGTTCATCCACCGCTTTACTATGTGTTGCTGCATTGCTGGATGTTGTTGTTCGGTAATGGCGTCTTGTCTGCTCGATCCCTGAGTGCACTGGCCGACGTTGGCACGCTGTTGCTGTGCATCAAACTGATGAGTCTGGTTGCCACACGAAGGGCGACATGGATCGCTGCCTTGTTGTTGGCACTGCTGCCGATTTCGGTTCGTTATAGCCAGGAAATCCGCATGTATACCTTGCTCGGTTTCTGGCTCATGGGCGCGACCGTGGCGTTGGTGTGCTGGGTTAATTCACCGCAGCGAAAGCGCTTTGCAATCCTCTATGTGTTGTTGATGACGGCAGCTTTTTATACGCACTACTTCGCCGCGTTATGTGTTTTGGTGCATTGGCTTTTTTGGTGGCAGGCGCGCGGATTGTCCATCCGCACATGGGTACTGGCCAACAGTGCGATCGTCGCGCTGTACCTTCCTTGGGTACCGAGTCTCTCTCACCAACTGCTGCAGGGAGAAGGGCTCGAATGGATCCCGCGTCTGACTTGGCAAAGTGTGCTCACAGCCGGTTGGCAGTTCACGGTGATACGTGATTCGGTGCCGGCGTTGTCCTGGTGGCGTGTCGTGGCGACACTATTGATCCTTGCTTGCGCAGTGTTGGTAATGATGGAAGACCAGCCCAAGCGTCGTTACAGGGTATTGCTGGTTAGCTATTTTTGGGTGCCTGTACTGTGCGTATTGCTGCTTTCGCTGTTCAAACCGTTATTTTTTTCTCGATACCTTGCGTTCGCAGCTATTGCGCTGCCCTTGATCGCCGCGCTTGCTCTGGATTCATGGGGTCGCAGATTCAGAACGTCTGTCTTTGCTGTTGTGGCATTGCTTGTCTTTGCAGAATCTCAGGGATTGCGGGCGGTGTACGCACAGACGGATGAGATGAACGGTACAGACGTTCGACAACAGGGGCGGCTGGACATCTTGGCGGCTGGCATCGCTCAAAAGAGCGGGTCGGATGATGTGATAGTGATCGATGGATTGTTTTGGTACTTACCATTCATGTACTACAACACGAGTGGCATCCAACCGAGGATTTACGTTTACAAGTCCTCGACTGGCGGAGCGTGGGGGCCCTCCAGGTTTGGCGGTTGGGCATTGGTCTCTCAGCGTGCAGTCGATATGACTTTCAATGATTTTTCGGCTTTGGATCTGACTGCCAAAAGAGTTTGGTGGATTAAGGGTATTACCAAGGCTGAACATTCCAGGCTGTTTCCAAAAGACTGGAAACAAACGCTGTCATTGAAGGGGGGATATGTCGAAGCCCGCCTGTTCACGCTTGATGCCACGCCAACCTCTCGCGAGGCTGACGTGCAATCGCTCCTTACGCAGCAACCACCTCATTAGGCTCAAAACTGTCCGCCCGCGCCATCTGCCACATCCGCGAGTAAAACTCGCCATTCACCTCACCGGTCAGCAATTCCCCCGGTTTCAAAAACACATGCAACTGCGAGAACAGCTTGATCTCGGTCGCCGACATGCGCCGCACCAGATGCTTGGCCGACAGCTGTGAAGGATGATCGAGGCCGGCGGCTGCGAGCATTTCCGCCAACGCCTTGAGCGTGTTGCGGTGGAAGTTGAAGACGCGCTGGGCCTTGTCCGGGACCACCAGCGCACGTTGACGCAGGGTGTCTTGAGTGGCGACGCCGGTCGGGCATTTGTTGGTGTGGCACGACTGCGACTGAATGCAGCCGATGGCAAACATGAAGCCGCGCGCCGAGTTGGCCCAGTCGGCGCCGATGGCCAGGACGCTGGCGATGTCGAAGGCACTGACGATCTTGCCGCTGGCGCCGAGTTTGATTTTGTCTCGCAGGTTCAGGCCCACCAGCGTGTTGTGGACGAACAGCAGGCCTTCGCGCATTGGCACACCGATGTGGTCGGTGAATTCCACGGGGGCGGCGCCGGTCCCACCTTCCTTGCCGTCAACCACGATGAAATCCGGGAGAATGCCGGTCTCCAGCATGGCCTTGGCGATGCCCATGAATTCCCACGGGTGACCGAGGCAGAACTTGAAGCCCACCGGTTTGCCGCCGGACAGCTCGCGCAATTGCTGGATGAAATGCATCAGTTCGATCGGCGTGGAAAACGCGCTGTGACGCGACGGCGAGATGCAGTCTTCGCCCATCAGAATGCCGCGGGTTTCGGCGATTTCCTTGGTGACCTTGTGCTTGGGCAGGATGCCGCCGTGGCCGGGTTTGGCGCCCTGGCTCATCTTGATTTCGATCATCCGCACTTGCGGTGTTTGCGCTTGTGCGGCGAAGCGTTCCGGGTCGAAGCGCCCATCCGGTGTGCGGCAACCGAAGTAGCCGCTGCCCAGTTCCCAGGTCAGGTCGCCGCCGTTTTCCCGGTGATACGCGCTGATGCTGCCTTCGCCCGTGTCGTGGGCGAAGTTGCCGAGTTTGGCGCCCTGGTTCAAGGCGCGAATGGCGTTGGCGCTGAGCGAGCCGAAGCTCATGGCCGAGATGTTGAACACCGAGGCCGAGTACGGCTGGGTGCACTGCGGGCCGCCGACGATGACCCGGAAACTGTTTGGGTCGCTCAGCGGCGCCGGACGCATCGAGTGGCCGATGAATTCGAAACCCGACTGGTACACATCGATCAGCGTGCCGAAGGGTTTGTCAGCGCTTTCATTCTTGGCCCGGGAATAGACCAGCGAACGCTGGGCCCGGGAGAAGGGCAGGGCGTCGCTGTCGGATTCGAGCAGGTACTGGCGGATTTCCGGGCGAATGCCCTCAACCAGATAACGAATGTTGCCCAGGATCGGGTAGTTCCGGCGCACCGCGTGAGGGCTTTGCAGCAGGTCGAACAGGCCCACCAGACTCAGGACGCCCGTCACCGCGGTGATCGGCCAGAGCCAGTCGTGTTCGAGGAAGGGCAGGCTGGCGAGGGTGAAGATCACGCAAGCGGCAAAGAAGGCGTAGCGGCTCAGGAGTGACAGGCTCATACGGGTTCCTTGGGTTCGGACTCGGTCGTGTGTAGTGCACAAGGTGTAGCGGATCCGAAGATCTCTGTGGGAGCGGGCTTGCCCGCGATTGCGCCGTGTCAGACAACAGATTTTTTCTGAAAGGCCGCTATCGCGGGCAAGCCCGCTCCCACAGTAAAAGCGAAAGCACGCCACTGTGCGATCAGGCATTTTGCGCCTGCAGGAATATCGAGAACAGCTCGGACTGGGATTTGATCCCCAGCTTGCTGTACATGTGTTTCTTATGGACTTTCACGGTTTCAACAGAGATTTCCAGCTTACGGGCGATTTCTTTACTGGAGCAACCGCTGAGCATCAATCGTCCGACATCCAGTTCCCGGGCGGTCAATTGCGCGCCCTTGAGTTGTTGCACCGAGGCTTCCAGCTGCACGCGCCAATCGCCCTGGATCGGTGCTGGCGCGAGGGCCACGACTTCGTTGATTTCGTAGGGCAGGCGCTGGCGCAGCAGGCCGAGCACCCAAGGCTGGATCAGCGACAGCAAGGCAATCTGCTGGCCGCTGAAACGCTGCTTGCTGCCCAACGACAGGCACAGCGTGCGGTCGCCTTCGAGCTGGCAATTGAACTGGATTTCATCGGCCACCACATTCAGGCGAAAGTAGCGTTGGTAGTACTCGGTCAGCTCGAAGTGCTCCGGCGCCACTTCCGACAAGCGATAAAGGCCGGTACGCGATTGCTCGCGGCAGGCGATGTAGAACGGGTCGAGCAAGTACAGCCCGCGCAAGTAATCCTGAAACAACTGATCAGGGCTGCCGTCCTCGCCTGGGCATTCGGCGAAGACCTGCGGGTGCTGGTCCGCGCTGAAAAGCAGCGCCACCCAGCTGTCGAAGGTCACGTACTGATCCAGCAACCGGACAAGCTGCGTCCAGAAGTTGGGCTTGTCGAGGGCGTCGATCAGTTGCCCGACCGAGCGGTGCCACGCGATGTCGTCTAACGAAAGTGTCATGCCTCTACCCCTATCGGGTTACCCCAGCGGCGTGATTCCCCGCCCGGTGGCTTGCTGCGCATACTGGCGCACAGACACAGACCGGGCAATCTTTCTGCCGCCCGGCCCATAACAAGGAATACCCATGAAAGTCGAACTCGCCCAGTTGGCGGGCCGTGACAACGGCACAGCGTACAACCTCGAACGCGCCCTGGCGGCCATCGCTGCCTGTAATGCGGATACGCAACTGATCGTCTTCCCGGAAACCCACCTGATGGGCTTTCCGACTGCCGACACCGTGGCCCAAACCGCCGAACCGCTGGACGGGCCGACGGTCAGCGCCGTGTTGGCGGCTGCTCGCGAACGCAACATCGCCGTGGTAATCGGCATGGCCGAGAACGACAACGGCCGCTTCTACAACACCACGCTGCTGATCACCCCGGAAGGCATCGCCCTGAAATACCGCAAGACCCACCTGTGGGCGTCGGATCGCGGCGTCTTCGAGGCGGGCGACCGTTACGCCACTTGCGAGTGGAACGACCTGCGGGTCGGCCTGTTGATCTGCTACGACATCGAATTTCCCGAAACCGCCCGCGCCCTGGCGCAACTGGGTGCCGAATTGCTGATCGTCACCAACGGCAACATGGACCCTTATGGCCCGACCCACCGCACCGCGATCATGGCTCGAGCCCAGGAAAACCAGGCCTTTGCGCTGATGGTCAACCGGGTAAAAGAGAGCGATGACGGGTTGGTGTTCGCCGGTGGCAGTGCGCTGGTGGATCCGCTGGGCACCTTGTTGTTCGAGGCCGGGCGCGAGGAAGGGCAGTTTACGGTTGAGCTGGATTTCAGCCGGTTGGAGGCTGCACGCAAGGACTATCGGTATCTGGATGACCAGCGGTTGAAGTTGCCCGGGGAGATTATCGAGCGGGCTGCGGGTGTGCGGGAGTTGCTGATTCCTTTGCGTTGATCCTGATCCTGTGTTGTCAGGGCTGACGCCTTCGCGGGCAAGCCCGCTCCCACAGGTTCTTCGGTGGACACACATTCAGCGAACGACTCTGATCCCTGTGGGAGCGGGCTTGCCCGCGAAGAGGTCAGTCCAAACAACACACCAGTTTGATCAATCACCCAAAACAACAAAGTCACACCCGAAAATTTAGCGCCGAACTCGGCTCTGCCATAAATCTAATAAATTCGGAGTAGTCGCTCATGGCTCGTTTGCAACGCACCCTGTCATTGGGTTCGGTGGTGCTGTTCGGCATCGCCTACATGACGCCGATCATTGTGCTCGGCACGTTTGGCATCCTCGCTCAATCCACCGCCGGCATGGTTCCGGCCGCGTATCTGGCGGCGCTGGTGGCGATGTTTTTCACTGCCATGAGCTACGGGCGAATGGCCTCGGCGTTCCCCGTCGCCGGCTCGGCCTACAGCTATGTACGCAAGGCCATCAGCCCGAAACTCGGGTTCATCGCCGGTTGGGCGGTGCTGCTCGATTACCTGTTCCTGCCCATGGCGATCTGGCTGATCGGCGCCGCCTACCTCAACTCAGCGTTCCCGGCCGTGCCGCAGTGGATCTGGGTGCTGGCGTTCATCGGCATCACTAGCGCGATCAACATCGTCGGCCTGAAACTGGCCAACGGCATCAACGCCTTGCTGATGCTGGTGCAATTTCTGGTGCTGATCGCCTTCGTCGCGCTGTGCATTCACTACGTCGGGGGCGATGCGAGCACGCCGTTGTGGTCGATCAAACCGTTCTTCAACGGCGACATGCAGATGCCGCTGATCATGAGCGGCGCGGCCATCGCCTGTTACTCGTTCCTCGGTTTCGACGCGGTCAGCACCCTGACTGAAGAAACCCGCGACCCACGTCGCACCATTCCGCGGGCGATCATGCTGATTACCCTGATCGGTGGGCTGATCTTTGTCAGCGTCTCGTACTTCGTGCAGATCGCCCATCCCTCGTTCCAGTTCGACAGCGTCGATTCGGCCGCCTATGAAATCGCCCGCAATATCGGTGGCGATCTGTTCGTGACGATTTTTCTGATCGGCCTGATCGTCGGCCAGTTCGCCTCGGGCCTGTCGGCTCAGGCCAGCGGTTCGCGACTGTTGTTCGCCATGGGCCGCGACGGTGTGTTGCCGAAATCGTTCTTCGGCACCTTGCATGAGCGCTTCGGCACACCGGTCAACAGCATCCTGTTGTGCGCCGTGGTGGCGTTGCTGGCGCTGAAACTGGACGTCACCACTTCGACCTCGTTCATCAACTTCGGCGCGTTCCTGGCGTTCAGTCTAGTGAATTTGTCGGTGATCTTTCATTACTGGATCGGCGGAGAAAAGAAAGGGCCGCGTGAGTTTGTGTTGTTTCTGCTGTTCCCGTTCATTGGCCTGGCGGCGGATTTGTGGCTGATGGTCAGCCTCGATCACCTGGCAATCTACCTGGGCCTGAGCTGGCTGGCGATTGGCGTGGTGTACCTGGCGGTGCTGACCGGTGGTTTCCGCCGCCAGCCACCGGAGATGGATTTCCAGGAGGCCACATAACCTCCCGGACCAGTGAGGAACCCTGTGGGAGCGAGCAGGCTCGATCCCACATTTGGATTGTGTTCAGGCCGCTGAGTGTGTTTGGTGCACAGGCAACTCGACTCGGAACGTAGTGCCCACACCCACCTCACTGCGCACAAAAATATCCCCCCGGTGCTTCTTCACGATGCCATAAGACAGGGACAACCCAAGCCCTGTCCCCTGGCCCACTGGTTTGGTGGTGAAGAACGGGTCGAAGATTTTCTGCAGGTAGTCCGGCGCAATACCGGAGCCGGTGTCGGCCACTTCGATCCACACCGATTCTCCTTCAACCCCGGTGCGCAGGGTAATGGTGCCGCGCTGCGGGCCCATCGCCTGGGACGCGTTGACGATCAGGTTCATGATCACCTGGTTGATTTGCGACGGCAGGCACTCGATGTCGGGCAATGGCTGATACGCCT
This sequence comes from Pseudomonas sp. UMAB-40, assembly GCF_900095275.1. Classification (NCBI taxonomy): domain Bacteria; kingdom Pseudomonadati; phylum Pseudomonadota; class Gammaproteobacteria; order Pseudomonadales; family Pseudomonadaceae; genus Pseudomonas; species Pseudomonas sp. UMAB-40. The sequence continues at coordinate 312,583 of NZ_LT607553.1, forward strand.
TCACCACATCGGCCTTGTACTTGAGTTCATTGGCGACGATGTTCAAGGTCGATTCGATGCCCTGTTGCAGATTGGTCCACTGCCATTCCTGGTTGGAATCCACCCGGGAGAAGTCTTTCAGGTCCTTGACGATCTGCCCGACCCGGTTGATGCCCTCCTTGGATTCCTTGATCAGCAATGGAATGTCCTCGCGCAGAAACTCCAGTTCAATCCGTTCCCGTAACTGCCCAAGCCGTTCGATCACCTCATTTGAAGCAATCGCCTCTTCGGCCTCGCGATAGCCGTCGAGCATTTCCTGCAGTTGCTTGAAGTAGCCATCAAGACTGCCAAGGTTGGAGGAAATGAAGCCGATGGGGTTGTTGATTTCGTGGGCGACCCCGGCGGCCAATTGCCCCAGGGAAGCGAGTTTTTCCGATTGCACCAGTTGCGATTCAAGCTGTTTGCGCTCGTCGATCTCCCGCTGCAACGCCTCGCTGGCCTTTTTGAACTCCGTGGTGCGCTGGTCCACCAGATGCTCCAGGTGGCTCATCTGCACAAAGGCGCGCTCGGTCATCTCCCATTTGGTCAGCAGGGTGTTGGCCATCTGCTGGACTTCGATGTTGTCGAACGGTTTTTTCAGTATCAGCAAACGATCATGGGCTTGCAGCCGGTCCAGCAGTTCATCCCAGGAGTAGTCGGAGTACGCGGTACACACCACCACTTGCAGGCGCGGGTCTTCCTGCCACAGATGCTCGATGGTTTGTGCGCCATCCCAGCCTTCAGGCATGCGCATGTCGACGAACGCGAGTGCGTAGGGGCGGCTTTCCTGCAAGGCCTGAGTGAGTTTGCCCAGACCTTCCTGGCCGCCATACGCTGAATCCAGTTCGAACAGCGCAGTGGTGGCTTTGATTTCACTGCCAAACAGCGTGGCTTCCATCTCGTCCAGTTCGACGTGCTGCAGCGAACCCGGGGTGAGGATCTTGCGAAAGTCGTCGTGAATCGACGGCGTGTCATCGATCAGCAGAATGCGTCGGTTCGAATGCCCACTCATGCCTCCTCCGGGACGGTCTTCAGCGGGATCTGCAAGGTGAACTGCGCGCCCTTGCCGGGTCCGTCGCTGTGGGCGCTGAGATGGCCGTTCATTTCTATAGCCGCGAGTGCGCAGCTGTGCAGACCAAAACCGTGGCCTTCCTTACGAGTGGTAAAACCGTGGGCAAAGATGCGCGTCATGTTCTCCGGCGCGATGCCTTCGCCATCATCCTTGACGCTGATTTGCAGGGTGTCGTCTTCAACGATTTTCACCCCCAGGGTCATTTGTCGTGGACGATTGCTGAGGTCGGACATGGCGTATTTGGCATTGCTGATGAGGTTGATCAGGATCAGCAGCAACCGGTGCTTGTCGCCCATGACCTGTGGCACTTCGTTGTACTCCTTGACCACCGTGACGTGGTGCCGGGTCAGGGCGCCGGAGTTCATGCGCAGGGCGTCTTCCAGCAGTTCGCTGATGTGCAGCGGTTCCATCAGGCTGTTGGCGCCGGCGTAAGACTGCTGGGTGGCGACGATGTCCTTGATGTGGTCGACGCTTTTGGTCAGTTGGGCGAGTTCGTCGGTCATGCTTTGTTGTTCGAGCGCGATGGCGTCGACCAGTTGATTCAGGTAACCGGGCAGCAACTTGCCTTTCTCGTCCAGGGTCAGAAAAGTGCCCAGATCGCCCTGATGTTCGTTGATCAGCTGCATCGCCTTGCCCAGCCCCTGGGCCTTGCTGCTGCGCAGTTTTCGGCTGACCAGGTCAGCGGAGATGTTCACGCTGTTGAGCACGTTGCCGACGTTGTGCAGCACATTGGTGGCGATTTCCGCCATGCCGGCCTGACGCGCGGTGTCCAGCAGTTCGCTCTGGGTATCCTTGAGCTCGCGGGTACGTTCTTCGACCCGTTGTTCAAGATCGTCATTGGCGGTTTTCAGGGCTTTGTTGACGCGATTGATGACCGTGAAACTGCGCATCAAGTGAATCGCCAGGTACACCAGCAACAACACCAACAGCACGGAAAACACCAGCATGTAAAAGTGATAACGCTGGTCGACGGCGTCGGTACGCTTTTGATCGTCATTGAGTTGGGCGGTAATGTCATCCAGACGCTCGGCAACCGGGATGGCGGCGATGTTATCCAGCAACCGGTTGACCACTGGCTGCTCGCGCAGGATCAGCTCGATGTGATTGCTCAGAATCGTGATCGGACTGTGAAACTGCTCCGGCAACCGCTGGCTGTTGACCCTCATTTTGTTCAGGCCGAGCAATATGTCAGCGGCCTTGTCGTCGGAGGTGATCTGGGCGAATTCCAGGCTGCTGAGCAACAGGTCATAGGTGTCGGTGGCGATGTTTTGCACCTGCAGTTTATTTTCGTCCGGCAGGGCCGCCAACTGGCCCTGTATATCGTCTTCGGCGGTGGGCAGAAAGGCCAGAGAGTTGCGCAGCACGGCGTTATGGGACTTGAACTGTTCCACCAATCGGGTCTTTTCCGTGATTGCCGTCAAATAAGCCTCATGACTCGCTTGCCACACAGACGTGCCGCGATCATGAGTGGTTTCCAGTGCCCGGAACTGCTCCCACAGTCGGGTCATCTCGGTCAGCGGCGAGACCAAGGGATCATAGTTATGAGTGATGGCAATCCGCGCTTTGAGGATCTCGGTTTCCCATTGGGCGTTCAGCTGCTTCATCTGCCGGATCAGATCCCGGGATTCGGTGTAGATCGACGTCTGGTTCGAGCTGGATTTGAGGTACAGAAACAGCAGTATCGAGGCCAGTATCACCGCCACGATACCGAGGAGCGCCAAACTGCGTCGGCGGGACATTTTCATAACGGTTTGCCCTCCCATTCGCCGGTCAGGGTCTTGAGGAATTTGATAATCAGCACCTTGTCTTCGTCGGAGGGGATGCGCCCCAGCTGAAACGTGAACATCACGTCCACCGCGTCTTCGAGGGTTTTGGCCGAACCGTCGTGAAAGTACGGCGCGGTCACGGCAACGTTCCTCAGGCTCGGGACCTTGAACACGTAGCGGTCCTCTTCGTCTTTGGTTACCAGATAGCGGCCCAGGTCAGTTTCGGTCGGGTTGCCTCGGGTCTTGAAGTAATCGCCCATCACCCCGAATTTCTGGAACATGTTGCCGCCGATATTGATCCCCTGATGGCAGGCGATACAGCCGTAATCCTTGAAGCGTTGGTAACCGTACTTCTCCTCGCGGGTGAGAATGTCGGTATCGCCCTGAAGGTATTGGTCAAAACGCGAGTTGGCACTGATCAATGTGCGCTCGTAGGTCGCCAGGGCGTTTTGCACATTATTCATGGTCACTCCGTCCGGATAAGCGTTGCCGAACGAGGTTTGATAAGCCGGATCGGCGGACAACGTCTGCACCACGTGTTCCCAGTTGCTGCCCATTTCACTAGGGCTTTGCACCACGGTGTGGACCTGGGTTTCCAGTGTGTCGGCGCGGCCGTTCCAGAATTGCCGGAAGTTCAGGCTGGCGTTGAACACGCTGGGGGTGTTGATGGCGACTGGCAGTCCGTTGAAGCCAATGGAAAAGGTCTTGTTATCAGCGCCACCGATTGCCAGGTGATGGCAACTGGCGCAGGACAGGCTGTTGTTGACCGACAAGCGTGGTTCATTGAACAACTGGCGACCGAGTTCGACACGCAGTGGGTTTTGCTGCGGGACGGCCGGCAGCGGTTTGAGCGGCTCGTCCAGTGGCGCGCCGCTGGCCGTCAGGCACAGCCCGAGCAGAGGCATCAGAAACAGGCGGCGGAGAAGTGGCGACATCTTGTAATTCCTTGGCTGATAGCCCGCGTGTCGCTGCATATCGATCATGTGGCTGCAGGGGGAGGGGATTTCACCGACGTCAGGTACTGCACAAAGGCGTCCGGTGCCACGGCTTTGCTGAAGTAGTAACCCTGGCCTTCCTCGCACTGATGGGCCTTGAGAAAATCCAGCTGTTCGAGGGTTTCCACCCCTTCGGCAATGATGGTCAGCTTGAGGCTCTTGCCCAGGCTGATGATGGCGCTGACCAGGGCTGCGTCATTGCTGTCACGGCTCAGGCCGCGAATGAACGACTGGTCGATTTTCAGCACATCGATGGGAAAACGTCGCAGGTAACTCAGGCTGGAATAACCGGTGCCAAAGTCGTCGATGGCCAACCGCACCCCCAGTGCCTTGATCTGCTTCAGGGCGGTGACGGTGGCATCGACGTTCTGCATCAGCACGCCTTCGGTGATTTCCAGTTCGAGCAATGACGGGTCCAGACCGGTTTGTTCGAGGACCTGTTCAATGCCTTCGACAAAGCCTCGTTGGCGAAAGTCGATGGCTGACACATTCACCGACATGCACAGCCTCGGCAGTCCCGCCGCCTGCCAGGCGCAGGCTTGTCGACAGGCCTGGGCCAGCACCCATTTGCTCAACGGTACGATCAAGCCGCTGTCTTCGGCCACGCCAATGAAGTCCGACGGGTAGACCCAGCCATACCCCGGTTTCAGCCAGCGAATCAAGGCCTCTGCGCCGACCACTTCACCGGTACCCAGGTCGAGCTTGGGCTGGTAATGCAGGACAAATTCGTCGCGCTCCAGGGCCAGGCGAATACCCGACTCGATGGTCTGCTGGTCCCGGGCGCGCTGGTTCATTTCTTCAATGAAAAAGCGGAAGTCGTTGGGGCCGCTTTCCTTGACGTGGCGCATCGCGTTTTCGGCTTTCTTGATCAGCGCGATCGCATCGAAGCCATCATCGGGGTAGATGCTGATGCCCAGGCTGGCGGTTACGCTCAGGTCATGGCCGGCGATGTGCTGGGTCGTGCCAATGGCGTTCAAGAGTTTTTCGGCGATGCCTTTGGTCTGCTGGGGATGGCGGATATCAGCGAGGATCACCACGAACTCATCAGAACCGTAGCGAAACACCGAATCGGATTCGCGCACCGTGGACACCAGGCTACGCCCGACCCGTTTGAGCATCTCGTCACCGGCCGGATGGCCCAGGGCATTGTTGATGCGCTTGAAGCGATCAAGGCCCAGGAACATCACCGCCAGTTGCTTGTCATGGCGGCGGGACAATGCCAGGGACTGGTTCAGCCGATCACCGAGCAGCGTGCTGTTGGGCAGTTCGGTCAAGACGTCGTATTGCAACAGGTGAGACACCTTGAGCAGTTCGTGGACCCGCGCCTCGATGGTTTCCTCCAGGCTCTGCACTTTCGTCTCCGCGTCCTGGGTCATCTGCCATTTCCAGGTCAGGGCGCTGGCCATCTGGCGGATTTCCAGACTGTCGAAGGGTTTTTTCAACACCAGCAACTGGTCGCCGAACTCCAGCCGTTCAGCCATGTCCTCCCAGCTGTAATCCGAATAGGCGGTGCACAGCGCGATTTGCAGGTGCGGGTCGATCTTCCAGAGCTGTTCGATGGTTTCCAGCCCGTCCCAGCCCGGCGGCATGCGCATGTCGGTGAACGCCACGGCATAGGGACGCCCTTCGTCCTGGGCCCGCTTGACCATTTCCAGGGCTTCCTGGCCCTGGTAGGCGGAATCGAGCTGGAAGGTGAGCCGAGCTGCCTGTTGCGTGCCGAACAGCGCTTCTTCAGTACCGGCAAGGCTTTGCTCACTTTCGGTATCGGGGCCGAGAATCTTGCGAAAGTCCTGATGGATCGAGGGTGTGTCGTCGATGATCAGGATGCGCCGGTTGGTCTGGACGGACGGAGCTTTCATTCTTTGCCCTCCGTGGCGTGCGGATTGTCCAGGGGGCCGGAGTGATGGCTCGGGGGCACGATGCTGCCGGCTCTGAGCAACTGGGCGGCTTGTTGGCTGCTGACCGCTTTACTGAAAAAGTAACCCTGTGCGTTCATTGGCGAGCCTGTGGCCATCAGCGAACTACGCTGTTCTTGGGTTTCGACACCTTCGGCGATGATTCCGATCCCTACTTCGCGAGCGAAGTTGATGATTGCGCGCAACGTGTTGGCACTCGCCGGGTCGCGGGCAGCGGTGTCGATGAAGGCCTGGGCGAGTTTCAGGTGATTGACCTGGTACGTCTTGAGGTAGTCGAACGAGGAGTATTCGGTGCCGAAGTCGTCGATGGCGATCTTTACTCCCAGCTCCCGCAGGCGCGGCAGCACGTCGTTGTGGGTCCATTTGGTCTGGGCCAGGGTCGCTTCGGTGACATCGAAGCGCAGGTCCCAGGCGCACAACTCCCAGCGCGCGGTGGTGCGCAGTACGTCATAGATCAGCTCGGGTCCGCTTTTCAACTGGGCCAGGGACAGCTTGATGGCTATCACCGGGGGCGCCACGCCTTCGTCGCGCCACTGGCGCATTTGCTGGCAGGCACGATCCAGCACCCAGTGACCGAGGGGGATAATGGCGCCGGTTTTTTCCGCGGCCGGCAGGAACGCCGGCGCTTCCAGCAAACCGCGCTGGGGGTGGTTCCAGCTGACTTGGGCTTCCATGCCGAGGATCTTGCCGCTGCTCAGGTCAACTTCCGGCCAGTAATTGAGCTCAAGTTCTTCATGGTCGAGGGCCGCACGCAGTTCGCTGGCGATGGTCATGCGCTCGACCACCTCCTGATTGATCTCCTCGGAGTGGAAGTGATACTGGTTGCGGCCCTTTTCCTTGGAGCGATAGAGCGCCATGTCGGCCTGGCTCAGCAGGCCGTCGGCGCTGGTGATGAGCGGCGAATAGCTGCTGATGCCGATGCTGACCGAAACGCGCACATCATTGCCGCCCAGGGAGTAGGGCAGCACCAGCGTATCGCGGACCTTGCCGGCCAATGACGCAGACTGGGTCGGGTCGCTGACGTCCAGTTGCAGGATGGCGAACTCGTCGCCGCCGAGGCGGGCGACCACGTCGTTTTCGCGCACACAGGCTTTGATGCGCCGGGCCACTTCCTGCAGCAGCAGGTCGCCCACCGGATGACCGAGGGTATCGTTGATCCGTTTGAAGTGATCGAGGTCCAGGTAGAACATCGCGAACGGAGTAGCGCCTCGACGCGCGGCGGCGAACGCCTGGTGCAAGCGCTCGATCAAGGTGGCACGGTTGGCCAGCCCCGTCAGCCCGTCGGTGCGGGCCAGCAGGGCGATTTTCTCCTCGGCGACCTTGCGTTCCGTGACATCGATGATGATGCCTTCGACCTCCAGCAGGCGTCCTTCGTCGTCACGCACCGGGATGTAGCGGTTCTCGACCCAGCGCCAGGCACCATCGCCGGTGCGCATGCGGAACTCGATGGAGGCACCCGCTGCATGACGGTCCAGCACCTGGGCCATGGCGGTGTCGACCTTCGATTGATCGTCGGGATGGATCAACTCCTGGGCCCAGTTGGCCGACGCCACCAGGTTCGCCGCGACGTGACCGTATTTGGTGATGTTATGGGAGATGTACATCAGCGGAAACGACGGTTCGCCCCGCAGGCGATACAGAATGGTCGGGCTGTTCTGCACGATGATGTTGGCGTCGGACAGCTCCCGGGTGCGTTCTTCGACGGCCTGTTCCAGCAGCGACATCTTCAGCTCGGCGTCTTCGGTCATCTGCCATTTGGCGGTCAGGGCGCTGGCCAGCTGACGGATTTCGATGGCATCAAACGGTTTTTTCAGGATCAGCAGGCGATCGCCCAGTTCCAGGCGTTCATCGATGTCTTCCCAGGAATAGTCGGAATAAGCGGTGCACAGCGCCACTTGCAGCTTGGGATCGACCTGCCACAGCCGTTCGATGGTTTCCAGACCGTCCCAGCCCGGTGGCATGCGCATGTCGATAAAGGCCATCGCGTAGGGCAGGTCGTTGGCCAGCGCTCGCTCGACCTTGTCCAGCGCTTCAAGGCCCTGAAAGGCCGAATCGAGCATGAAACTTTGCAGTGTTGCCGTCGCTTGCATCCCGAACAGGGCTTTTTCGGCGCTGATCAGCTCGTCATCTTCGGTCGATGGCGGGCTGAGGATCTTGATGAAGTCCGCATGAATAGACGCGGTGTCGTCGACGATAAGTATCCGACGGTTGGTTCGTGCCAGCAGCGTATTCATAGGCATACGCCGGGAGCGGTGGCAGTGTGGTGCGGTGTGCTCATAGGGGCATCCTTTCCCTGATCACGTGGCCAAGCGGTATAGATAATGGATCCGAGTGAACTGAGCATAGTCGTCCGTGCGGCACTTCGCCCGGTCGACTGAAGCGAATCATTTTCAGGGGCCTGGCTGGAAATCATCTAGCCTGTAGCTCAGGCAAGGCCAGAAACGGAGCTTTCTGGCGGACGACTGACGCAACAACGCCCGTTTCGCTTGAGGTAATGCCATGGAAGAGCAACTCCCCACGACCTTCACCTGTAAATCCACGATTCTGCTGGTCGACGATGAGGAATCGATCCTCAACAGTCTGCGCCGGCTCTTGCGCGGCCAGCCCTACGATGTGCTGCTGGCCACCAGCGGTGCCCAGGCCCTCGATATCATGGCGAAACAGCCCGTCGACCTGGTGATGAGCGATGCGCGCATGCCCAATATGGACGGCGCCACGCTGCTGGCGCACATTCACCAGCGCCATCCCGCCACGCTGCGTATTTTGCTGACCGGTTATGCCGACCTGACGATGATCGTCAAAGCGATCAACGAGGGGCAGATTGACCGTTACATCAGCAAACCCTGGCACGATGAGGAATTGCTGCTGACGCTGCGACAATCCCTCGCCTACCAGCATTCCGAGCGCGAGCGCCTGCGTCTGGTGCAGGAGACCTGGGACCGGAACGAAGAATTGAAGTTGCTCAACGCGATTCTGGAAAAACACGTCGCGTCCCGCACCTCAGAGCTGCAGCAGACTGCTGACATGCTCGACCTGGCTTATGAAGAGCTCAAACACAGCTATGTCACCGGCACCGAGGTGTTCTCGCTGCTGGCCAACCTGCGTTTGCCGCCGGCCAAGCAGACGAACCGGCAGATCATCGAACTGGTGCGGGTGTACTGCAAACTTCATGGCCTGGACGAGGGCAGTACCCGCGACCTGACCATGGCCGCGGCGCTTTACAACATCGGCAAGCTGAGCTGGACCGACAGCATGATGACCGCGCCTGCGGATTTGCTGCACCACAACGATCAGGAACGCTATCGCGGTTATCCGAAGCAGAGCGAATCGTTGCTGATGACCCTCGATCCGATGAAGGATGCGGCGCGCCTGATCCTTCACCATCAGGAACGCTGGGATGGCACCGGTTTCCCCGACCGGCTCAAGGGCGAGGCGATTCCGCTCGGCTCGAGGTGGCTGAAACTGGCGGTGGATTTCATCGAGTTGCAGCGTGGGCTGATCCTTGAGCGCCAGATGAACAGCGATGAAGCCCTTGTCTACATCCGCCAGTACGCCGGTCGTCTCTACGATCCTGATCTGGTGGAGGACTTCATTCAGGTCTGCGCCGCCTACCTGAGCGATGTGTCGCTGGCCGATCCGACGGTCAAGGTTCTGACCACCCGGGACCTGGCGGCCGGCATGATTCTGGCGCACAACCTCAATGCGGATAACGGCATGCTGCTGCTCAATGCAGGCAAGGTGCTGAGCGGGCCGCTGGTGGAGAAACTGATCGCGTTCGAGGCGATGGAAGGGGCGAAATACAGCGTTTTTGTGAAAGTGCCGGAGGAGGTAGAAGCCGCGATTCTCGAGCCGCTAGAGGTTGTCCAGCCGCTGCCCTGATCCCTGTGGGAGCGTGGCTTGCCCGCAATGAACGATGACGCGGAGTGCCTGATAGACCGCGGTGCCTGAATCGCGGGCAAGCCACGCTCCCACAGAGGGGTCAGTGCCGTGCAGAGATTATTTCGGGGTGACGCAGAGCCCGCACCCATGTGATCCTTTGCGCCTTTCACCCAAGGCCCATTCAGATCCATGACCTTTGCCACCGCCACTTGCCCCCGCATCATCCGCATCGCCGCCGCTCTGCTGATCGGCCCTGACGGTCGCACGCTATTGGTCCGCAAACGCGGGACAGAAGCCTTCATGCAACCCGGCGGCAAGATCGAGGCTCATGAACAACCGGTTCACGCCCTGGCCCGTGAACTGGAAGAAGAGCTCGGGCTGGTCATTGACCCCGCGCACGCCACCTACCTGGGGCCCTTCTCGGCACCGGCGGCCAACGAGCCGGGGTTTGTCGTACAGGCTGAACTCTTTCAGCTGACCATCGATTCAGACGTCTCGCCCGCAGCGGAGATTGAAGAGGTGCGCTGGATCGATCCGGCCACCGACGGCGATCTCACGCTGGCGCCATTGACACGGGACTTGATCCTGCCGTTTTATCGAGCTTCGCTGACCGCGACCGCCTGATCATTCCCGGACTAGGACTGCCCCCATGATCCCGCTTCAAGACTTGCTGATTTTCGCCGCCGCCGCGTTGCTGATGGTGCTGACGCCGGGGCCGAACATGATCTACCTGATCTCCCGCTCGATCTGCCAGGGGCGCAGGGCCGGTGTGACTTCGTTGCTCGGCGTGGTCGCGGGGTTTTTCGTGCATTTGTTCGCCGCTGCGGCCGGTTTGACCGCTGTGTTTCTGGCCGTGCCGTTGGCCTACGAAGTGCTGAAATGGGCCGGCGCGCTGTATCTGTTGTGGCTCGCCTGGCAGGCGGTCAAACCCGGCGCCCGTTCACCCTTCGAAGCACAGCAGTTGCCGCCGGACTCGTCGCGCAAACTGATCACCATGGGTTTCCTCACCAGCGCCCTGAACCCGAAGATCGCGGTGTTTTACCTGTCGGTGTTTCCGCAATTCATCACGCCTGAGCACGGTTCGGTGTTTACCCAAAGCATCGTGCTGGGCCTGACCCAGATCAGCGTCAGTTTTTGCGTCAACCTGCTGATCGCGATCTTCGCGGCGGGCATCGCGTCGTGGTTCGTCAACAACCCCACCTGGCTGGCGGTGCAGCGCTATTTCATGGGATTTGTTCTGTCAGCGCTGGCGGTGCGGCTGATGCTTGAACAACGTCGGACGGCTTGATCATGTGGATTGAACGACTGGATGCCAGCCATGCGCTGGATTATCGGGCGCTGATGCTCGAAGCCTACGACCTGCACCCGCAGGCCTTCACCTCGAGTGTGCGCGAGCGTGCGGCGATGCCGCTGAGTTGGTGGGAATCGCGCCTGACCAGCAAACTGGATGTGGTGCTCGGGGCGTTCGAGGAAGGCAAGTTGGCGGGCATCGTCGGCCTGGCCTTCGAATCCCGGGAAAAGGCCCGGCACAAGGCGACGCTGTTTGGCATGTACGTGTCCGGCAAAGTCCGGCAGCGAGGGTTGGGCCAGCAACTGGTGCAAGCCGCGCTGGATGAAGCGCAGAACCATAAAGGCCTGCGGCTGATTCAGCTGACCGTCACCGCCGGCAATGAGGCGGCGTTCAACCTGTACCAGCGTTGCGGCTTCGTACAGTTCGGCCTCGAACCCATGGCAGTGCGCGTCGGCGAAGACTACTTCGACAAAATCCACATGTGGCGTGAGCTCAACCCGAATCCTGAAGGTTAAGAGTTTTTGTGGCGAGGGAGCTTGCTCCCGTTCGGCTGCGCAGCAGTCGTAAACTGAGTCTATGCGGTGTAACCGAGGGAATGAGGTCGCTGATTTTGGGGCCGATTCGCGGCCCAACGGGAGCAAGCTCCCTCGCCACAAGGGTTGTATTTCAGTGATCCTTCAGCGAACGGCACTGACGCCGTCGAGTGTCGAGAACGACGTGTCCTTGGCCGTCAGCAAGAAATCGCGCATGTACGGTGCATCCAGCATGTCCGCGCGAATCCCCGCGTACAGCGTCGCAAACAATCCTTTCTCGCCGAGCCGCTTGGCCTTCACGTAACCCCGTGAGCTGTATTCATGCAGCGCCCAATGGGGCATGCCGCACACGCCGCGTCCGCTGGCGACCAATTGCATCATCATTACCGTCAGTTCCGAGGTGCGGACCTGGGCCGGTTCGCTGTCGGCCGGTTCGAGGAAACGGGTGAAGATGTCCAGCCGATCGCGTTCCACCGGGTAGGTGATCAGCGTTTCCGTGAGCAGGTCTTCCGGCACGATGTAGGCTTTGCTCGCCAAACGGTGCTGGTTGGCCACCGCGAGCATCGCCTCATACGTGAACAACGGCACGTAGGTGATCCCGGCCAATTCCAGCGGATCGGAGGTCACCACCAAATCCAGATCACCACGGGCCAGCGCCGGCAGCGGTGCGAAGGAGAAGCCCGAAGCCAGGTCCAGTTCGACTTCCGGCCAGGCATCGCGGAATTGGTCGATGGTCGGCATCAGCCACTGGAAGCAACTGTGGCACTCGATTGCCATGTGCAAACGGCCCGCCGTGCCGCCCGCCAAACGCGCGATGTCACGCTCGGCACCGCGCAGCAGCGGCAGGGTCGCGTCGGCCAGTTGCAGCAGGCGCAAACCGGCGCTGGTGAAACGCACCGGTTTGGTCTTGCGCACGAACAAGGGCATGCCCATGCGCTCCTCCAGTTCCTTGAACTGGTGGGACAGGGCCGACTGGGTCAGGTGCAGACGGTCGGCGGCATCGACCAGGCTGTCGGCTTCGCGCAAGGCGTGCAGGGTCTTCAGGTGACGGATTTCAAGCACCGGGGGCTCCATGAGGAAAACTTGTGATGAACACGAAAAGGTTGAGTTTGTCTCATGTTGGGCTGGCTGTCGACAATAGCGCCATGTTTTACAGTTTCTTTTATAGAGAGAATTCAACATGGCTCTGGCCCACACACTTGGTTTTCCACGCATCGGCGCTGACCGCGAACTGAAAAAAGCCCTCGAATCCTACTGGAAGGGCGACCTCGATCAGGACGCGCTGAAAAGCGTCGGCCGCCAACTGCGCGCCACCCACTGGCAGTTGCAGAAAGACGCCGGTATCGACCTGCTGCCCGTCGGCGACTTCGCCTGGTACGACCAGGTGCTGACCCATTCCCTGACCTTCGGGGTGATCCCAGAGCGTTTCGACAGCGCCAAGGACTCGCGCGGCCTGCCGACCCTCGACACTCTGTTCGCCATGGCCCGTGGCGCCACGGCGGCCTGCTGCGGTGGTGAACACACCCAGGCCCAGTATGCCCAGGAGCTGACCAAGTGGTTCGACACCAACTACCACTACCTGGTCCCGGAATTCAAAGCTGACCAGCAATTCAAGCTGAGTTGGGAACAGTTGTTCGACGAAGTCGACGAAGCCAAGGCCCTCGGCCACAACGTCAAACCCGTCATCATCGGCCCGCTGACTTACCTGTGGCTGGGCAAAGCCAAAGGCAACGACTTCGACAAGCTCGACCTGCTGGAGCGCCTGCTGCCGATCTACGGTGAAATCCTCGGCCGCCTCGCCGCTCAAGGCGTGGAGTGGGTGCAGATCGACGAACCGATCTTGACCCTCGACCTGCCACAAGCCTGGAAAAACGCCTTCGAACGCGCTTACCACATCCTTCAATACTCGCCGCTGAAAAAGCTCGTGGCGACCTACTTCAGTGGTCTGGAAGACAATCTCGGCCTGGCCGTCGGCCTGCCGGTGCAGGGCCTGCATATCGACGCGGTGCGGGCGCCGGATCAACTCGGCCAGGTGCTGGACCGTCTGCCGACCTACAAGATTCTTTCGGTGGGCCTGGTCAACGGCCGCAACGTCTGGCGTTGCGAACTGGAACAAGTCCTCGCGCAACTGCAGCCGGCGCAAGAGCGCTTTGGCGACAACTTGTGGGTCAGCAGTTCCTGCTCGTTGCTGCACAGCCCGGTGGACCTGGAACGCGAAGACAAACTCGATCCGGAACTGAAAAGCTGGCTAGCCTTCGCCGTACAGAAGTGCGGTGAAATCGCCGTGCTGCGCGATGCCCTGAACGACCCGCAATCGCCCAAGGTGCAAGCGGCTTTGGCCCAGAGCCGAGCGATTCAGGCGAGCCGCGCCGAGTCGCCGCGTATCCATAAAGCCCACGTGCAGGCGCGCATCAACGCCATCAGCGCAGCAGACAGCCAACGTCACTCGCCGTTCGCCAAGCGCATCGAGCAGCAGCGCGCTCGGCTGAAACTGCCGGCATTCCCGACCACCACCATCGGCTCGTTCCCGCAGACCGGTTCGATCCGTCTGGCACGCCAGGCGTTCAAGCAAGGCAAGCTGTCGGCCAACGATTACACCGACGCCATGCACAGCGAAATCCGTCACGCGGTACAAGTCCAGGAACGCCTGGGCCTGGACGTGCTGGTGCACGGTGAAGCCGAGCGCAACGATATGGTCGAGTACTTCGCCGAACAACTGGACGGCTACCTGTTCACCCGTTTCGGCTGGGTGCAGAGCTACGGTTCGCGCTGCGTCAAACCGGCGATCATCTACGGCGACCTGAGCCGTCCGACCGCCATGACCGTCGACTGGATCACCTACGCACAGAGCCTGACCGACAAAGTCATGAAAGGCATGCTCACCGGTCCCGTGACCATGCTGATGTGGTCGTTCCCGCGCGAAGACGTCTCGCGCAAAATCCAGGCGCAGCAGTTGGCGTTGGCCCTGCGTGATGAAGTGGTGGACCTGGAAAACGCCGGCATCAAGATCGTGCAGATCGACGAAGCCGCGTTCCGCGAAGGCTTGCCGCTGCGCCGGGCGCAATGGCAGGAATACCTGGACTGGGCGGTGGAAGCCTTCCGCTTGAGCGCCTCCGGTGTGCGGGATGAAACCCAGATCCACACCCACATGTGCTACAGCGAATTCAACGACGTGATCGAGTCCATCGCGGCGATGGATGCCGACGTGATCACCATCGAAACCTCGCGCTCGGACATGGAATTGCTGGAAGCCTTCGAAGCGTTCGACTACCCGAACGACATCGGCCCCGGCGTCTACGACATCCATTCGCCACGGGTGCCGGACACCGCCGAGATGGTCAAGTTGATGAGCAAAGCCGTGAAGCGCATCCCGGCGGAGCGGTTGTGGGTGAACCCGGATTGCGGGCTGAAAACCCGGGCGTGGCCGGAGACAGAGGCGGCGTTGGTCAACATGGTCGCGGCGGCGCGGCAGTTGCGCAGTCAGTTGGCTTAAGCCTAGCGGCGCCTGTTCTGACGCCTTCGCGAGCAAGCCCGCTCCCACAGTGGATTTATGTCGATCACAGAGGTTGTGTACGACATCAATCCTGTGGGAGCGGGCTTGCTCGCGAAACAGGCGACTCGGTCTTCAATACGACCGCTCGGCAATCTTCATCAAACTGTCACGTAACTGTGGCAGCGCGCTTGATCAAACTTCATCAGACTCGCGCTCTACTGGGGTTCTGCGTTTCGGTGTTTTTCATGCGTGCATTCATTTTTCTGGCCTTGCTGTTGTTTGGCCTGCCGTCCTTGGCGGCGTCTCGTTGCGATATCAATGTTCCCACCCAACACGCCGATCTGGCGCAGGTGAGCCTGGCGTACCAGAGCATCGGCCGTGCGTCCGACCCGGCGTTGTTGCTGGTGATGGGGCTGGGCGGGCAGTTGATTCACTGGCCGGACGAGGTGGTGGTCGCTCTGTGTCAGCAGGGTTTTCGGGTGATTCGTTATGACAATCGCGACGTCGGCCTCTCGACCTGGCGGCAAGCGCCCGTCGACGCCAACCTGACCTTCGAAGTGCTGCGCTACAAACTCGGTTTGCCGGTGTCCGCGCCGTATACCCTGACCGACATGGCCGACGATGCCTTTGGCCTGATGGATGCGTTGAAGGTTGAGCAGTTTCACGTCTTGGGCGCGAGCATGGGCGGGATGATTGCCCAGCACATGGCGGCGATGGCGCCGCAACGGGTCGAGAGCCTGACCCTGATCATGACCAGTTCCGGGGCCGAAGGCTTGCCGGCGCCGAGTGCGGCGTTGGTGCAGTTGTTGTCGCGGCGCAGCGCGCCGAATCGCGAAGTGGCGCTGGAACAGCAGGCCGATTTGCTGGCAGCGCTGGGCAGCCCGACCGTCAGTGATGATCGGCAAGCGTTGCTGCATCAGGCGGCGTTGTCCTATGACCGGGCGTTCAACCCGGAGGGCGTGAAGCGCCAGATCATGGCGATCCTCGCCGAGCGCAGTCGTGTGGCGCTGCTTAATCAGTTGCGCGTGCCGACGCTGGTGGTTCACGGCACGGCGGATCCGCTGTTGCCGGTGATGCATGGCGTCCATCTGGCGGCGCATATTCGTGGCAGTCAGTTGAAGCTGATTCCGGGGTTGGCGCATCGATTTCAGGAAGCGTTCAAGGCACCGCTGCTGGCGGCGGTGTTGCCGTATTTGCAGGCCCATCGCGAAGACACCTCGCATTGGGCGCAGATCGATCCGGTGCCCACCCCCAACCTCCTATAACCCCCAATCACAATGTGGGAGCGAGCTTGCTCGCGATAGCGGCATGACATTCAGCATTGATGTTGACTGACACACCGCCATCGCGAGCAAGCTCGCTCCCACAGTTTTGATCTTTGGTGTTAGTGAAGCATCGCCAGACAGTTAGGTAGCTGAACCCGGTGGAACAAAGTTATCCAGCATCCGGTTCACCGCCAGTTCACCCAGCATCACGGACTGCTGAATGCCGAGCACGGTGTTGCGCTGCGGGCCTTCCAACAACCCGGCGAAATCACTCAGCATCACGCTCGCTGACGCCAGGGATTCGCAGGCGTTGGCCAGCAGGGTTTCGTGATCGATGTCGGGGGCGATGGTGTAAATGGTGCTTGGTTTGCGTGGGGTGTCTTTCGGGATGACCGGTTTTAGGTAGAAATCGAGGGCACGATCGGCGGCTTGGTTGAGTTTTTTGGAGTCCGGGGTTTCGTAGGGGGAGACGTCGTCGGTTTCTGGTGGGTTCGGAGTAAGTTTGAACATAAGTAAATCCTCAGGTTGAGCCGCATTCATCTCGCTACTAAACGAAGAGGGAGGCAGCTGTGCGCAAGTTAGTAGACCGGGAGGATTCAAAACCGGCGCGCCCGAGGGCGCCAAGCGCACAGCCGCCATCGAATGCAGGCACAAACCTGACTGAATGACACTTGTGCAGCCGTCAAAACCTACCCGGGCTACTAAACCCGATCACTGGGAATTAGTGACACGAACCAAGTTACCGACGGCCCCCAAGGCGCACAAGCCGGCGGATTCTGACGTGGTTGTAGGCGACGGCGCAAGGCGCTGTAGCTTTCAGGAAGTAACCTTAAACAGAACTAAACACTCCCTCCCAAACACCGAAAATCCCTGTGGGAGCGGGCTTGCTCGCGAAGGCGTCGTGTCAGTCGCCAACTACTTGTCTGATACACCGCATTCGCGAGCAAGCCCGCTCCCACAGGGGAATACAGCAACGGCTGCCACCTTGGTCTCGTCAGGTGTATCGTTCAAACTTTCCGGCGCGATCCAGCCCTGCGAGGTGAATGATGAGTACCCCTTTGAAAATCGATTTCGTCAGCGACGTGTCCTGCCCGTGGTGCGTGGTCGGCCTGTATGGCCTGACCCGGGCGCTGGAAGTGCTGCGTGATGAGGTCCAGGCCGAGATCCGTTTCCAGCCGTTCGAACTGAACCCGAAAATGGGGCCAGAGGGGCAGAACATCACCGAACACATCACCGAAAAATACGGCTCGACCCCGGAGCAATCCCAAAAGAACCGCGAGATGATCCGCGCCCGTGGCGCCGAGGTCGGGTTTGCGTTTCGCACCGATGGCAACAGCCGCATCTACAACACCTTTGATGCGCATCGGTTGCTGTTTTGGGCGGGGCTGGAAGGGTTGCAGTTCAATCTGAAGGAAGCGCTGTTCAAGGCGTATTTCACCGAGGGCGGCAATCCCTCTGATCACCAGCAATTGGCGCAGATTGCTGAAAGTGTGGGGCTGAACCGGCAGCGGGTCGAGGCGATTCTGGCGTCCGATGAGTTCGCCAAAGAGGTGCTCGAAGAAGAGCAGTTGTGGCTGTCGCGCGGGGTGAGTTCGGTGCCGACGGTGGTGTTCAACGGGCAGTACGCGGTGACGGGCGGGCAGCCGGTTGAGACCTTTGTCGGGGCGATTCGGCAGATCATGAGTGAATCAAAAGGCGGGACCGTGAGCTAATTACCGGGAGTGCTTCTGTGGCGAGGGAGCAAGCGCCCTCGCCACAGGGGGGAGCGGTTACCTGACGATTTTGTCTACGTGGATGCCCAGTTTTTTCAGGCGATACCAGAAGCTGCGCTCGGAGATCCCGATCAACTGCGCCGCCGCAGCCTGTACGCCATTGCTCTGCGCCAGCGCGGCCAGAATGTAAGCCTTCTCGACCTCCGCCAATGCCGCTTCCAGATCCGCCGGTACGCTGCCTTCGGTGACCAGCGCACCGCTGCCGCAGGAATTTGAGGCAAACAGATACGCCGGCAAATCCTCCTCTTCAATCACCGCCCCCGACGCCACAATCGTCGCCCGCTCCACGCAGTTCTGCAGCTCGCGAATATTTCCCGGCCACGAGTAATGGGCCATCGCCTGCAAGGCTTCCGCGCTGAACCCGGTAAAACGCTTGCCCGCCGTGGCGCCCAGGGTGTGAGCAAAATGCCGGGCCAGCGGCGCGATGTCTTCCACCCGTTCGCGCAGGGCCGGCAGTGGAATCGGGAACACGTTGAGGCGGTAATACAGGTCTTCGCGAAACTCCTTGTTGGCCACCGCGTCCAGCAGGTTCCTGTTGGTCGCGGCAATCACCCGCACATCGACCTTGCGCTCGCGCGGATCGCCCACCGGCTCGATCACCCGTTCCTGCAAGGCCCGGAGGATTTTCGCCTGCAAGGCCAGCGGCATTTCGCCGATTTCATCGAGGAACAACGTGCCTTTGTCAGCCTGCATGAAGCGCCCGACGCGATCCGCCACGGCGCCGGTAAACGCGCCTTTGCGGTGGCCGAACATTTCACTTTCCAGCAACCCTTCCGGGATGGCCGCACAGTTCACCGCCACAAACGGTTTGTCCGCGCGGTTGCCGTGTTTGTGGATCGCCCGGGCGACCATTTCCTTGCCAGTGCCGCTCTCGCCGGTCAGCAGAATCGTCGCGTTGCTTTCGCGCACCGAATCGATGGCGTGTAGCACCCGGCGAAAACTCGGGCTGTCGCCGATCAGGCTGTCGATCTGCTGATGCTCATCGAGCTCGGCGCGCATGCGCTGGTTGTCTTTGAGGATGTCGCGAAATTGCAGGGCCTTGCTGACGGTGATGTCCAGTTCGTCGATGTCGAACGGCTTGGCGATGTAGTCGAAGGCGCCGTTGCGCATCGACTGCACGGCGTTTTTCACCGTGCTGTAGGCGGTCATGACGATCACCGGCAACTGCGGAAAACGGCTTTTGATTTCCGCCAGCAGTTGCGGGCCGTCCATGCCGGGCATGCGCCAGTCGCTGATCACCAGGTCGATGTCCTCGCACTCCAGCACCTTGAGCGCGTGCAAGCCGTTGCCGGCGGTGAACACCTGGATGCCGTTCTGGCCCAGGGCCGATGCCAGCAAGTCGCAGAGCTTGGGCTCGTCGTCGACCACCAGTACGTTATGTGTCATCGCTGCCCTCGTCGAAGTCTTCACCGTTGGCCGGAATGTACAGGCTGAAGGTGGTGCCGGCATCTTTTTCACTGACGCATTCGATGCGCCCGTCGTGACTTTCCATGATCGAGAACACCTTCGCCAGCCCCAGGCCAGTACCCGAAGCCTTGGTGGTGACGAACGGCGTGAAGATCCGTTCGAGCATGTCCGGTTCGATGCCCTGGCCGGTGTCGCTGATGCTGATCACGGTGTACGGCGATTCGCTGCTGATCGCCACGGTCAGCCGTCCACCGTCGGGCATGGCGTCGATGGCGTTGACGATCAGGTTCAGGCCGGCCTGCTTGAGTTGCCGCGCGTCGACATGAAGGGTCGCGCCGGGGGCCTGATCGTCGATGTGCACATCGATGTTATGGCTGGCCAGTTCCGGGGCGCAGAAGCCGATCAGGTCATCCACCAGCGGCCGCGCCGCCTGGGTCGAACGCATCGGCGCGCTGGGCTTGGCGAAGTCGAGGAAATCGGTGATCAGGTCGTTGATGCGGCTGACTTCGCTGACCACGTATTCCAGGTGACGCTTGTCGGTCTCGGGCAAATCGGCGCGCCGGTGCAGCAGTTGCGTGGCGGTCTTGATGATGCCCAGCGGGTTGCGGATTTCATGGGCCAGGCCCATGGCGACTTCACCCAGGGCATGCAGACGGTCACGGCGGCGCAGTTGCGATTCCAGGTGCTGCAACTCGCCGAGGCGTTCGCTCATGTGGTTGAAGGTGCTGCTCAATTCCGCCAGTTCGTCGCCGCCGGTGACCGCCAGGCGTTGGCGGTAATCCCCGGCAATCACCGCTTGCACGCCTTTGGACAACCCGCGCAACGGCTTGGTCAGGCGTTGCGAAACAATCCAGCCGACCGCCAGGGACGCCGCCGAGCTGAGCAGGAAAATCAGGATGAACAGGTTGCTCTGGTTCACCAGCCCGACCAGGCTGGTGTGGCGCAGCAGACCGCTGAAAATCACGCCTTGCAGCTCACCGCTTTCATTGAGGATCGGCCGGTAGATGCCGCTGTAACGATTGGTGAATTGTTCGATCGGCTGCTTGGTATTGCGCAGGGTTTGTTCGATTTTTTCCGGTACCGCCGCCGGGTGATCTTCGAAGCGCTGGGTGGAGAAGATCTCCGAGAAGTCATCGGCCTTGGCCAGGTACAGGCGCAGGTCGAGGGAGTGCACATCGGCGACGCTGGTGAGGAAACTGCTGTCCAGGTAGGTGGCGATGACCAGTTTGTAGTCGACGCCGTCCTGATCGGTCTCGAAGGTCGACACGACCGTGCCGGTGGGGATGCCGCCGACTTGCAGGGTCTGCAACAACGCCTTGGACTCGGTGCTGATCTGCCGGACGATGTCATCGGCGGCGGTGCTGAACACCACTTTGTGATCGCTGTTGCGCACCAGCGCCACCACGTCGATGCCCATGGAGTCGGCGATGTCGGAGGTCAGTTTGTCGTGCTTGCTCGACAACCGGTCCGTCGGCGGGCGGGTGTAGCGCAGGAATAACTGCGCGGCCCTGGCGTTATCCCGGCGGATCTCGGTGATCTCGTCCTCGACGATCTGGGTCGATTCCTGCAGCCAGATCCGCACGTTGCTGTCGAAAATCTGCGACAGGGTGGTGGCCGCCAGTTCCGCGGCGATCATGGTCGGAATCACGCTGACCAGCCAGAACGCCAACACCAGTTTGCGCTGCAGGCTCCAGCCGGAGAGGGCGAAAGGTCGGGCGGTGGCGGGGCGGTTTTTGATCATGAGGTTTCGCTTATTGCAGCAGCCATGGCAGGGTCGGAGCGGTCCGGTCGAATGAACATTTTCACCACCTGCAACAGGCCGTTGAGCACTCGGTTGCGATGGCGGAAAAACACGGTGTTGCCGGTGAACGAGCAACCCAGGCGCAGCTTACTGGCATAGCCGGCCTGACCGCACGCGTAGATCGGGATGCCGTGTTCAATACAGTAGTCGACATTGGCCAGCCAGCTGCGCACGTACAGGTTGTGCTCGCGGGTTTTCGCAAGGTCGTGGGCGAAGAATTTGTCGACCAGGCGTTGCTCGTCCAGCAGCACCAGGTTGAACGCTACCAGCTCATCGCCGACCCAGTACAGCACGCACGCGGCACGCTCATCGAGGTGTTCGAGGACCTGGCGGAAGTAGGTCGGTGGCAGGCGTTCGAAGGTCAGCTCGCTGCGCTCAAGGGTGGCTTCGTATAGCGCCATCATGTGTGGGAGGAGGTCTTCCACAGCGCGCCGCCATTCGATGCGCGGACCTTGCCCGCGCAACGTGCGGCGCAGGTCTTTGCGGGTGGATTTACCGAGCGTGCCGAGGTACGCGTCCACCGAGCCAAAACGGATCGGCAGTTCGGCACTGGGCAAGCCGGGCATGCTTTGCAGACCGGCCGCCTGGCACGCCTGCAACCACTGCGGATCGCGGTGGGATGCGTCCTTGACCGCCAGCAGACCGATTCCGGCCTGGTCGGCGTCGTTGCGCGCCAGGGTCAACAATTGCTCAAGCAAGGCCAGACGCCGGGCGGGGTCGATCTGGCGTGCGGTGCCGACATGGCACTGCTCGGCCACCGGCGAACCGAGGGCGTACAGGCGCACGTCGAACAGCCCCGGCCACCAGCGGCGCAACTGTTCGGTGACGCGTTTGCCCGGTCCCTGAACCGTGGTGTCCAGCGAATACGCGGTGGTGAACGCCACCGCAGCCGCGACCAACTTCTCGTCTTCGTACAGCGCCAGATAACGCCACTGGAAATCCGCAATGCCCGCCTGTTCGACAGCCCGGTAATAATCCCAGTCCTCCAGTTCGCCAGGGAAACAGTCATTCCAGGCACTGCGGTCGATGGCTTCGATGGTTGAAAAGGCAAGGGCAGTGATCACATCGATTCCTTAAAAGTTACCCACAATGTTCGCCATCGCACGGCTCCCAC
Source organism: Pseudomonas sp. UMAB-40 (assembly GCF_900095275.1). Lineage (NCBI taxonomy): Bacteria > Pseudomonadati > Pseudomonadota > Gammaproteobacteria > Pseudomonadales > Pseudomonadaceae > Pseudomonas > Pseudomonas sp. UMAB-40. The sequence goes on from NZ_LT607553.1 coordinate 334,905, forward strand.
GCACTTTGCGTCGTTACACAATCCCTGTAGCAGCAGGCTTCGCCAGTTGCTACAGGGATTGTGCGTTGATTCGTCAATGGGTCAGGCCAGTTGCCGGTAGTCCTGGCGGATGGGTTGCGGGACGATTCCTTGTTGCATGAACCGGTGCTGGATGAAGTCCGCGCTCAGCTCCACCACGCGACGGTATTGCAGGTCGACGGTGATCATGTGGTAGCAGTCGTCGAGCAGGATTTTCACCACCGGACCGCCGAGTTTTCGTTCGACATAGTCGGCGTTCCAGCGGCTGGTGATGTCGTCTTCCCGCGAATGCAACACCAGTGCCTGGGTGGTGATCTGTGGCATGCGCTTTTTCACCGCGGCCACCAATCGATGCAGTTCCCGGACACTTACCCCGGACATGGTCAACAGCCCGGCATTGCTGCTTTCACCGGCCTTCATCTGCCGCTCGACAATCGCCCGCAAGCGTTCGTCCTTGATGCCGAACGGTGATTTTTCGTTGAAGCGGCACAGGTGCACGCCATACGGAATCGCCATCAGCAACGGCGTGAGTACCGCGACTTTGGGCATGTTCCAGCCGTCATAGCGCAGGGTGGTGGAATACAGCAGCAAGCCTTCGATCTGCCCCGGATGCTCGGCGGCCAGGTACATCGCCAGCACCGCGCCCATCGACAAGCCGCCGACGAACACATGCTCATGCTTGCGCCGAACACCGATGAAGGTGTTGCGCGCGCTCTCGTACCAGTCGCGCCACCCGGTGGCTTGCAGGTCGGCGTTGTCCCCGCAGTGACCGGCCAGGGTCGGCACGTAGACCGTGCAGCCGGCCTTGGCCAGGCCCATCGCGACCCGCCGCAGTTCGGTCGGCGTGCCGGTGAGGCCGTGGATCAACAACACCGCGACCTCCCCGTTGCCGAGAACGAAACCGGCGCTGCCTTCGCCCATGTCGATCTCGATCTCGTGCTCGTTCATCGTTTCATCGCCCGATGCAGCAAGCGGTCGAGCAGCGCGATACCCAAATCGATTTCCGGGTAGCTGATTTCCAGCGACGGTGCGAGGGTGATCACGTTTTTGTAGTAACCGCCCACATCGAGGATCAGGCCCAGGCGTTTGCCGTCGATTTCGATGTCGCCTTTCATGCCTTCTTCGACCATGAAATCGAGCGTTGCCTTGTCCGGCGTGAAGCCGTCCGGCCCGCAGATTTCACAGCGCAGGGCCAGGCCCAGGCCGTCGACGTCGCCAATGATCGGGTAGCGTTTCTGCAAGTCTTTCAGGCCTTCGAGGAAGTACTTGCCCTTGTTCATGACCATCGCTCCGTAATCGACTTCGCTGGTCATCTTGAACATTTCCAGGCCGACCGCCGTGCCCAACGGGTTGGAGGCGAAGGTCGAATGGGTGGAGCCTGGCGGGAAGATTTTCGGGTTGATCAGCTCTTCCTTGGCCCAGATGCCGCCCAGTGGATTGAGGCCGTTGGTCAAGGCTTTACCGAAGACGATGACGTCCGGTTTGACGTCGAAGTGCTCGATCGACCACAGCTTGCCGGTGCGGTAGAAGCCCATCTGGATTTCGTCGACCACCATCAGGATGCCGTGCTGGTCCAGCACATGCTTGAGTTCGCTGTAGAAGTTCATCGGCGGAATCACGTAGCCGCCGGTGCCCTGGATTGGCTCGACGTAAAAGGCTGCGTATTCGCTCTGGCCGACTTTAGGGTCCCAGACACCGTTGTATTCGGTCTCGAACAGTCGGGCGAATTGCTGCACGCAATGGCTGCCGTACTCTTCCTTGGTCATGCCTTTCGGGCCACGGAAGTGATACGGAAACGGGATGAAATGGGCGCGTTCGCCAAAGTGGCCGTAACGGCGGCGATAGCGGTAGCTGGAGGTGATCGACGACGCGCCAAGGGTGCGACCGTGGTAGCCGCCTTCGAAGGCGAACATCAGGCTTTTGCCGTTGGTGGCGTTACGCACGACTTTCAGCGAGTCCTCGATGGACTGCGAACCGCCGACGTTGAAGTGCACCCGGCCGTCGAGGCCGAACTTCTTTTTCGCGTCTACGGCGATCATTTCCGAGAGCTCGATCTTGCCTTTGTGCAGGTACTGGCTGGCGATCTGCGGCAGGGTGTCGATCTGCTGTTTCAACGCATTATTCAGGCGCGGGTTGGCGTAACCGAAGTTGACCGCCGAGTACCACATTTGCAGGTCGAGGTAGGCCTGGTCTTCGGTGTCCCAGACGTAGGAGCCTTCGCAGCGGCTGAAAATGCGCGGCGGATCGATGTAGTGAACGGTGTCGCCGTAGGAGCAGTACTTGGCTTCTTTATCCAGAAGGATCTGGTCTTCTGCGGTAGCGATTCGAATATCAGACATGGTGGAAGAGTTCCTGATTTTCTGGGTTGAAGGTTTCTATGTTGAAAGAGGTGGCGTTGGCGGCGCTGGCGCTTGGCAGCAGCGCGAGCAACGCGGGCAGTTCGGCGAAGCTGTCGAAGCGGGCGTAGGCGATGCCGTTGCGCTCGCAGTGCTCGGCCAGGCGATCCTTGGCGAACACGAAATCGGCGGTGGCGGCCACGCACATGTCGGACTGGCCGTCGCCGATCACCAGCACCCGTTTGGCGCTGGGGGTGGATTTGCATTTGCAGTTGCCGGAGGCGGCGCGGCAGGCGTCGCTGGCGTGGGGGAAATCGATGCGCCAGCTTTGGTGGTCGAGCTGCCGCAGGCGGTTGGCGAGGATCGGCAACAGGCTGACGTAGTGGCGCGCCAGGATCCGTGCGATGCCTTGCTCGATGCCATCGCTGACCACTTCAAGGGACGCGCCGAGGCCGATGACGTGGTCGACGAAGTCGGGGAAATCCGGGTCGATCTCGATGCTGTCGAAGAACCCGAGCAGTTCGCCCGGTGTGGCCTTGACCAGCGAGAGCTGGCGGCTGAGGCATTCACGGGAACCGATGTCACCCGCCAGCCACTCGTTTTCGATCGCTTCCCAGCTCGGGTCGGCGAACCGTTGGAGGATGCTGTCGATCACGTCGGTGCGGGTGATGGTCCCGTCGAAATCACACACGATATGCCAGTCAATCATCTGTTGTACCTATCTTGGCAGGAGGCGCTGTTTGCGCTTGCCAAGGGGGTAGAGCAGGGACTGTGCCAACTGGGTTTGGCCCAGCGGGGCTGGGGTTCTGGCGTGTGTTTGTGTCGGCGAAGCTACAATTTTTGTAGGTCGCTACAAAGAACATGAGTGCTTGCGCGGGAGGGGCGATTCGGGGATTGATGCGCGCACATCCAGATCAAGGAATGGCCTCATGTCGAGGATTACTGTTGCTCTATTTGCCGCGCTGACGTGCCTTTCGGCCAACGTTTCAGCGGACGGCATCACCGGTGAAGCAGGGGCAGGCCTCAGCTATCAACCGCACGATCCGACTGGTAGCCGCTACGAAACCCGGCCGGTGCCGTACCTCGATCTTGATTGGGGCGATGTCAGCCTCAGTACGGACGACGGGCTGACCTGGGACGCCTTGAACGCCAATGGCTTCAGCGCCGGCCCCTTCGTGAATTACCTGCCGGGGCGCACCTCCAACGGCGAATTGCAGGGGTTGCGCGATGTGCCGGACATGGGCGAGGTGGGCGGTTACGTGCAGTACGCGCCCGCTGATTTCTGGCGAGTGTTTGCCTCGGTCGGGCAAGCGGTGGGCGGGCGCGGCGG
>NZ_LT607553.1:338621-411825 GCF_900095275.1 Pseudomonas sp. UMAB-40
CATTTTGCTGATGCGCGGCAGAATCAGACGTTTTTCGGAGTCAGCGCCAATGAGTCACAAGCCTCGGGGATTCGGCCGTACAACGCTGGCGGTGGATTGCAGAATGTGGCGTTGACCCAGAGTTTCGAGTTCCCGCTGGCGCCGCAGTGGTCGTTGTTGACGAGTGCGAGCTGGGTTCACCTGACGGGGGCGGCGGCGGATAGCAGCATTGTCAAAGAGGTGGGGGAGACCAACCAGGGGGAAGTGCAGGCGGCACTGGCCTACAAATTCAATTGAAGGTTCTTGGTTGGCCTGTCTGATGCCATCGCGGGCAAGCCCGCTCCCACAGGTTATGCGCCGTCCATGTGGGAGCGGGCTTGCCCGCGATGGGGTCCTTGAGATCACAAAAATCTATGTTTCTTCACCCTCGGCCAACAACGCAATCCCTCCCATAATCACCGCCACCCCCACCCAGTGCAGCACGCTGATCTGCTCCCCCAGCCCCAGCCACGAGCCGAGCAACACCCCGACAAACACCAGCGAACTCAGCGGAAACGCCAGGGACAAACTGCTGCGCCGCAAGATCAGCATCCACACGAAAAACGCGCCGATGTAGCAGGCAATCGCAAACCACACCCCCGGATTCACCGCCACGGCCAGCAGCCATTGCAGGTTGAAATCCATCTGCCCCAGCTGATCCCCACCGACCTTGGTGGCGATCTGGCCGGCACTTTCAAAACCGATCAACAACGCCCACAGCACCACCGTGCCGAGGCGTTCATGCAGCCAGTCGGTCTTGCCTCTGATCATCGCTTGAGCCTCAGACATGGGTGACACACACGAGCATCACGCCCGCCGTAATCACTAAAGTGCCGAGCCAGCGCCGCCGGCTGACGGTCTCGCCGAGGATCAGTTTGCCGGCCAGCACCACGCCGCAATACGCCAGCGCCGCGGCCGGGAACAACAGGCTCAGTGGCGCCCGGGACAGGGCTTCGAGCCAGACGAAAAATTCGATCACGTAGGCGCCGATCCCGCACCACAGCAACGGCGCGTTGAACACCTGGCCCCAGAACGCATTCAGGCGAAACCCGCCTTCGAGCTCCGGTAAACGGTCCAGGCCGAGCTTGAAACAGAGCTGGCCGATGACGTCCAGCACAATGGAAAACGCCACCAGCACAATCACGGTGAAGGTCATGGAAACAACTCCTCGAACAGATCGATCAACGCCTGGTTGGTCGTCGCGTTGCGCAGCAGATCCGCTTCGCTCCAGCGTTCGGCCGGGGGCTGGTCCGACTTGGCTTCCCAGCGCTTGAGGGCGTTGCTGAAGGCCGGTCGGGCGTACTCGCCGCAAATGTCGATGCCAATGATTCGTTTGCTGGCCGCCAAGGCTCGGATGGCTTGCAGCAAGTGGTTCAGGCGCATGCCGCCCTGGTCCCAATTGGTCGCCGCGTCTTGGCTGGCCAACACGTCCTTGTCGATGGTGATCCACACCGCGCGGGTGGGCAGGCTGGCGATCATCTGTTCGAGAAATACCGGCCAGTCGAGCTCCGCCAGATTGCGCCAGTGCAGCAGGTTTTCCTGTTGTTGATGCCCGGCGCCGTCACCGACCCGGCCCCACACTTTCGAGGGCGGGCGTTGCCACGGAAACAGCTGCAACACGCCGCGTTTGAGCGCCCGGACATTGCCGCCCTTGAGCTGCGGATTCTGCAGGTCATCGCTGCACGGACCGAGGGTGACGATGCGCTGGATGTTCGGCAATTTCAGCGCCTGATTGACCCACGAACCGCAATGCCGGCGCGGGGCGAAGCGAACCCAGTCAGGGTGGTTGTCGAAGTGGATCAGGCTCACCGGTTCCGGCAAATCGGTCAGAAACGCCGGGGTCAAGTGGTGGTAATCACCGGAGCCGACGAAGAAGATTTCCGGCTGCGGGCCGCTGTGCCGGGGCCGTTGCTGCAAGCGTTCGGCGAACCGGCGCCAGGTCCGTTCGCTGGACCACAGCCGCAGTTTCGGGCCGAGGTCGAGCAAGTCGAGGCGTTTGGCACGGCCGCTTTCCAGCAGCCGCGAGATGGGCGCCTGGGCCGTCAGGCTGTGGTCGAGATCTAAAATGTTCAAGGTCGCAATTCACCCTTGGCAGACCCTCCCAGACACCGGCTTCATCCATCATGAAGGCCGGCCGAGGGGGCTTTTGGGGTAAATGCAAGGGACGGGCCAGCCACCAATGATCAGACACCACCAATCCCCTGTGGGAGCGAGCTTGCTCCCGCCGGGATTGGCGGTGGTCAGGCGTGCAGGCGGACCCAGACGGTGACGAGGACGGTGGCCGCCATCAGCCACGCCACTGCCGCCACGGCGAGCGACGCTTCAAGTCGCATCCGGTCGACCATCACATACAACGTCGCCAGGTAAACGAAGTACGGAATGATCGACCACATCCCGAACACGATGGTGGTCTTCAAGTCATCCAGCGAACGCCCTTTGCCGACGATGTAATGCGCAATCAGCGCAAACGTCGGAAACAGCGGCACCAGGCCTGCGATGTAATAGTTTTTGGTCTTGGCCAGCGCGGCGAGGATGACGACCACCGCCGCCCCCAGCGCTGCTTTGAGGATCAGGTCCATCAGTGGCTCAGCCCGTACTTTTTCACTTTGTCGAACAGCGTGGTTTTGGCCATCCCGAGTTCCAGGCTGGCCTGGGTCAGGTTGCCGCCGCTGCGTTGCAAGGCGTCGCTGAGCAGGTTGCGTTCGAACGCTTCCACCGCTTCGGCAAACGCCAGACCCTGATTACTGACACTGGCGCCGGATTTCTTGAAGGCCGGCAGGCCGAGGGCAAAACGCTCGGCGACGTTGCGCAGTTCGCGCACGTTGCCCGGCCAGTCGTGGCTCATCAGGTTCGACAGGGTCTGGTTGTCCAGCTCCGGCACCGCGCGGTCGAAGCGCAGGGACGACTGCTGCAGGAAGTGTTCGAACAGTTGCAGGATGTCTTCGCGACGTTCGCGCAACGGCGGCAATTCGAGGGTCACCACGTTCAATCGGTAATACAAGTCGCTGCGAAACTCGCCGGCCTTGCTCGACTCGTCGAGGTCGGACTTGGTCGCCGCAATCACCCGGCAATCCACGGCCACGCTCTGGTTCGAACCCAGGCGTTCGAGGGTGCGTTCCTGCAACACCCGCAGCAGTTTGATCTGCAAGGGCAGGGGCATGCTTTCGACTTCGTCGAGGAACAGCGTGCCGCCGTCGGCGTGTTCGATCTTGCCGATCCGCCGTTTACCGGCGCCGGTGAACGCGTTAGCCTCGTGTCCGAAGATCTCGCTTTCGAACAGGTTCTCCGGCAGGCCGCCGCAGTTCAGCGCGACGAACTGCTTGGTGTGGCGGCGACTGAAGTCGTGCAGGCATCGCGCAACCAGTTCCTTGCCGGTGCCGGTTTCGCCTTCGATCAGCACGTTGGCCGACGTATCGGCGACGTTGGCAATCAGTTCGCGCAGGTTCTGCATGGCTGGCGAGCGGCCAATGATCCGGCCTTCGAGGGAATCGCGCTCCGCCAGTTGCCGACGCAACGAAGACACTTCCCGGGCCAGGCTGCGTTGCTCCAGCGCACGGCGGGCGACATCGACGAGGCGTTCCGGGGAGAAGGGTTTCTCCATGAAGTCGTAAGCGCCTTTCTGCATGGCGCCGACGGCCATGGAAATGTCGCCGTGGCCGGTGATCAGCACCACCGGCAGGCTACGATCGCGGGCCTTGAGCCGGGTCAGCAGTTCCAGGCCGTCGATGCCCGGCAGGCGGATGTCGCTGATGACGATGCCGGCAAAGTTGTCGCCAACTCGCTCCAGCGCTTCTTCGGCGCTGCCCACGCCCACGCAGGGAATGTCTTCCAGGGTCAGCGCCTGTTGGCAGCCGAGCAGCACATGGGGGTCGTCTTCGACGATCAGCACACTAAGGTCGTTGTTCATATTGGCTCGGCGTGAGTGGGGCTTACCAACGGTAAACTGAGGACGAAGGTGGTGCCACCGCTGGCCGGGTGTTCGACACCCAGGTGCCCGCCGGTGGCGGCGGCCAGGCTGGCGGAAAGCGTCAGGCCCAGGCCCAGGCCTTGTTCGCCGGGTTTGGTAGTGAAGAACGGTTCGAACAAATGCTTGCGCGCTTCGGCGTCGATGCCGTGGCCGTTGTCGCGCACGCGCAGGCGATATTTGCCATCGAATGCTTCGCCTTCCAGCCACAGCTCGGGCAACGGTTGTGCCTGCATGGCGTCGAGGGCATTGCCGATCAGGTTGACCAGGATCTGCTCGAGGCGGGTCTGGTCGATCTGCACCTGCACATCTTTGAAGTCACGATGCAGTTGCAGATGGACACTTTCCACGCGACCGCCGAGCAGTTGCAACGCGGCGTCTACCGCTTTGCCAAGGCACGCCTGGCCTTTGTCGTCACCGCGACGGGCGAAGGAACGCAGACTGGCGGTGATCCGGCCCATGCGGTCGATCAATTCGTTGATGGTCTTGAGGTTGGTGCTGGCCACGTCCAGTTGACCGCGCTCTAAAAAGCGCACGGTGTTGCCGGACAAGGTGCGCAGCGCCGCCAGCGGCTGGTTCAGTTCGTGGGCGATGCTGGTCGACATCTGACCGATGGCGGCGAGTTTGCCGGCCTGCACCAGCTCATCCTGGGCGCGGCGCAGTGTCTCTTCAGCCTGACGTCGTTCGCGGATCTGGCCCTTGAGTCGCTCGTTACTGGCGCGCAGGTCGGTGGTGCGTTCGGTAATCCGACGCTCCAGTTGATTATTGGCTTCCTGCAGGGCTTCACGGGCGGCGAGGCGAGTGGCGATCACCTTGCGCCGCTCGTTCCAGGCGATCAGCAGGAATGCCACCAGGGCAAACGCTACCGCCACCAGAATCCCCTGATTGATCGCTTCACGGCGCAAATCCTGGAGCGGCGTGAGCAGGGTGAAGTTCCACGGGGTGTCGCTCAGGGGGCGGGTCTGCGAGAGGTAGCTGATGTCCTCTTCGTCGGACTCCACTTCACTGTTGGCGGGGAAGGTCAGTTTTTCTTCGCCTTCGGCCAGTTGTTCCCGGGCCAGTGGCTGCAATTCGTTCAGCGGGAACCAGTAGTACTGCAGGCTGCGGGCCAGTTTTTCCTTGGTTTCGTCGCTCAGTGGAACCACCGATTTGAGCCGTCGCGCCGGGTCGCTGGAGAGAATGATGATGCCGTTCTCGTCGCTGACGAAGGCTTCGAGGCGCGCGCGCTGCCAGCGTTCTTCCATGGCTTCGAGGCGTACTTTGACCACGGCGACGCCGATGATCTTGCCGTGTTCTTCCAGGCCGTGGGCCAGGTAGTAACCGGGTTCGCCGTTGGTGCTGCCGATCCCGTAGAAGCGTCCCGGCTGACCGCGCACGGCGTTCTGGAAATAGGCGCGAAAGGACAGGTCTTCGCCCAGGTAACTGTCGACATCGCGCCAGTTGCTGGTGGCCATGACGCGGCCGGTGGTGTCCATCACGTAGATGGCCCGACTGCGGCTGCGCCGGTTCAGGCCTTCGAGGTAATCATTGACCGTCTGCCGGAGTTCCGGTGACGGATCGGCCAGCAGTTTTGAAACACTGGATTCAAGTTCCAGCAGGCTGGGCAGGTAGGTGTATTTGCTGATCTCGCTCTCGACAGCGCGGGCGTGCAGTTCGAGCTGACGCTGGCCGTTCTCGCTGAGGCTGCGAATCCCGTAGTGCTCACTGACCCAGAAGCCGAGGTAACCCAATCCGATCATCAGGGCGATGACCAGGGGGGGCAGGAACAGATGGCGAATCAGACGGGGTTTCACGGCGAGTGATGGCGGCGCGGCGCGATAGAGAGTGGGGTCGCATTTCATCACAGATGCCTTGGGTCAACCACAACACAAATCTCAATACCACCACCGATCCAGTGTGGGAGCGGTGTCTTTCTTAGTGCTGCAGAATCTTGTTAAGGAAGTGCTGGGTACGCTCGGCGCGGTGGGTGATGTCGCCGAAGAAGTCCTCTTTCTTGCAGTCTTCGATGATTTTGCCCTGGTCCATGAAGATCACGCGATCCGCCACTTTGCGGGCAAAGCCCATTTCGTGGGTCACGCACATCATGGTCATGCCTTCGTGGGCCAGTTGCACCATCACGTCGAGCACTTCGTTGACCATTTCAGGGTCCAGCGCCGAGGTCGGTTCGTCGAACAGCATGACGATCGGGTCCATCGCCAGCGCACGGGCAATCGCCACACGCTGTTGCTGGCCACCGGAGAGTTGGCCAGGGTGCTTGTGGGCGTGAGCCGAGAGGCCGACGCGCTCAAGCAGTTGCAGGCCTTTCTTGGTGGCTTCTTCCTTGCTGCGGCCCAACACCTTGATCTGCGCAATGGTCAGGTTTTCGGTGATGGTCAGGTGCGGGAACAGTTCGAAATGCTGGAACACCATGCCGACGCGCGAACGCAGTTTCGGCAAGTCGGTCTTCGGGTCGGCGATGGACGTGCCATCGACCACCACGTCGCCTTTCTGGAACGGTTCCAGGGCGTTGACGCATTTGATCAGGGTGGATTTGCCGGAACCGGACGGCCCGCACACCACGATCACTTCGCCTTTTTTGACCTCGGTGCTGCAGTCAGTCAGTACCTGGAAGTCGCCATACCACTTGTTGACATTCTTGATAGAGATCATACGGCAAACCTTTTTTGCAGACGCTTGACCAGCAGCGAGGCGGCAAAGCTGATTGTGAAGTACGTGAGACCCGCGAAGATCAGGAACTCATTGGAGCGACCGATGATGTCGCCACTGGCACGCGAGGCATTGAGGAAGTCCACCAGGCCGACCGCGTAGACCAGCGAAGTATCCTGGAACAGGATGATGCTCTGCTGCAGCAACAGTGGGGTCATCTTGCGGAACGCTTGCGGCAGGATGATCAAACGCATCATCTGGCCATACGTCATGCCCAAAGCCTGGGCAGCGCCCATCTGGCCCTTGGGAATCGACTGCACGCCGGCCCGGACGATTTCGCAGAAGTACGCCGCTTCGAACATCATGAAGGCCACGATGCAGGAGGCGAACGCGCCGATCGGGGTGTCTTCGCCGGTGATCCAGCGCAGCACGAACGGCACCGCCAGGTAGAACCAGGTGATGACCAGCAGCAATGGAATCGAACGGAAGTAGTTGACGTAGGCACCGGCAAGGTTCGACAGCAGTTTGCTGTGGGACAGGCGCATCAGGGCCAGGATCGTGCCGAGAATGATCCCGCCGACGACGCCCAGCACCATCAGTTGCAGGGTCATGACCATGCCGTTCCACAGGCCCGGCAGGGACGGGACGATGCCCGAGAAGTCGAATTCCATCATTTACCCCCTACGGAGATCAGGCCCGGTACGGCGACTTTCTTCTCGACCGCACGCATCAGCAGCATCAGGCTCATGTTCAGGGTGAAGTAGATCAGGGTAGCCAGAGTGAAGGCTTCGAACAGGTTGGCGGAGAACTCGGCGGTCTGTTTGGTCTGCGCGAGCAACTCCATCAGGCCGATCAGCGACGCCACGGAAGAGTTCTTGAACACGTTCAGGAATTCCGAGGTGAGCGGCGGAATGATGATCCGGTAGGCCTGGGGCAGCAGCACGTTCCAGTAGATCTGTGGCAGTTTGAAACCCATGGCGCGAGCGGCCGCTTCCTGGCCACGAGGCAGCGCCTGGATGCCGGTACGCACTTGTTCGCAAACGCGGGCGGCGGTGAACAGGCCCAGGCACACGACAACGCTCAGGTACGCCGAGGTGGTCGGGTTCAGGTCCTGTTTGTACCAGTCCTGCAGGTTTTGCGGCAGCAGATCGGGCACCAGGAAGTACCAGATGAACAGCTGAACCAGCAGCGGCACATTACGGAAGAGTTCGACGTAGCAGGTCGCGATGCCCGATACGATGCGATTCGGCACGGTGCGCATGACACCCAGAATCGAGCCCAGCATGAGGGCAATGATCCAGGCCACGACGGCGATGGCGATGGTCCAGCCCAAACCGGAGAGGTACCAGTCGAAATAAATTTCGCTGCCCACACCGGTGGACTTGAAGAACACGCTCCAGTCCCAGTTGTAATTCATTAGGGTCTCCCCTCAGATCGTTCGATGTACAAATGCCCGCCTGGGGAAGCTCCGTTCCCGCCTGAACTTGACGATCAGGCACACGCGAACGGCTCGACAGCCACCGGTTCGAGTGTTTCCAAAAATGCCAGCAGGGAGTGACTATCCCCTGAAAGGGCAGTGGCCCTCTCAGGAGATAAGGTTAGTCAGAACTCAGGACTTTTTTTCTACAGGTTTGTCGTCAGCCGCTTTATCGGTCGGATTGGCGATCAGGGCCTTGAGCTCGTTGCTCATCGGGAAGTTCAGGTTCAGGTTTTTTGGCGGAATTGGCTGCATGAACCATTTTTCGTAGATCTTGTTGATCTCGCCCGACTTGTAGGTTGCCACGATCGCGTCGTCGACAGCCTTCTTGAACGGCTCGTCGCCCTTGCGAACCATGCAGCCGTAGATTTCGTAGGACTGTGGAGTGCCGGTCACGGCCCAGTCATCCGCCTTCTTGGCCTTGGCCGCTTCACCGGCCAGCAAGGCGTCGTCCATCATGAAAGCCACTGCGCGGCCCGATTCCAGCATCTGGAAGGACTCGCCGTGGTCTTTGGCAGAGATGACGTTCATGCCCATCTGCTTGTCGGCGTTCATCGACTTGAGGATGCGCTCGGACGTGGTGCCCGCGGTGGTCACGACGTTCTTGCCTTTCAGGTCATCGAAATCCTTGTACGCGGAGTCTTTCTTGGAGAGAAGACGCGTACCGATTTCGAAAATGCCGACGGAGAAGGCAACTTGCTGCTGACGTTCCACGTTGTTGGTGGTGGAACCGCACTCGACGTCGACGGTGCCGTTCTGCACCAGCGGAATACGGGTTTGCGAGGTGACCAGGTTGTATTTGACCTGGAGGTTGGGCATGTCCAGGTCTTTCTTGATGGCTTCGACGATTTTCAGCTGGATATCGTGGGAGTAGCCGACTGGTTTGCCGGAAGCATCAGCGATATAGGAAAACGGGATGGAAGCGTCACGATGCCCGAGGGTGATCACACCGGACTCTTTGATCTTCTTCAGTGTGCCGGTGAGCTCGGCAGCGAAAACTGGAGTGCTAATCAGAGCGGCAGCAATGGCTGCGCCCAGGATATGGGGAACGATGCGCATCAAATTTTCCTCGACATTGTTTTTTTTATGGAGCCAGTTCATCGGCCCTTTTGTGCTTCGAATGCCTGACGGCTCCTGAAGTGGGTGCGCAACAGGCATTCGTCCCAGAGTGTAGAGCATGACTCGTGCCAGGCCAGGCGATATAGGTCAAGTTATTGATTTATAAGGGTATTAAATATTTATGGCGCTGATTTCGGCGAAGGAAAATCCGGTTAACCGAATCGGCCGACAGGTCGCGTTCGGAAAACCGAATGGCGTTTGAGACCGCTAGCGCCACACCGGCAACAAATCCAATGAAAACAGCACATGTGAAATCGCGCTGATCACGCCGAAAAACAATATCAGGGCAATCATGGGCTGGCCTCCCCAGACGCGATACCGCGGGCTGCCAAAGCGCTTGCGTGATGCGCTGGCCAGCAATGCCGGGGTAATGACGGCCCAGAGGGTCGCCGCCAGACCGGCGAAACCGATGGCATGGATAAACCCTTCTGGCCACAACAGCCCGCAGAGCATAGGTGGTAGGAATGTGGTGGCTGCGGTTTTCAGGCGACCTCGCGGGCTGTCGTCAAACCCCAGCACATCGGCCAGATAATCGAAGAGCCCCAAGGACACGCCGAGAAAGGAGCAGGCGACGGCGAAGTTGGAAAAAAGGCTGAGGAATACATCGATTTTCGCACTGTTGAGCATCGCCCCCAGCGCGCTGATCAGCACGTCGATATTGCCGCCACGCTGAGTGATGTCCTTGAACCCGTCCCGGGGAATGTTGCCCATGCTGCAAACCATCCAGACAACGTACAGCCCAAGCGCGATGAGGGTGCCGCTGACCAGGCAGGCACGGATACGCTGCGGGTCTTTGCCGAAGTGTTTCATCAGGCTGGGAACGTTGCCGTGAAAACCGAAGGAGGTCAGGCAGAAGGGCAGGGTCATCAGCAGGTAAGGAAGGTAGTGGCTATCCGTGGCGTTTCGATTGAGCAGTGTCGCCGGTTGCACGTGATCGAGCAGCCCGCCGAAGGTCAGGAAGAACGCGATGATCTTTGCACCGAAGATCACTGTGGTCACCCGGCTCACCGCTGCCGTGCTCAGCCACACGATGAGCGCGACCGTCAGGGTGAAATACAAGCCCCCGGCGCGTGCCGACAGATTCACTCCCAATGATTGGGCGCTGTGATGAATCACCGAACCGCTGGCCGAGATGTAGGCGTAGGTCAGCGTGTACAGGACAAAGACGATGCTCAAGCCGTTCAACACATTCCAGCGACGACCCAACAGGTCTTTGGTGATCGTTGAAAAACTGGCACCGGAACGATAGTTAAGGTTGGCCTCAAGAATCATCAGGCCGGAATGCAAGGTGCAGAACCAGGCAAACAACAGGACCGCGACGGAGCCGTAAAACCACAGGCCGGACATGACGACCGGCAGCGAAAACATGCCGGCACCGACGATGGTGCCACCGATCATCATGGCGCCGCCGAGCACCGAGGGCGAACGTTCGAGTGCGACGGGGGGAGCGGAAGTGGACGTAGAAGTGCTGCGCATGGCAAGGCCTGCATTTGAGTTGTTAGAGGGCTGTTCTTTCGGCGGGCCAGGTTGCAGGCGCGCGTGAGAAAGGATCAGCGCCATTCAGTGAATGGCGCCGACAGCGCGTTAACGCATGGCCAGCAAACGGGATAATTGGCGGGATCTCTCCAGCAGCAAGCTGTCCTGCCCGGGCAACGCGTCGAACGAGAGCCCCACCGGCAGCGAGTGTTTTTCCGCTACCGGCACGGTGACACTGGGCGCCGCCAGGTTGCTCGCCGGGTCGGTGTTGCGCACGAAGGTCTCGAAGTTGCTTTCTGCCTCGCACTCCGTGAGCAACGGTGCCGTACAGCTGACGGTAGGGTAGGCAATCACATCCAGTTGATGGGCGTTGAACAGACGGCTGTATTCACGACTCAGCTGCAGTTTGCTCATCAATGCCTGTACATAGTCGGTGTAGGAAATCGCCGGGCTCTCAAGTTGCGCCGTCAGTATTTTCTTGATGCCCGGGTCCCGGATCTGCGCCAGGATGCTCAAAAATTGGTCGCCCCAGCCTTCTTTCATCAAGAAGCGCGGGAAGTCGATAAAGAACTCGTAAATAGGTAATGGGAATTGAATGCTCTCATTGATTTCCCCGATCAACAGGTCATCGACCGGAACCAGCTCCACGCCCCGATCTGCCAACACCTCGATAGCCGCGAAGCAGTCGCGTCGGACTTTTTCGTCGAGGTCGGCCCAGAAGAATTTTTCCGGTATGCCCACCCGTAGGGGTCTGTTGTCGTCCGGGGGCGCTGGGTGGTTCCCGGTCAGGTGATGGTGGATGTACTGACAGTCTTGCAGTGTGCGGGTCAGTAGCCCTGGCGTGTCCTTGGTCTGGGAAACGGGCACGATGCCGTCCACCGGGTAACACCCCGTGGTGGGGCGAAACCCGACGATCCCGCAGAACGCCGCGGGTATGCGCACTGACCCGCCGGTGTCGGTACCCACGGCGCAGGGCACAAGACCGGCTGCGACGGCTGCCGCACAACCACCGCTGCTGCCGCCCGCGCTGTAGCGTTCGTCAGCCGGGTTGACCACGGCGCCGTAAGTTTGGTTGGCCGACGTCACCCCGAACGACAGTTCATGCATGTTGTTCTTGCCAACGACCCTCGCGCCCAGCGTCTTGAAACGCTCGACAATCCCGGCATCGGACAACGGGTAGTAAGCAGCGAGCCCCGGCGTTCCTGCGGTGGTCGGCATACCGCTGACATTGATGTTGTCCTTGAAGGAAACGGGAATGCCATAAAGGCTCGCCTCCCGGTCGGCCCCGAGGGCAACCTCGAACGCCGTCGGGTCGAACGTGATGAAGCTGTTCAGGTGTTGATGATCAAACTGTTTATCGCGCAGGGATTGGTGCCAGGCATCCAGGCAATGGCGACCACTGCGAAATCCGCTGACGAGTTCTTCAATTGAAAGCTGGCTGTACATAAAACGGTCTCGGCGATAGAGAGGAGGCTTGCGATGAAGGCATCAGCAATAGCGGTATTGAGCGTGCAGTCCGTCCAGCGGATTGTCGGCAATCAAGTCGCCACCCAGACTGCTGATCACCGCACAGGCACCGTTGAGTGCTGTTTGAATGGCGCCTTCCGCCCAGCCACCGGTGAAAGAGCAGCCGCACCCGGCGAGGTACAACCCCGTGTCCTGCTGTGGATCGAGGGCCGTTTTGAATTGATAGAACAAGCGTTCCGAGTAGATATCGTCACCCGGAAAGTTGAGTTTGAAGGCGCCCAGCGAATGCTTGTCGGTCAGCCAGTCATACTCCAGGACATAGCGCTGGTAGTTGCCATTGAGCGGTAGAAGGTGGCTGGCAAACTCAGGTGCGCTCATGGCCAGTTCATCGACAAGGCGCAAGCAGCGTTGAACTTTGTCGGTCATAGAAACCATCTTGTGGGAGTCGTCTTCCCAGGTGTAACTGATCAATACCACGCCCCAGGACTCAGGGTCCTGCGGTGCGTAATCGAGGCAATACACGCCCTTCACCAAGGTGTCTGTCTGGATGTTCTGTGGCAGCCCGTGTTTCAACCAGAACTTGTCTTTGGTCAGGATGAACAGCTTGGACGAACCGACCATGTGGGTTTCGTTGATCGCCCGGGCCACGTCACGATTCACGAAGGCCTGGTTCTGTGTGAGCTTCATGTTCACTTGCAGCGCCCGGGTGGTCGTCGTGGTGATCACCCGGTCGCAGGCATAGGTTTCACCATTGCTGCCGGCCAGCAGGATTTCACCGTTATTGCCCTTGTTGATGGACTCGATGCGGGTGCGGCAGATTCGGTCGCGCAGGGGCATGCCGTGGAATGACGTATCGGCAATCAACTCCGACAGCGATGAGATGCCCATCGGCACCAGCCGTTGATTGACTTCGAGGCCATTGACCACGAGCCGCAGAATCTCGGTAAAGGAGGCGCGGTATACCGATTGGAAACCGCCCGAGCCGATCCCCAGTGAACCGAATAGATGAAAGTCTTCGGGTTTGCGCCACGGTTGTCCGCCGGGCGGGTTGCTGCCGGTGAAAATCTGCACCATGGCCGAATAGAACGAGCTGTCGCCGAAGTAATCCAGATAGCGTTGCCATTCCGGCTGCACTTCCGCGTAGTTGTGTTGCTTGAGTAACTCGGTCAGTAACAACGGTGGCGCCAGGCAGGTGCCGTCATCGAAGGTCACGCCCTCTTTCAAAAACGCACTCCAGCCCCGATGGACCGTGCTGAAAATCGCAGGTGGAGGCTGCATGGCCGCCCAGTGATGAGTCTCACCGCGGTAGTGGATTTCGGTGTCCACGACACCGGGGTCGGGAAACGCTTCAGTGGTTTCGATGCCAAACCGGTTCAGGTAGTGAAACAACCCGACCTCGCTGGGAGGAAAGCGCATCGCGCCCATTTCGGCGATGAATTGCGGGTGGTCATCGTCAAAGCGCTGGGTCAGCAAGCGCCCGCCCAAGTGTTCTTCGGCGGCCTCGAACAGCGTGACTTGCTGGGCACCGGCACGGAGCAGTTCGTAGGCGGCGACCAGCCCGGTCAGCCCGGCGCCGACAATGCCGATGTGTTTATTGGCCGCTTCGGGTGGCAAGTAACCGATCGCATCACTGGCATTGCGCAAAAACTGGCCGTAGTCGTACAACAGGTCGACATACGGAAAAGAACCGGGAAATGTGGCTTCGTCGAAGCCGGTAGTCGTAACGTTCACGTGTGATTCTCGATAAATCAGATGATTAACTGCAGGCTTTCAATCGCTCGGGAGGGATTGAGCAGAAGTACTTTTTTGCCTTGGATTTTCCAGGTGCCTTCGACGTTAATCAGTTGATGCTCGACGGTGACCGGGTAATGCCATTCGCTGTCCCCTCGGGCTTCGCAATAGAGCATGTTGGTGCTACTCGATGCGCTCAGTTCGTCGTCTTCCAGACGGATCAACGAACACTGGGCAATATGCAAACTGCGACTCTTGGGCTGTTGCGAGTAGTTGCGCGCGTTGGCCAATCGGTTGATGCGCAGCGTGGTCAGAAACCGGTCTTCATACAGAAGCGAGGACTCATGAAGAGGGCTGGTCTGTTCTCGTCGCAACGGAATCCAGTAGGTGTAGTCGGGGGTCAGCAGTTGTTGCCAGGCACTGAAGTCTTGTTGGTCCAGTAGCTGGATTTCGCTGGCGATCAACTGTTCGATGGCGTGTTTATTGTTCTGATCGAGTTGCATGGTTATCCCGCATCAAGTGCTGCCAGCTGTTGTAAAAATTGCGCATCGCCATTTCGCTGGTGCCCGAAACCACCTGGGTCCGCTCATAGGATTCGGTCGATTCAAAGAGTCGCGCCACGTTGACCCACTCGTTGGAATCACTGCGCAATCCCTCCGTCGCCCGCTCGTACATTTCCACATCGTCGTGGGCGACCATCGAGCAAGGGGAATTGATCAGGTTGTTGTACTGGACGGTTCGTTCCAGCAACTGGATGGGGGCGCCCACCAATTCAAAGATCCACGACTCGACCACCGTCTCCTGAGCGCTGATCGGCTTGATCACCCGCAACGTCTGGATCGGGCCCTTGACCATCAGGTTCGGGAAATAGACGGTGTTGTGTCGGGTGTCTTCGAGAATCTCGGTGGCCTGGCGTTTGCCATAGCTCTGGACCATCAAGTCCCAATAACCCGGAATATCGGCATAGGCTTTATGGATTGAGTTGCTGACGCCGGTATGCCCGTGGCCGTTGGGCCAGATGCGAATACCCATGTCGGCGAAGAACTCGTAGGACGCCATGAACGGTGAAAATAGCTCGACCGCCATGGGCGAAGGGCTGCTCTGGTCGCTGGTTTCCTTCCACAAGCGAATCGCTTCGCCCGCCGAGGACTCATGGGCAATCATCGGGTGACAGGTGTCGGTCTGGTTATCGACCACCATTTTCCAGTTGCAGCGATGGCGGTGCAGGAGCGGCTGGCCAACGACGCGCAACTGGCCCAGGGGCGAGCGCAGCACCATGTTGTCCAGCGTCGATAACGACTCGCCAAAAAAGGTGTTGAAGTCGATGCCTTCTGCCTGGAGGCGGACAAATACAAAACCGCGATAGTTCTCCACCGCCGCGACGGCTTGCATGCCTTTGTGGGCGGAGCACGCGCTGAGGTCGCAATCGTCGTATTCCTTTTTCACCGGAATACTCAGCAGTTCGCCATCGGTCTTGAAGGTCCACGCATGGTAAGGGCAGCGGATAAACCGACCGACATTGCCGCGAGGCTCGGCCAGCACTTTCACGCCTTTGTGCGGGCAGCGGTTGTGCAGGACAACGATGTCGCCATTTTTTTGCCGGACCATTGCCAAGGGTTGCTGTGCAATGTCGGTGGTGAAAAAGTCGCCGGGCTGCGGGATCAGACTGTCGTGCCCCACGTAACTCCAGCTGGCGGCGAAGACGCTGTGTTGTTCCTGGTCGAAGAGCTGTTGATCAAGGTAGAGCGATTTATGCACTTCTCTGCCGTTGAAGTAATTGTCCAAACGGTGTTCCTCGTTAGATCGCCAGCTTCAGGCGTTGGCTTTTGGCCCGGGAGACGCAGGGATAAATCCTTGCGCTGCAGGCAGCTTCTTTTTCGCTCATGATGAAGTCGCGATGGTCGACTTCACCCTCAAGGACCTCCAGCGCGCAGACACCGCACTCACCGCGTCGGCAGTCGTAGAGCGGATCCAGGCCGGCCGCCTCCAGCGCCTCCAGCAAGGTTTGGTCTTGATTGACGTTGACGCTGATACCCGACTCGACGGCGTCAATCACAAAGACCGACGCATCGTCTTCCCGAACCACGTTGAAGATTTCAAAATGGATGCGCTCGCGCGCCAGGCCACTGGCCTCGGCATGGCAAAACACGTCGTTGAGCATCGCCTGCGGACCGCAGACGTAGAGCCGGTCGTGTGGTGCCAGATCTGCGAGCACCTGACTGACAGCGGGGCGGCCATCGGGTTTATTGGAGAAGTGCAAGTGCAGGCGTTCCTGCAACAGTGCCTGCAGGGGCAAGGCATAGGTCGCGTCGTCGTCGTTCCTGGCGAAGTAGTGCAGGTGTGCGCTTCGATTCAATGACGTCAGGTGATGAAGGATCCCGGTCAGCGGCGTAATGCCGATGCCGCCGGCAATCGCAATGTCCCTGCCGACGCCTTCAGTGAGCGGGTAGGTGAACGTATTGAACGGGCCATCGAGCTGCACCGTGTCGTTGATTGCCAGCGAACGAATGTAGCGACTGCTGGCCGAGTCGGCCGTGAGCCGGATGGCAAAGACGACGCTGCCTTGCGCCGTCATGCGGTCCGCCAGTTGTACCGCCGAGTAGTGCCGCCATTCATTCAGTTCGGGGATGAACCATTTGAAATGCGCGCCCGCATCCAGCACGGCATGCCCTGGTGTTTGCGGGCTGACGGTGATTTCTTTGATAGAGGCCGAGAGCATTCGGCAATCAGTGATTGTGTAGTTCATACGAAAATCAGCTTTCCTGGCTTAGCGGCGTTTCATGCAGGTAGATCCATTGGGCGTTGTGGTGATGCAGGCCAATGATCGCCACCGAAATCCGTGAGCTTTCGCGCTGGTCCAGGCGATGGGTTTCCTTGTAGCGGATCGCCACGCTGGCGCCTTCTTGCCACACCGTCTGCAGGTCGCTGATGACGATTTCCAGGCCCGGTTTGGCGCCGATTGCACCCTTGAACATCTGTTCGACCGTCGCCCGGCTGACGATGGCGGCCGAGGTGGTGACCATGGTGAAGTGCTCGGCGAATGCCGACATCAGCGGCTCGAGCGCGGCCTGCCCCTTACCGTTGGCGTCGGTGAACAGGGTGCGGATCAGCTCGTGCACGTGATGAATGCTGTGGTGCGCCTGTTCAACTATTTTGTTGTGCATGACAGTCCTTTTGAGTGTTCAACTGACTCAGTTGAAAGAGTGGGAACAGGCCCACCAGCGCGGCAATGGCGAACGTCACGTGGTAGGCCTGGGTGGTATCGAAATGCTTCAGGAGCAGGTTGAAAACCATCAGGAAGAGGGCGGCGCCGATGCTGAATGACATCTGTCGGTTGATGTTCCAGATGACACTGGCCTTGTGCGTGTCACTGCCCTCGAAATCCATCAACGACGTGGTTTGTGCTGTGTTGGCTCCGATGCCGCCGCCGATCCCCATCAAGCTGTAGGCGATGACAATCACCAGAAGGTCTGAGGGATTGTTCACCAGTAGCAGGGTGGCAATGCCGGCGCTGTGCAACAGCATGCCGAGGGCAAACAGGCGCTTCGCGCCCATCCGGTTGTAGACCCGGCCACAGATCAGCATCGCGATGAACGCGCCGATGGCGTAGAGGATCATGAACATCCCTGTCAGGCGGGCGCTGAAGTGCAGGGTGTTTTGCAGGAAGAAGATGCTCATCAAGTTGACCCCCGTGAACACACCGGGAATCGCGTAATAGATAAAGATGGAGGTGCTGAGTTTTTTGCTTTTGAGCAGGCTCAGTTCAATGATCGGGTTTTTGCAGGTGCGGTAATGCAGCCCGTACAGCACCACGAAAGCAACGCCGGCCATGACGAAGAGGGCGGCCACCCATGCCGGAGCATCGCCGCCGTACAACGACATGCCCATCAGCAGGCTGCCGAGTGCTGCGCTGACCAGCAGCAAGCCCTTGATGTCGGGTCGGGGCAAACTCGTCGGCCGCGCTTCGTTAATCCAGAACCAGGACAGCACTGCCGCGATCAGCGAGAACGGGATGTTGCTGTAGAACACCCAGCGCCAGGAGCTGCTGTCGACGATGACTCCGCCGATGGTTGGTGAAATGGCGGGCGCTATCAGGGCAACGGCCATGACCAAGGTGGATATTTTCGCCCGCTGCTCACCCTTGAACAGGTTGAACGTCAGCGCCTGGCCGACTGGAATCAACAGGCCACCGCCAATCCCCTGGACGAAGCGCCAGATCACCAGCTCGTTGAAACTGTTGGCCAGCCCGCACATCCACACGGAACCTGTGAACACGAGCATCGAGGCGGTGAGGATTTCCCGGCTGCCAAAACGACCGGCCAACCAGGTGCTGACCGGAATGATCAGCGTCAGTCCCAGAATATAAGCATTGGCCACCCAGGCAACGTCTGAAGTACTAACGTGCAGCGCCGCCGATATACTCGGTAATGCGACCGCTGACATAAAGATGTTAATGCAGTCTATAAAAAAGCCGATGAGAAATATCAGTGAAACTTTGTAGCGATAGGTCATGGTGTTTCCCCTTTGCCGCAAAGCATAGGGGCGGTGGACTTGAGCTGTCGATACGACTATCCTTGAAACAATGTTTGACAGGATTTAACAGTGAGCCATATTGCTATGCACACCCATCTTAATCGGGTCCAGACTTTTCTGGCGGTGGTCGATTTTGGTTCTTACACCAAGGCGGCCAATTACCTGAGCATCAGCAAAGCCATGGCCAGCC
Source organism: Pseudomonas sp. UMAB-40 (assembly GCF_900095275.1). Classification (NCBI taxonomy): domain Bacteria; kingdom Pseudomonadati; phylum Pseudomonadota; class Gammaproteobacteria; order Pseudomonadales; family Pseudomonadaceae; genus Pseudomonas; species Pseudomonas sp. UMAB-40. The sequence continues at coordinate 357,243 of NZ_LT607553.1, forward strand.
TGCATGTCAAGGCGCTGGAGGACGTACTGTCAGCGACGCTGTTGATTAGAAATACCCGAAATATATCCCTCACCGAAATCGGTCAGGACTTTTATGAAGAGTTCAAAGGTATTGTCGCGGACATCGATAACGCCTTTGATAATGTATTAAAAGGGCATAACCGAGTTTCCGGGAAGTTGCGCTTCAGTTCCACCAGTGAGTACGGTGAGGCGTATATTCTGCCGTTGATTCCGCAATTCATAGAGCGCTACCCGGAGATAAAACTCTGTTATAACTTTAACTCGTCACTCAATGACCTGGTGGCGGAAAAGTTAGACCTGGTTATCCGTTTGGGCAACTTGGCGGACTCGGCATTCAAGAGCCGTAAACTGGCGGATTATGAAATTGTCCTGGTGGCTACCGAGGCGTTTCTTGCGCGTCACCCGGTGCAAAATCCTCAGGACCTGAATTCGCTGCCGTGGATTGCCAACAGCAACTTGCAGGCACCGACCCAGTGGACGTTGCGCCATCCACAATTGGGGACTGTCGAGATCAACGGGATCAATCAGTATGAATCCAACTCATCCACGGCCATCCGCTCCATGGCGTTGTCGTCGCTGGGTGTTTCGGTGCTGCCCGCTTGGGTGGTCAAGGATGACATCGCCAGCGAGCGGCTGATCCGTCTGTTGCCCGACTATTCGCTGCCCTCGCAGTCCGTCAGCGTGGTGTTCCCCAACAGCCCGCATCTGCCCCACAAATCGAGGGCGTTCATTGATTTCCTGCTGCTGCATCTGGCGCAATGAGCCCCTGCAAAAAAGCCCCTGAATCGTGAGATTCAGGGGCTTTCGTTCAAGCGGATTGCGATCAGGCCGCTTCGATCTTGCTGCGGTTCTGCTCGACCTTGCTCAGGTAGTCCGCCAGTTTCTGCTGTTCAGCCGGGGTGGTGAACAGGCCGAGCTTGCTGCGGCGCCACAGAATGTCATGGGCGGTGGTGGCCCACTCTTCGCTGCACAGGTAATCGACTTCGCGAGTGTAGAGACCGCCGCCGATGTGTTCGCCCAAGTCGCTGAGGTTCTGAACGCCTTCCATCATGCGCCAGGTACGGCTGCCATAGGTGGTCGCCCAGCGGCGTGAGATTTCAGTCGGAACCCAGTCGAACTTGTCGCGAATCAGCGAGCTCAGCGCCTGCGGAGTGGTCATGTCTTCGCCGCCCGGCAGGCTGGCGCTGGCGGTCCAGCTTGGCTTGATGTGCGTGAAGTACGGCGCCAGTTGTGCCAGCGCCGACTCGGCCAGTTTGCGGTAGGTGGTCAGCTTGCCGCCGAACACCGACAGCAACGGCGCTTCTTCGCCGGTGCCCGACAGTGCCAGGGTGTAGTCGCGGGTGACGGCCGACGGGTTGTCGGATTCGTCGTTGCACAGCGGACGAACGCCGGAATAGCTGTGCAGGATATCGTCGCGGCTGATCTGCTTCTTGAAGTGGGCGTTGACCACTTTCAGCAGGTAATCGGTTTCGCCTTCGGTAATCGCCACGTTGGCCGGATCGCCGGTGTACTCGCGGTCGGTGGTGCCGATCAGGGTGAAGTGATTGAGGTACGGAATGGTGAAGACGATGCGCTGATCTTCGTTTTGCAGAATGTGCGCGTGTTCGCCTTCATACAGTTTCGGCACGATCAGGTGGCTGCCCTGAATCAGGCGAATGCCGTAGGGCGATTCCATCTTCAGGTCATCACGAATGAACTTGGCGACCCAAGGGCCGGCGGCATTCACCAGCGCTTTGGCGCGGATCGAAAACAGGCTGCCATCGGCGCGTTCCAGGTGCAAATGCCACAGGCCCTTGGTGCGACGGGCGCTGACGCAGCGGGTCTGGGTGTGAACGTGGGCGCCTTTCTCGCGGGCAGCCATGGCGTTCAGCACCACCAGGCGCGCATCGTCGACCCAGCAATCGGAGTATTCGAAGCCTTTGGTGATTTCGCTTTTCAGCGGGCTGTCCGGACCGAACTTCAGGCTTTTCGAGCCTTCGAGTTTTTCCCGCTTGCCGAGGTGGTCATACAGGAACAGTCCGGCGCGGATCATCCAGGCTGGACGCAGGTGCGGACGGTGCGGCAGCACGAAGCGCATTTGCTTGACGATGTGCGGCGCCTTGGCCAGCAGCACTTCGCGTTCGGCGAGGGCTTCGCGCACCAGGCGGAATTCGTAATGTTCGAGGTAGCGCAAGCCACCGTGGATCAGCTTGCTGCTGGCCGACGAAGTGTGGCTGGCCAGGTCATCTTTTTCGCAAAGGAACACCGAAAGGCCGCGACCGGCGGCATCCGCTGCGATCCCCACGCCATTGATCCCACCACCGATGACGGCGATGTCGTAGACCTCAGCGAGAGGGGGCGTAGGCAAGGTAGAAGTGGGCATCGGCTGGCCTCGGGCACTTTTGATTTTCTGTATTTGAATTCGAACATTAATGTTCATTTGCGAAAATGGTAGCCCATAAAGTCGCCCACAGCCAGTCAACTTCGATTGAAAATACTGATCGAAGGGCCGGGAAAGGAAAATTTACGAACATTTAGATGTGCGGTATGCCGCGGAGGGTGTGTTACCTGTGCGACTGCTATCGCGAGCAAGCTCGCTCCCACAGGGTTATGCGCAATCTCTGTGGGAGCGAGCTTGCTCGCGATGGCATCGGTATGAACGACGAAGATATGAAGGCGTTAAACGACTTCCAGCCGAATCTTGTGCTGACTCAACAGCTGCGCCAACGCTGGCGATGGTTGTTGGTCGGTGACCAGGCAATCAATCAGGCTGATCGGCCCCAGGCGAATCATGGCGTTGCGCCCGAATTTGCTGGAGTCAGCCGCCAGAATCACCTGCCGGGCATTGGCGATGATCGCCTGGGACACCCGCACTTCCTGATAGTCGAAGTCCAGCAAGCTGCCGTCTTCATCGATACCGCTGATGCCGACCAGGGCGAAATCAACCTTGAACTGGTTAATGAAGTCGACACTCGCCTGACCGACCACACCACCGTCGCGCCGCACATTGCCACCGGTCAGCAGAACGTCGAAGTCGTCCTTGGCGCTGAGCATTGAGGCCACGTGCAGGTTGTTGGTGATGATTTTCAGGTGGTTGTGGTTGAGCAGCGCCCGGGCAATCGATTCGGTGGTGGTGCCGATATTGATGAACAGCGAGGCGTGATCCGGGATCTGAGCCGCAATGGCTTCACCGATACGCTGCTTCTCATCGCGCATCTGGTCGGCGCGCATGGCGTAGGCGGTGTTTTCGACACTGGAATCGTAGGCTGCGCCGCCGTGGTAGCGACGCAACAAATTGGCTTCCGCGAGCTGATTGATATCGCGGCGGATGGTTTGCGGTGTAACGACGAACAGCGTAGCCATTTCCTCGATGCTGACATAGCCGCGTTCGCGGACCAGTTCGAGGATTTGCTGCTGACGGGGAGGCAGATTCATGGGGCTTCCTTTGGCTGCCGTGCAAAATTTGCCCATGATGCCGCAGGAATCTGCTCCCGACCAGTTACAACCCTGTTGTTAGCTTATTCAGCGCCTTCATGCGGTTCCCAGTCGCGGGTGCGGCTGACGGCTTTTTTCCAGCCGGCGTAGAGTTTTTCCTTGGCGGTTTCGTCCAGGGTCGGTTCGAATTCGCGTTCGATCACCGCCTTGCCGCGCAGCTCATCCAGGCTGCCCCAGAAACCACACGCCAGGCCTGCCAGGTACGCGGCGCCCAGTGCGGTGGTCTCGCGCATTTGCGGACGCTCGACCTGAGTGCCGAGGATGTCGGCCTGGAACTGCATCAGGAAGTTGTTCGCAACCGCGCCGCCGTCCACGCGCAGGGATTTCAGACGTTCGCCGGAATCCTGTTGCATGGCGTCCAGCACGTCGCGGGTCTGGTAGGCAATCGACTCCAGGGCTGCACGAATAATGTGATCCACACGCACGCCGCGGGTCAGGCCGAACAGAGCGCCACGGGCATACGGGTCCCAGTAGGGCGCGCCGAGGCCGGTGAAGGCTGGCACCAGATACACGCCGTTGCTGTCCTTGACCTTGTTCGCGAAGTATTCGGTGTCGTGGGCGTCGTTGATGATCTTCAGTTCGTCACGCAGCCACTGAACGGTCGAGCCACCGTTGAACACTGCGCCTTCGAGCGCGTAAGCCACTTCGCCACGTGGGCCGCATGCGATGGTGGTGAGCATGCCGTGCTTGGATTTCACGGCTTTGTCGCCCGTGTTCATCAGCAGGAAGCAGCCGGTGCCGTAGGTGTTTTTCGCCTGACCCGGCTCGACGCACATCTGGCCGAAGAGTGCAGCCTGCTGATCGCCGGCAATACCGCCGATGGCGATGCCGCTTTTGGTGTGGCCGTAGATTTCCGACGAGGACTTCACTTCCGGCAGCATCTCGCGCGGAATATCCAGCACCTCCAGCATCTTCGCGTCCCACTCCAGGGTGTGGATGTTGAAGAGCATGGTGCGCGAGGCGTTGGTGTAGTCGGTGACGTGCACCTTGCCGCCGGTAAATTTCCAGATCAGCCAGCTGTCGACGGTGCCGAACAGCAATTCGCCGTTGCGCGCACGCTCGCGGCTGCCTTCGACGTTGTCGAGGATCCACTTGAGTTTGGTGCCGGAGAAGTACGGGTCGGTGACCAGGCCGGTAGTCTCGCTGATGTATTGCTCGTGGCCGTCGCGCTTGAGCTGCTGGCAGATCTCGGTGCTGCGGCGGCACTGCCAGACGATCGCGTTGTAGATCGGGCGGCCAGTGGTCTTGTCCCAGACCACGGTGGTTTCGCGCTGGTTGGTGATGCCGATGGCCGCGACCTGGTCGTGATGCAGGCCGGCTTGAGCCAGGGCCTCGACCATCACGGCGCTTTGGGTGGCGAAGATTTCCATCGGGTCGTGTTCGACCCAACCGGCTTGCGGGTAATGCTGGACGAATTCGCGCTGGGCGGTGCAGACCACGTTCGCGTCGCGGTCGAAAATGATCGCGCGGGAGCTGGTCGTACCCTGATCGAGGGCAATGATGTAGTTCTTATTCTGAGTGTCGGTCATGTCGATTGCCTTGGACGAAAAAAGGGAGAGAGGTCCGGCGCGCGATCTTTTGGGCAGGATCACGCGCCTACGGTATCAAGAAGTTCTTGGTTTGCCGTCAATGGCCGGTGTTGCGTCCTTTGTAGCAGGTATGGCACTGGGCAGATGACGGGCAATCAGCCCGCGATACGCGGCAGCGCCGAGGCAGGCACCGACAATCGGTGCAAAAATCGGAATCAGGAAATATGGGATATCGCGGCCGCCGGTGAGGGAAATTTCACCCCAGCCTGTGAAGAAAGTCATCAGCTTCGGACCGAAATCACGCGCCGGGTTCATCGCGAAACCGGTCAACGGGCCCATCGAGCTGCCAATTACGGCGATCAGCAGACCGATCAGCAGCGGTGCCAGCGGTCCTTTTGGCAGACCATTGTTGTCGTCGGTCAGGGACATGATTACGCCCATCAGGATGGCGGTGATGATCACTTCAACCAGAAAAGCCTGGGCGGTGGACAGGGCCGGGTTGGGGAAGGTGGAGAACACCGACGCCAATTCTAGGCTGGCCTGGGTGCCACGGACCATATGGTGAGTTTGTTCGAAATCGAAGAATAAATTGCTGTACAGCGTGTAGACCAAAAATGCGCCGCAGAACGCGCCAGCTATTTGAGCGAGGATATAGAACGGCAGTTTGCGTTTTTCGAAGTCGGCGAAAATGCTCAGTGCGATGCTCACGGCGGGATTGAGGTGAGCCCCGGACACCCCGGCGGTCAGGTAGATCGCCATGCTCACGCCGACGCCCCAGATGATGCTGATTTCCCACAGGCCAAAGCTGGCACCCGCGACCTTGAGCGCGGCAACACAACCGGTACCGAAAAAGATAAGCAGTGCAGTGCCCAGAAACTCGGCCATGCATTGGCTTGAGAGCGACGGTTGTTGTAAAGCAGTTGTCATTGAAAACCTCGTTTTTGTTGTTGTCTGGCGCTTCTTTCATCATGGCCAAAGCGCGTTTTCCACCGAGGCAGAATCCCCATTCTGTTCTCGGCCTGCTACTGGGTGCTGCGATGACACATTCGTACAGTATTCAGATTCGAAAAAATATAGACAAGAAACGCTGCTGTCAAAGGTCGAAAGTGAACCGTCAGTCACAATTCAACTATTAGTCACGTGAATGATCGTATCGTTCACGCGGCGGGCCGATCACGGACGAGCGGCAGGCGGCGCTGCCAAACCGTTGAAACATTGGTGCAATAGAGCCTTTTACCGATCAATGTCCTAGAATCCAGCGCAGGATTTTTCTACTGCCGCCCAGTCTGGAGCTGCCATGACCCCCGCATTGGATTTGTTGAAAAAAGTTCGAGCCGAACATCGCGTGCACAGTTATGAACATGATCCAAAGGCCGCGTCCTATGGGCTGGAGGCTGCGGAGAAACTGGGGCTGAACCCGGAGCAAGTGTTCAAGACGCTGCTGGCTGCCAGTGAGAAAGGTGAGTTGCTGGTGGCGGTGGTGCCGGTCGTCGGAAGTCTGGACTTGAAGCACCTGGCTCATGCGGCGGGCGTGAAAAAAGTCGAAATGGCCGATCCTGCCGCTGCGCAACGTGCGACGGGTTATCTGTTGGGCGGGATCAGTCCGTTGGGGCAGAAGAAGCGCTTGCGCACGTTTATCGATAATTCCGCTCAGCCCTTTGCGACCATTTTCGTCAGCGCCGGTCGGCGTGGTCTGGAAGTTGAAATGGCGCCGGCGGTGCTGGCCGAGCACACTCAGGCAACGTTCGCCGATATTGGCCGCGCCTGAATCAGGGAGAAGGTTATGCAGCTTGAGTTTCATCAAGTCGATGCGTTCAGTGATCGGCCGTTCAGTGGCAACCCGGCGATGGTGTATCGGCTTGAGGCCTGGCTCGCCGATGAGTTGATGCAGAAGATTGCCGCCGAGCACAACCTCGCCGAAACCGCCTTCGTGGTGCGCGAAGGGCAGGGCTGGCACATTCGCTGGTTCACCCCGACGACTGAAGTGCCGTTGTGCGGTCATGCGACCCTGGCCAGCGCATATGTGTTGTTTGAAATCTATAAGGAGCCCGTCGAGCGCCTGGATTTCATCTGCAAGTCCGGCCCGTTGAGTGTGAGCCGTGAGGGTGGGAGCCTGTGGCTGGATTTCCCGGCCATTGTGCCGTCTGAAGTGGGTGTGACACTGGATGTCGAACGCGCCTTGGGCGTCCAAGTGGTCGATGTGCTGGGTTCAAATGAGTTGTTTGTCGTGCTGGAATCCGAGCAGGCTGTGCTCGATTGTCAGCCAGACATGGTTGCCCTGGCCAAACTGCCGTGGCCTGGCGCAATCGTCACGGCCAAGGGCGGCAAGCATGATTTTGTGTCGCGGTACTTCGCTCCGGCGATCGGTATTAATGAGGACCCGGTGACCGGTTCGACCCATTGCAGTTTGATTCCGTATTGGTCGAGGCGATTGGGCAAGTCGAGCCTCACCGCGTTTCAATGCTCGAAGCGAGGCGGGGAGTTGTTCTGCAGGCTGGAAGGGGATCGGGTGAAGATTGGCGGGAAGGCGACGCTGGTTGCGAGCGGAACGCTGATGCTCGGTTAATCAAAAATCTAATGTGGGAGCGGGCTTGCTCGCGAAGGCATTGTGTCAGTCAATGATGATGTTGACTGACAGACCGCTTTCGCGAGCAAGCCGCTCCCACATTTTTGTCCGCGTCGTATCAGCTGGCGGTGGCGTAGCGGCGGACACCGGACTCTACAGTCGGAATCTGCGCCGCCGTGCTGCCCGATGCCTGGAACAACACAAGGTGTTCAGCCGCGACACGTATGCCAACCTCTGCACCCACCAAATGGTCAGCGTGGCTCGGAAAAATCGACTCCAATTGCGCCCCGGTCGGCAGCTGCAAACGGTACAACGTCGACGCCCCCTGGAACGACTTCCCGACAATCCGCGCCTTCAAACCGCTGTCGGGTGCATAAACAATATCGTCAGGGCGCAGCAACACGTCCACCGCACCGCCCACGGGCCAGGTGTAGGCACGATTGCCGCGTAACTCACCCAATTCAGTCTGCACCGACTCGGGGCTGCTCAGCTGGCCGCGAATGAAATAACCCTGGCCAATGAAGCTGGCCACAAATGGCGTCAGCGGCTCGTGGTACAGGTTGTAGGGCGTGTCCCATTGTTCCAGCCGACCTTCCTTGAACACCCCGACGTGATCGCTCACCGCGAAGGCTTCTTCCTGGTCGTGGGTCACCAGAATCGCGCTGGTGCCACGGGCCTTGAGAATGTCGCGCACCTCATGGCTGAGCTTGCGCCGCAGTTCGCCATCGAGGTTGGAGAAGGGTTCGTCGAGCAACAGCAATTGCGGTTCCGGTGCCAGTGCGCGGGCCAGTGCGACACGCTGCTGCTGACCACCGGACAACTCATGCGGGAAGCGCTTGCCAAGGTTCTTCAGGTTGACCAGTTCCAGCAATTCTTCGGTGACGCGATCCTTTTGCGGGTGCTTGCGGATCCCGAAGGCGATGTTCTCGGCCACGCTCAAGTGCGGAAACAGTGCGTAGTCCTGGAACACCATGCCGATCCGGCGTTTTTCCGGGGCGAGGGTGAAACCGGGGCGTGAGAGGGTCTCGCCCGCCAGTGTGATTTCACCTTCGTGCACCGGTTCGAAACCGGCAATCGCCCGTAGCGTGGTGGTCTTGCCGCAGCCCGAGGAGCCCAGCAGGCAACCGATGTCACCGGCATTCAAATGCAGGTTGAGGTTCTGCACGACGCGCTGGTCTTGATAGCCGCAGGCGAGGTTGCGCAGGTTGAGCAGTAATGGATGGCTCATGCGTGGTGATACGAAGGCGGGACGAGAAACTCGAGCAGGGCCTTTTGTGCGTGAAGACGGTTTTCCGCTTGGTCCCAGGCGACGGAGCGCTTGTCATCAAGCACGTCGAGGCTGATTTCCTCGCCACGGTGGGCCGGCAGGCAGTGCATGAACAGCACATCCTCGGCCGCCAGGTCGAGCAGGGCGCGGGTCACCTGGAACGGCGCGAACAGCTTCAGGCGCTTGGCGGTTTCTTCTTCCTGGCCCATGGAGGTCCAGACGTCGGTGCTTACCAGGTGGGCGCCACGCACGGCGTCCTTCGGATCGCGGACGATGGTCACGCGATCGCCGGCCTTGGCCACAAACTCAGGATTGGGCTCAAAACCTTCAGGGCAAGCGATGCGCAGCTGGAAGTCGAACTGGATCGCCGCTTCTATATAGCTGTTGCACATGTTGTTGCCGTCGCCGATCCAGGCCACGGTCTTGCCCTGGATCGAGCCGCGATGTTCGAGGAACGTCTGCATGTCGGCCAGCAACTGGCATGGGTGCAGGTCATCGGACAGGCCATTGATCACCGGCACGCGTGAATTGGCGGCGAATTCGGTCAGGGTGCTGTGGGCAAAGGTACGTATCATCACGGCGTCGAGCATGCTCGACATCACGATGGCGCAGTCGCCGATCGGCTCGCCACGGCCCAGTTGCGTGTCGCGCGGCGACAGGAAGATGGCCTGGCCGCCGAGCTGGATCATGCCGGCTTCGAACGAAATACGGGTACGGGTCGAGGACTTCTCGAAAATCATTCCGAGTACGCGGTTTTTCAGAGGCTCGAACAGTACGCCGCGGTTACGCAGGTCCTTGAGCTCAACGCCTCGACGGATCACGCTGACCAGCTCTTCGGGCGTGCAATCCATCAGGGAGAGAAAGTGCCTTGCGCTCATCATTGACTACCTTTTGCAACGGACCGCAGATACTCAAAGCCTTGTTTAACTGAAAAACGGGCGAGACCTGCGGCGTAAGCCGCACGGGGCGACGAAATAGGGGGAGGCGCGATATTGACATTAAATGTCGCGTTTTTCCAATAGGAGGCTTTTTTTCGGCTTCCAACATGTTTCAAGCGTTACAACGCGATCCGCGTTGCAAGCTTGAGAGCAGCATTTGTACACGGTGCCGAAGCTCGATTGCAATCAATGCCGTGATCCGGCTCGCTATCCGGCGAAGAATGGAAGACCGGCTGAACTGCGGTCTCCGGGCCCCTTACAAGCTCGCGGAGTTGTTTGCTGTTACGTTTTCGGGTGCCGGGTATCGGACTGCGCTCAGGTATTATCCGCCCCATTGCGGATTCTCGACTGCGTAAAGTCAAACCCTCCCAGGGAGGGAGCGCTGTATGGCGATCAATAAACCCAGACACACTGGCCTGACACGTCTTCGTCGTGTTTCGCCGGCCTTCGACATGGCTGTCATTTCTACGGTCATGGGCTTCGCAATTATTGCAAGCACGATTTACCCAGGTGTTCCGAGCGCAGTGGTTGGCGCCATCGTCGGCGCTTTTATCGGCGTGAAGAATTTCAGGGATGACGCGATTGCAGATTGATTCGACCCAGTTTTTGGTAGTGGGGGGATTGGTCGCAACTGGAATCTACCTGGGGGCTTCGTTGCTCGCGCGATCGACGCCGGACCTGAAGCATGGCGCTGCCCTGGTGGTGGCGTGGTTCACGGTGGTGAGCGTCATTGATATTGCTTTGCAGGTCTATCAAGCCGAGCCTCATCAGTTGGGCATCCTGGCAAACCAGAAAGCTATCATCCTGATCGGGTCCGGCGTGATGCTTTGGCTGGCGGTTGGCGGAATATGGACGGCACTGGCCTCACCGCTTAAAAAGAAGACGTCGAAGATTTCTCAGCCTCAGTGAGCCTGTCTGTGCGGTCGAACGCATGTTTTGACGAGGTCGTTTCGTGTCTTGTCTGTTGTTCAAGGCGCCGGCGGTCACCGTGTCCTGGATGAAACATTTGCTAATGCAAAGTGCTGGGTTATAACTAACTCACGAGTGACGCAGGAAGCCTTCGGAATGGAATCGAAAGAACAGCTGTTAATGGATTTACTTGGCCTCACGGCCCGCTCCTTGACCCACCTCACCGCTTCCATGACGTCGATGTCCTTCGAATTGATGCGCAGTGAAGACGAAGTGACCAAGGCGGCCGGTCGACGCATGATCGATCGCATGGCAACCATCAGCACCGGGCTCGACGAGCACTGGCGACTGATCGGCGAGCTCACCGGCGTACATATCGCCCAGGAACAGATCGAAACCATTCAGGAGATCCAGTTGCAGGCGCCGCCGCCCAGGTTGCCGCCGAACTGATCGTGCGCGGCCATCGGCTGGCCTGATGGTCGCCGATTCACAAGACGAACGTCGCTGGCGCAGTCGCGGGTCACGCGCCATAGTTTTGTTCCCGCGGCCGATATTGCCCGCCCAGAACAAAAGAGACTGGCCATGACCAAGACTCTCCATCACCGTGCCTGCCACCTGTGTGAAGCCATCTGCGGCCTGACCATCGAGACCTCCGAGGTCGAAGGCAATGGCGTGCAGATCACCTCAATCAAGGGCGACCCGCTGGATACGTTCAGCCGTGGGCACATCTGCCCCAAGGCGGTTGCCCTGCAAGACATCCAGAACGATCCGGATCGCCTGCGTCAGCCGATGTTGCGAGTGGGCAGCGAATGGCAGCCTATTGAGTGGGATGACGCCTTCAGCCTTGTCGCCGAACGCCTGGCGGCGATTCAGGAGCATCACGGGCAGAATGCGGTGGCGGTTTATCAAGGCAACCCCAGCGTGCACAACTATGGCTTGATGACCCACAGCAATTATTTCCTGGGCCTGCTGAAAACCCGAAACCGGTTTTCCGCGACCTCGGTCGATCAGTTACCTCATCACCTGACCAGCCATTTGATGTACGGCCACGGTCTGCTGCTGCCGATTCCGGACATCGACCACACCGATTTCATGCTGATCCTCGGTGGCAATCCGCTGGCCTCCAACGGCAGCATCATGACCGTGCCGGATGTGGAGAAGCGCCTGAAGGCGATTCAGGCCAGGGGCGGCAAAGTGGTGGTGGTCGATCCGCGTCGCAGCGAAACAGCAGCGATGGCCGATCAGCATCTGTTCGTGCGCCCCGGTGGCGATGCGGCGCTGTTGTTCGGGCTGCTCAATACCTTGTTCGCCGAAGGCCTGACCCGCGACAGCCATCTGCCGGTAGACGGTCTGGATGAAGTCCGTCAGGCGATCGCCACATTCACTGCCGACACCATGAGCCCCTTGTGTGCGGTGCCGGCAGAACAGATTCGTCAGTTGGCCCGGGATTTCGCGGCGGCGCCGACAGCGGTCTGTTATGGCCGGATGGGCGTCTCGACCCAGGCCTTCGGCACGCTGTGTCATTGGCTGGTGCAACTGATCAACCTGGTCACCGGCAACCTCGACCGCGTCGGCGGTGCGTTGTGCACCGAACCTGCGGTGGATCTGGTGGCCTCGACGTCGGGCGGGCATTTCAATCTGTGGCAAAGCCGCGTGTCCGGGCGTCCTGAATACGGCGGCGAATTGCCGGTGTCGGCCCTGGCGGAAGAGATGCTGACGGGCGGGGAAGGGCAGGTCCGCGCGCTGATCACCGTGGCCGGCAATCCGGTGCTGTCCACACCCAATGGCCGGCAACTGGAGCAGGCGCTGGACGGGCTGGAGTTCATGGTCAGCATCGACCTGTACATCAATGAAACCACGCGCTATGCCGACCTGATCCTGCCGTCGACTTCGGCACTGGAAAACGATCACTACGACACCACGTTCAACATGTTCGCGGTGCGCAACGTCACCCGTTTCAACCGGGCGATTCTGGCGAAACCAGAAGGCGCGTTGCATGACTGGGAGATCTTTGTCGGCCTGGCCCAGGCTTTTGCGGCGAAGACCGGCAAGGAGCTGAAACCGACTATCGCACCGGCGCAGATGATTGATCGTGGGTTGCGGATGGGGCTGTATGGTGATGCCTCGGAGCACAAGCTTTCGTTGGCGACGCTGTTCGATCACCCGCACGGTGTCGATCTGGGCGCGCTCAAATCAAACCTGGCGCCACGCCTGAAAACCGCCAACCAGCGAGTCCAGGCCGCGCCGGCTGCGATTCTCGCCGACCTTGCCCGCTTCGCCGCACTGCAAGCACCGGCTGCCGACGAATTGCTGATGATTGGTCGTCGCCATGTGCGCAGCAACAACTCGTGGATGCACAACTATCACCGGCTGGTGAAGGGCAAGCCGCGCCATCAATTGTTGATGCATCCGGATGACCTGGCTAGCCGTGGACTCGGTGACGGGCAGCGTGTGCGGGTCAGTTCGCGGGTCGGCGTGATCGAAGTGGAAGTGGTCGCCAGCCTGGACATGATGAAAGGCGTGGTCAGCCTTCCTCACGGTTGGGGGCATGCACGCCCAGGCGTGCAGATGACGATCGCCAGTAGTCAACCGGGCTCCAGCGCCAATGACCTGACCGATGAATGTCAGCTCGACGAGTTGTCGGGGAATGCGGCGTTGAACGGTGTTCCGGTGACGGTGGCGGCGGCTTGATTGTGTCTGTCGGGGAGACCGAGCATGGCGCTCGGGTTTCCGTTACAATGCGCCACCGTGCCGACCTCTGAGTCGGAAAGTTCAGCCGAGGTGCTTCATGGATATCATCGAAACGATTAAAGAGCAGATTGCTAACAACACCATTCTGCTTTACATGAAAGGTTCGCCGAATGCCCCGCAGTGTGGCTTCTCCGCGAAAGCCGCGCAGGCCGTGATGGCATGTGGTGAAAAGTTTGCTTACGTGGACATCCTGCAGAACCCGGAAATCCGCGCCAACCTGCCAAAATACGCCAACTGGCCAACCTTCCCGCAGCTGTGGGTCGGTGGTGAGCTGGTCGGCGGTAGCGACATCATGACTGAAATGTCGGCTGATGGTTCGCTGCAAGCCACGATCAAGTCTGCTGTTGAAAAGGCTGCTGCCAACAAGACCGAAGCCTGATTCCGTCTCTGTAGGCATTAAAAAGCCCCGCCTCTGTAAAAGAGTGCGGGGCTTTTTATTGTCTCGAGTTTAGCGGGCGCTAACTTACTCTTCACCCATCTGCGATTGCAGATAGTTCTCAAGACCGATTTTATCGATCAGGCCCAATTGAGTTTCCAGCCAGTCGATGTGTTCTTCTTCGGACTCAAGGATATCTTCGAGCAATTCACGGCTACCGAAGTCACCCACGGTTTCGCAATGAGCGATGGCAACCTTGAGGTCGGCATGACCGGTTTTTTCGATACGCAGGTCGCACTCCAGCATTTCCTGGGTGTGCTCGCCGATCTGCAGCTTGCCCAGGTCCTGGACGTTCGGCAGGCCTTCGAGGAACAGGATGCGCTTGATCAGCTTGTCCGCGTGTTTCATCTCGTCGATGGATTCGTGGTATTCGTGCTTGCCGAGCTTGTTCAGACCCCAATCTTCGTACATGCGCGCATGCAGAAAGTATTGATTGATCGCGACCAGCTCATTGGCAAGGATCTTGTTGAGATGTTGGATGACTGTAATGTCGCCTTTCATGATGGGGTCCTGCCCTGTATTAGCTGTCAATAAGCCAGAGTTTGAGCCGCACAACTAAGAGTGTCAAACCTAAGTTATTGAAACTTAAATGAAAATTAATCGGAATAAGAATGTTTGTGTTCCGCGTCTAGAGCGTAAGCAGTTGATTTCCAGACATAAAAAAACCGGACATCAAGTCCGGTTCTTTGGAATAGGGTAATTACGCGGCAGTAAATTCTACTGGGAACGGAATCGCAGCCTGGGCCGATTGCAATTTGGTCAGGGTTTCACGCACCACTTCCTTGGCAAGGCAGGCGCATTTACCACATTGGCTGGCTACGCCGGTGGCCTGACGAACTTCTTTGTAGCTGCAGCAACCTTCATAGATTGCATCGCGGATTTGACCGTCGGTGACGCCAGTGCAGAGGCAGACATACATAAGCTAAGAACCGTCGCTGGTGGTGACTCAGTTGCGATGGATCTTAATGTTAACGAGAATGATTGTCAAAGTGGTTTCTGAAAGCTTTGCGTTATAAGCGCGTATGACTGACGAACGGTTTTCATCCAGGCATCTGCCATTACCTGCTGCGATGGCCAATTTGTTGCGCCGATGAAAAACCGTTGAGGACAGCTCAAAAACGCCGTGTATGATGGTCGGTCCTTGCGAAGGGGGTCGTGTCACAGGGCTGTCGCCTGAGGGTGGCAGGCTGACGCGAACCCAGTTCTTCACGATATATAGACCAGGAGATATTCCATGAGCGTACTCGTAGGCAAACAAGCCCCCGACTTCACCGTACCTGCCGTCCTCGGCAATGGCGAAATCGTAGACAGCTTCACCCTGTCGTCGGCCATCAAAGGCAAATACGGCCTGGTGTTCTTCTACCCACTGGACTTCACCTTCGTTTGCCCGTCCGAGCTGATTGCTCTGGACAACCGCATGTCTGACTTCAAGGCACGCAACGTTGAAGTGATCGCCGTTTCGATCGACTCGCACTTCACCCACAACGCCTGGCGCAACACCCCGGTCAACAATGGCGGTATCGGCGAAGTCCGTTACACCATGGCTGCCGACATCAAGCACGAAATCGCCAAGGCCTACGACGTTGAGTCCGAAGGCGGCGTGGCTTTCCGTGGCGCGTTCCTGATCGACGACAAAGGCGTTGTCCGTTCGCAGATCATCAACGACCTGCCGCTGGGCCGTAACATTGAAGAGCTGGTCCGTCTGGTCGACGCTCTGCAATTCCACGAAGAGCACGGCGAAGTTTGCCCTGCCAACTGGAAAAAAGGCGACAAAGGCATGACCGCTTCGACCGAAGGCGTCGCGGCTTACCTGACCGAGCACGCTGCTGCGCTGTAAGGCACGTTCGAGGCATAAAAAAACCGGCCGCTGAGGCCGGTTTTTTTATAGGCGGAAGAAACGCAGGTCTCTGTAGGAGCCGGCTCGCTGGCGATGAACGATGACGCGATCTTCATGTTAAACCGCGTCGCCTGCATCGCGAGCAGGCTCGCTCCCACATCAGTCGTTGAAGTCTTCCCAGCCGCCCATTTGTTTCCAGCGATTGACGATGCCGCAGAACAGCTCGGCCGTCTTCTCGGTGTCGTAGCGCGCCGAGTGAGCCTCACGACCGTCGAAGTCGATGTCCGCCGCCTGGCAAGCCTTGGCCAGCACGGTTTGACCGTAAGCCAGGCCAGCGAGGGTCGCGGTATCGAAACTGGAGAAGGGATGAAACGGGTTACGTTTCATGTCCAGGCGCGCGACAGCGGCGTTGAGGAAACCCAGATCGAAGCTGCTGTTGTGCCCGACCAGAATCGCCCGTTTGCAGCCGTTGGCTTTCAGGGCCTTGCGGATGCCACGGAAAATATCGGTCAGGGCCGTTTCTTCGCTCACCGCCATACGCAGCGGGTGATCGAGTTTGATCCCGGTGAATTCCAGCGCAGCCGCTTCAATGTTCGCGCCTTCAAAAGGTTCGACACGGAAGAAATAGGTGTGATCGGGGTACACAAAGCCTTTTTCATCCATGGCGATCGTGGTCGCGGCGATTTCCAGCAGGGCGTCAGTGGCAGAGTTGAAACCGCCGGTTTCAACGTCGACAACAACTGGCAGGTACCCACGGAAGCGCTCAGCCATCGGGTGGCGCGAACCACCTCCGCCGCCTTGACCGTCCTGTTCGTCGTCGAAATGGTCTTCACTCACGCGTGTTCCTCCAGCAGGCGCCAGCGCAGTTTTTCACCGGCGCGCAGCGGGATTACGGTCAGCTCGCCAAATGGCAGGCTGGTTGGGGCGGTCCACTCATCGCGGACCAGGGTGATGCGATCGGTGTTTACCGGCAGGCCATAGAAGCGCGGGCCGTTGAGGCTGGCGAAGGCTTCGAGCTTGTCCAGCGCGTTGCGTTGTTCAAAGGCTTCGGCGTACATCTCGATTGCCGCATAAGCGGTGTAGCAACCGGCACAGCCGCAGGCCGCTTCTTTGGCGTGCTGGGCGTGGGGCGCGGAGTCGGTGCCGAGGAAGAACTTGTCGCTGCCGCTGGTGGCGGCGTCGAGCAGGGCTTCTTGATGGGTGTTGCGCTTGAGGATCGGCAGGCAATAGAAGTGCGGCCGAATCCCGCCCACCAGCATGTGATTGCGGTTGTACAGCAGGTGATGCGCGGTGATGGTTGCGCCAACGTTGGCCGAAGCCTCATTGACGAACTGCACGGCGTCCGCGGTGGTGATGTGTTCGAACACCACTTTGAGCGTCGGGAAACGCTCGACCACACGACGCATGTGCTCATCGATGAAGATTTTTTCGCGGTCGAACACATCGACATCGCCGCGGGTGACTTCACCGTGAATCAGCAAGGGCATCCCGACGTCGGCCATGGCCTCAAGTGCAGGGAAGATCTTGTCGATACTGGTGACACCCGAGTCCGAGTTGGTGGTCGCGCCGGCCGGGTACAGCTTGGCGGCGTAAACGAATCCGCTGGCCTTGGCCTCGCGAATTTCGTCGGGCTGGGTGCGGTCGGTCAGGTACAGCACCATCAACGGTTCGAAACGACTGCCGGCCGGACGTGCAGCGAGAATCCGCTGGCGATAGCCGTCGGCTTCAGCGGCGTTACGCACCGGAGGTACCAGGTTGGGCATGATGATGGCGCGACCAAAGGTGCGCGCGACATCCGCAACGGTATTGGTCAACACAGCACCATCGCGAAGATGAATATGCCAGTCGTCGGGACGCAGCAGGGTCAGGCGGTCGGACATGAGGGGATTCCAGGCGGGTCAAACTCTGGGGAATGCTACCGGAAAAGACTCTCTCAGGCACTCGCTATCAAGTTTTGCAGGAAGCTTCCGATATCCAACAGGTATGCCGGAAATATGTGTGTCGGTCTTTTTGTTGTAGAAGCCAGTGGAGCCTCCCGTGCGCCAGCGTTATTTAGCCTTGCTCAGTGTGTTTGCCAGCCTCCCTGCGATGGCGCTCACTTTCCAGACACGTCTGGAGAGCATCGAGTGGACGGTCGAAGGTGACAAGTTCGAATGCCGCCTGACTCAACCGATCACCGATTTCGGTTCGGGTGAATTCGTGCGCCGCGCCGGCGAACAGGCGACGTTTCGTCTCAAAGCTTACAACGCGATGATCGGCGGCGGTTCAGCGACCCTGCTGGCGGCCGCTGCACCGTGGCAACCGGGACGTGGCGACATCAACCTGGGTTCGGTGAGAATCGGCAGCGGCAACGTGTTGTTCAACAGTTCGCAAGTTCAGGCCGGGCGCCTGATCAGCGGGTTGATGGACGGCCGCAGTCCTGTCATCCGACATTCCTCTGGCGATGGCCGCGTCTCTGAAGTGCGCTTGTTGCCGGTCAAGTTCAGCAAGGCCTTCAACGACTATCAGGGCTGCGTGGCGAAACTGCTGCCGAAGAATTTCGAGCAGGTCAAACAGTCCGAGATCGGCTTCCCGGGTGAAGGCGTTGATCTCGATCCGCAAGCCAAGGCGCAGTTGCAGGTGATGCTGGAGTTCATGAAGGCGGATCCGACGGTCAATCACATTGAACTCGACGGGCACTCCGACAACAGCGGCAACCGCCTGACCAACCGCGAGCTGTCACGCCGCCGGGCGTTGGCGGTGATGGACTATTTCAAGGCCAATGGCATCCAGGAATCGCAGATCACCCTGCGTTTTCACGGTGAGCGCTACCCTGTGGCGCCGAACACCAACGCCAGCAACCGCGCGAAAAATCGCCGGGTCGCCGTGCGCCTGGAACGGGTAGCGCCGACCGAGAAAGTCGCGCCTCAAGTCGCTACGGGCAGCACACCGGCTACTTCCTGACTCGCCGGTCATCGTCGCTCGCTCGACAGAATCTGTCGCTTCGTCGTCATAAGCTGTCGCGCCTCTGTAAATTATTCCGTATGACCGGTAGACTTCACGGCTTTCCGTAGAACCCCGTGGAGTGATGGCATGGCGGACGTAAACAAGGTCGTTCTGGCGTATTCCGGCGGCCTGGACACTTCGGTGATCCTCAAGTGGCTGCAGGATACTTATAACTGTGAAGTGGTGACCTTTACCGCTGACCTGGGTCAGGGCGAAGAGGTCGAACCTGCACGCGCCAAGGCTCAGGCCATGGGCGTGAAAGAGATCTACATCGACGATCTGCGCGAAGAATTCGTGCGCGATTTCGTTTTCCCGATGTTCCGCGCCAACACCGTTTACGAAGGCGAGTACCTGCTGGGTACTTCCATCGCTCGTCCGTTGATCGCCAAACGCCTGATCGAAATCGCCAACGAAACCGGCGCTGACGCCATTTCCCACGGTGCCACCGGCAAGGGTAACGACCAGGTTCGTTTCGAACTGGGCGCCTACGCACTCAAGCCAGGCGTGAAAGTGATCGCCCCTTGGCGTGAATGGGACCTGCTCTCCCGTGAAAAGCTGATGGATTATGCTGAAAAGCACAACATCCCGATCGAGCGCCACGGCAAGAAAAAATCCCCGTATTCGATGGATGCCAACCTGCTGCACATCTCCTATGAAGGCGGCGTGCTGGAAGACACCTGGACTGAGCACGAAGAAGACATGTGGAAATGGACCGTCTCCCCGGAGAAGGCTCCTGACAAGGCGCAGTACCTGGAACTGACCTACCGCAACGGCGACATCGTTGCATTGGACGGCGTCGAAATGACCCCGGCCACCGTGCTGGCGACCCTGAACCGTATCGGTGGCGAACACGGTATCGGCCGTCTCGACATTGTCGAGAACCGTTACGTGGGCATGAAGTCCCGTGGTTGCTACGAAACCCCTGGCGGCACCATCATGCTACGCGCTCACCGTGCGATCGAATCGATCACCCTGGACCGCGAAGTGGCTCACCTCAAAGACGAGCTGATGCCTAAATACGCCAGCCTGATCTACACCGGTTACTGGTGGAGCCCAGAGCGTCTGATGCTGCAACAGATGATCGATGCGTCCCAGGCTCACGTGAACGGCGTTGTGCGCCTGAAGCTGTACAAGGGCAATGTGATCGTCACCGGTCGCAAGTCTGACGAATCGTTGTTCGATGCCAACATCGCGACCTTCGAAGAAGACGGCGGCGCTTACAACCAGGCCGATGCGGCGGGCTTTATCAAGCTCAACGCCTTGCGCATGCGCATTGCTGCGAACAAAGGCCGGAAGCTGTTCTGAGACCTTTGAAGCGGCCACGAAGGTAATGGAAATGTGGCCTTGTCGGTGACAAGGCCACAATTCTGAAAGAGGGATTTTTCCTGCCAGGTATCATGTTTCAACTTTCTTGTTGTTGTTACAAATAAGCTTTCGTCTGCTTTGCTCTCCGATTGCCCTTCGAGAGCTGTCTTCTGCTATTGGCGCTCAAGCCATCGTCGTCATGCCATGTGAGCTCAAATTGTAGGCAACCCAGAACGCAGTGCTGTTGCGTTTCTTTGTTTGTTTCGAATGCTTGTGTGCGCCTTCCTTCAGCAACGCCTCTGAATCAGTACACGTTAGAAACACGATCACGCGCGCAGGGTTTTCCTGTGGTTGCTGGACCTTTTCCATCAAGGTATTGAAATCCATTTTGTTGTTCATCCATCGAGCATCGACAATGTGCAGATCCTTTAGCAACACCGTTGCGCGTAAGGGGGGCTCCAAATGCTCGGGTGTATTGACTTGCGAGTAATCGGCATCGGCCATGGCCTTGATGAAGTGCTTACCTTTCTCAAAATCAGAGGGCGCGTAAAGCGATCGATAGTTGAAGTTGAGTGTGACGAAGAATAGAAAGAGCAAGTAAAAGGGGAAGCTGATAAGAAACCAGATATAGATCTCCCGTTCCTTATTGTCGAGAAAGGGAAGAGAAATAGCAGCTGAAGTTTCAGACAGTGTTGCGAATATCGCAATGATTGTCATGGGGTTGGAAATTCTTGTTTTGAATTTGTTCATGTTGTTTGCTCATGAAAGATTGTCTGTTCTCGATCAATTTATGGAGAGGTTCCGGTTTTTGGTAAGTCGCTGTGTTTGGGAGGGAGGTCTACTGTTTTGGTGGTGTCCTTTTAATGGGTTTGTTAACGGTTATCATAGTAGCTGTATTGTTTGCGTCTCGGGTATTTTTGTTGTTCTTGATTTAATAAGTGCAGGGTTGATTGCTGTTTCTGAAGTGTTGCCTGGTGTAATGGTTTTAGTTGGAAGGTCTGGGTTTTAATGAGCGGGTGTGAATGCTCGCCTGACAATATCGGTTACTTTTTAAGCGTAGTTCAATCGTCAGCGTTTGTCGGATGCTTCGGCCAGCCTCTGGTTTCTTTGATTTCCTGATGTAAATCGATACGAAAACAGGTTTAAAAGCACCGTGCCGACGGGTCGGTAAAATTTAAGACACACAGTACTCGTGTGATTTTTGTAAGACATGTCCTGCTTGTTTGTAGGGAATGTCTCTCGCTGCGGGTGGCCGAGGGGACCGGCATGCCACGGATGAAACGACTAGGCTATTGTGCGGGCTCTAAAAATTCGAACAGCGAAATTGGACTTGCCCATGAATAAAGTGCTGATCGTGGATGATCACCCCGTCATTCGTCTTGCGGTACGTATGCTGATGGAGCGTCATGGCTACGAAGTCATTGCAGAAACAGATAACGGTGTGGATGCGTTACAACTTGCCCGCGAACTTATGCCGGATATTGTCATTCTGGATATTGGAATACCGAAGCTGGACGGGTTGGAAGTCATTGCGCGTCTGACAACAACGGCGATACCTCTTAAAGTGCTGATATTGACTTCTCAGGCCCCCGGACATTTTTCAATGCGTTGCATGCAGTCGGGAGCCGCCGGGTATGTCTGCAAACAACAGGATCTCACTGAGTTGCTCAGTGCGATAAAGGCCGTACTTTCGGGTTACAGCTACTTTCCGAATCAAGCGCTGCACACCGTTCGTTCCAGTCTCGGGAATGCCAGTGAAGCCGATATGGTGGATCGTCTGTCCGGGCGCGAAATGATGGTGTTGCAACAGTTGGCTCGAGGAAAGACAAACAAGGAGATTGCCGATGGAATGTTCCTCAGCAATAAAACCGTCAGTACTTACAAGACACGCCTGTTGTTGAAGCTCAATGCTCGCTCTTTGGTGGATCTGATCGAACTCGCTCAACGCAATGGACTGGTATGAACGCACTGGCGATTGACGAGGCGCGATGAAAGGGCGTTCATCGGGGGGGCGGCACTCAGTAAAAAGCCTCCGTTTCGGGAGGCTTTCAGGTGTCAAAGGTCAAAATCGTAATCGGCCAATTGCTTTTGCAGTCGGCGCTCCTCCAGCAGATTGTCGATGGTGCGGCGTTTGCTCAGGTTGGTCTTTGCCACTTCAACCACCGGTTCAGCGTCATCGGCCTCAACGGGTGTGAAGTCGTCTTCTACGTCCAATTGCTCTTTGCCAGTGCTCATAAAGTCAACTCCAGGCTAAGACTGCCTTTGGCGCTCCTTATATCGACAAACTCCCGGCGGGTAAAAAAGATTTTTTCAATCGATGGATCAATAAATCTAATAGCGCCTCAATCGTCCGAGGTCTTTTGCTTGTATTCGCACAGGTCTTCGATCCGGCAGCTCCCGCAACGAGGCTTGCGGGCCAGGCAAACGTAGCGTCCATGAAGGATCAGCCAATGGTGTGAATCGAGCAGGTATTGCTTGGGGACAAACTTCATCAGCTTCATCTCCACCTCGACCACGTTTTTGCCCGGTGCAATGCCCGTGCGGTTGCTGACCCGAAAAATATGGGTGTCCACGGCCATGGTCAGTTGGCGAAAAGCGGTATTGAGCACCACGTTGGCGGTCTTGCGGCCGACGCCGGGTAGCGCTTCCAACTCCTCGCGGGTCTGCGGAACCTCGCCGCCATGACGCTCCACCAGCAAACGACAGGTTTCGATCACGTTTTTCGCTTTGCTGTTGAACAGGCCGATGGTCTTGATGTATTCCGACAGCCCTTCAACGCCCAAGGCATGAATCGCCGCCGGCGTATTGGCCACCGGGTAGAGTCTGGCGGTGGCCTTGTTCACGCCGACATCGGTCGACTGGGCGGACAGAATGACGGCAATCAGCAATTCGAACGGCGAGGAATAGGCCAGTTCGGTCTTCGGTTCCGGGTTGTCTTCGTGAAACCTGCGGAAAATTTCCAGACGTTTTGCGGCATTCATGGACAGTACGTTTCCTCGAAGTCGGTCAGTGTGAGGGAGTCGGTCGGTGCCAGGCCTGCCAGGCGGCGATCAGCAGGCCCAGAAGGATGAATCCGCCGGGGACCAGCGTAGCGAAGTGCAGGCCGCTGTTGCCGATCAGCTCGCGCACCAGGCCAAGGCCCACCATCAGCGCGCCAAACAGGCCGCAGAGGCGCAAGCGATCAAGCCGCGGTTCCTGGAAAAAACCATTGTGTTCCAGCACCACGCATTGCAGGGCGATCAATCCTGCATAGATCCCCGCGTGCTGATGCCATTGAAGTGAGCCGACCTGCGCAGCCAGTTCCGCGCAACTGGTCAAGGTGGCCGCCAAGAGGATACTCGCAAGCAAGCGGGTGGACGGGATCAGCCGTGATCGCAAGGCGGCCATGCTGACGTCATAGGCATTGATCACCACGAAGAACATCAGCCACAGGCCGAGGGCGGTCAGCCAGGCTTCCGTAGCGCCGATCAGAGGCGCAAGCATCAGAGCGTTTCGCAGTGTCGATGTCTTATTCATGCGCGCTGCTCCCGATCAACTGTTGCGGGTGTTCGTCGAAGAAACGCAACGCGTCATGAACGGCGCTGATCACCGCTCGTGAAGTAATGGTCGCGCCCGCTATCTGATCGAATTGACCCTGATCTTTTTTCAAGGCCCAGCCGGTGTCGCCGGGGTCGTTTCGAGACTTGCCGGTAAACACCTGAAGCCAGGTATTGGGCCAGTCGGCAATCTTGCCGCCCAGCGCGGGGGTTTCCGATTGCTTGAGGGTCTTGACCCCCAGCAGCTTGCCGTTGGCGCCGATGGCGATCAGCAGCTCGATGGAGCCCTCGTAGCCCAGGGTCTGGCTGCGCAGCAACACCGCGCTCGGTTGGCTGGCCTTGGTCGCCAAATAGCCGCCCAGCAGCGTGCTGTTGGGCAGTCGAATATTTTCGAGGACGAGTGGCTGGTCCAGCGGTTGATTGTCGTAGCTGTCTGGCGTTAGCAGGTCAAGCAGGGTGCGACTGTCGATCAAGCGCTGTTGCGCACTGATGCGCGGTTCGCTGGCATGTTGCACGAAGTACGTCACGCCAATTCCCAGCCCGGCCAGCAGCACCAGAATCACAACGCTCGTCGCTCGGTTCATGGGGCAATCTGCTCCTGCCTGGACGCGACTAACCGCTCCAGCGCCGGGACACACAGGTTCATCAGCAACACGGCAAACGCCAAGCCGTCCGGGTAACCGCCCCAGGTACGAATCAGGTAGGTGAGTAATCCCACGCCGGCACCGAACAGCAGTCGGGCACCGGGGCTTTTTGCGCCGGACACCGGTTCGGTGGCTATAAAGAATGCACCCAGCATGGTCGCGCCGGTGAGCAAGTGAAACAGCGGCGAGCCATTGGAGTCGGAACCCGAACCGTTCCAGCACAGCAGGCTGATGATGAACAGACTGGCAAGCATGCCGACCGGTGCATGCCAAGTGAACACCCGCCGTTGCAGAAGAAACGCGCCGCCGGCGAGAAAGGCCAGGTTGACCCATTCCACACCGCGCCCGCCGAAATGACCGAACGCCGGCTTGCTCGAGAAGAGTTCATCCATGGTCAGGCTTTTGTTGATCCGCAGGCTGTCCAGCGCCGTGGCCTGGACCCAGGCATCTGGCGCCTGGCCGAAGCCGAAGACCTGTTGCAAGCCACCGAGCAGATTCATGCCGTGGGCCGACGGCCAGAGGGTCATTTGCTGCGGAAAGGCCACCAGCACCAGGGCAAAACCGAGCATCGCCGGATTGAACGGATTCTTGCCGACGCCACCGTAGAGGTGTTTGCCGAGCAGCGCGAATGTCGCCGCACTGACCGTCAGCCACCACGGGCAATAAGGTGGCAAGGCCAGGGTCAGTAACGTCGCGCTGACCAGAGCGCTGCCGTCGCTCAAGGTCGGTTTGATCGATTGCTTGCGCAGTTGCAATACCGCGGCTTCAACCGCCAATGCGGTCAGGACCGCCAGAAACAGGTTGATCAATACGCCCCAGCCATACAACCAGAACAACGCCAGCATGCCCGGCACCGTGGCCAGCAACACCAGCTTCATGGCCTGCTGAAGGCGTTCGTCCACCGATTCAAGGGGCGACATAGGCATCGACCTGACGCTCGGCGTCCATCACCGCGTGTTCCAGCGCTGCAATCAGTTCAGCCGCAGCTTCGCCGGTTCGCGCCTTGTTGAGTTCGGCGCGGCGCATGGCCAGCTGGATCTTCGCCCGTTTCAGTTCGGCGTCCTTCGCAGGCGCCGCTGGTGCCGGAATTGGCGGCGCGTTGTTTTCCAGCTTCGCCAAGGCTTGCTCCGCCACTTCGAATTGCTGTTGCAGCACGATCAGTTGCGACTGCTGCTCGAAGGTCGGCGGATGCCCGAACGCCTTGAGCGACTTGTTCAGTTGCGCACGACTCATCGCCAGGTCGATCTTGGCTTTTTTCAACGCCGCATCAGCGTTTGCCGCTTTCTGCGCACGCACCCGTTCAAGTGCAGCCTGAACCGGGTCGAGCGTCGGCACCTCGCTGTGCGGCAGGGCGCGTTGAGCGCGGGCCTGGCGTTCGGCGAGCTTCTGCTCTTCCTCACGGCGCAAGCGGGCGTTGCGTTGTTCGAAGCGACGCCGCGCATGATTGCGTTTGGCGGTGCGCGCCCGTTGTTCCTCAAGGCTGAACGCCAGGCCACCGACAATCGGCAGCACCGTGGCCAAGGGCAGTGGCCGCATTTCGATGCAATCCACCGGGCACGGCGCGACACACAGGTCGCAACCGGTGCATTCGTCGACGATCACCGTGTGCATCAATTTTGCCGCGCCGACGATGGCATCCACTGGGCACGCCTGGATGCACTTGGTGCAACCAATACACTCCGCTTCACGAATATAGGCGATCTGCGCCGGTGCCGAGCCGCGACTGACGTCCAGTTCCAGTACCGGCACTTGCAGCAACTCGGCCAGCGCCGAGATGGTTTCGCTGCCCCCTGGCGGGCACTTGTTGATCGGCTCGCCGCTGGCGATGCCTTCGGCGTAAGGCTTGCATCCGGGGTGGCCGCACTTGCCGCATTGGGTCTGCGGCAAGAGGGCGTCGATGCGTTGAATCAGACTCATGTTTTGATCAGCCCGCTGAACCCGAGAAAAACCACTGCGATCAGTCCGGCGCCGATCAGTTCGATCGGCAGGCCACGAAAGGGCAGGGGAACATCGTTATCGAGAGTGCGCTGGCGCAAGTCGCTGAACAGGCTCAGCACCAGCCAGAACCCCAGCCCGGCACCGAGGCACAGGGCAGTGGCGTGAAAGAATCCCTGGTCGTGCGTGGTATTGAGCAATGTCAGCCCCAGCACACCCGCGTTGCCCAGCAGCAACGGCCATAGGCCATCGAATGAACGTTTGGGAAGTAAGCGCGACAGCAGTTTCAACAGTGGACCAATCAGCAGAACGCTCAATGGCAGGAATACGAAAAGGCGCAGCGAAGTCAGCTCCAGCGGCACCAGCAGCCAGTAATAGGCCGAGTAGCCCAGCATGCCGACCATCAGCATCAGGCACGTCGTCGCAATACCCAACGCATGAACCTGATCGCGCTCGCTGCCCAGCAGCGGATCGACGCCCAGCGGCCAGTGCAACACGAGGTTGTTGATCAGGGCAGCGCTGATAAGCGTAAGAAATATCTCGGTCATGATCGTGCCGGTAGAAAGAGGGCTTTTTAACGGAGCGGTCTAAAAAGCTTAGGCATTATCCGGCAAGGACGGAGGGTGGGGCCAGATATGAAAATCCCACAGTCGCACCAGGCACGGCTGTGGGATCGATTTAGCGCAGAAACTTACTTGATGCGCTGACCCGGCCTGGCGCCGCTGTCCGGGCTGAGCAGGTAGATTTCTTCACCGCCAGGGCCCGCCGCCATCACCATGCCTTCGGAGATGCCGAACTTCATTTTCCGTGGCTTGAGGTTGGCGATCATCATGGTCAGACGGCCATTGAGCTTGGATGGATCCGGGTAAGCGCTCTTGATCCCCGAGAACACATTGCGTTGCTCGTCACCGATGTCCAGGGTCAGGCGCAGCAGTTTGTCGGCCCCTTCCACGTGTTCAGCCTTGACGATCAAGGCGACGCGCAAGTCGACAGCGGCAAAGGCGTCGAACTCGATTTCCGGCGACAGCGGATCCTTGGCCAGTTCGCCGTTGCCGGCAGGCGCAGCATTGCCCGTGTCGGTTGCGCTGGCGGTCAGGTCTTCTTTCGATGCATCGCTCATGGCTTGCACTTTTACCGGGTCGATACGGGTCATCAACGGCTTGAACTCGTTCAGTTGATGGTTGCTGAGCAAGGTGGCGTGGTCGTTCCAGGTCAGCGGCGCGACGTTCAGGAATGCCTCGGCGTCGGCGGCCAGCAGCGGCAGTACCGGCTTGAGGAAGATCACCAGTTGGCGGAACAGGTTCACGCCCAGGGCGCAGATGGCCTGGACTTCGTCCTGCTTGCCTTCCTGTTTGTTCAGCGACCACGGCGCCTTGTCGGCGATCCAGGCGTTGGCACGGTCGGCCAGGCCCATGATCTCGCGCATGGCACGGGCGAAGTCGCGCGCCTCGTAGGCCTCGGCAATGCTTGGCGCAGCGGCGAGGAACGCGTCGGTCAGTTCCGGTGCGGCGTTGCCGGCCACCAGCACACCGCCGTTACCCTTGTGGATGAAACCGGCGCAACGGCTGGCAATGTTGACGACTTTACCGACCAGGTCGGAGTTGACCTTCTGCACGAAGTCTTCGAGGTTCAAGTCCAGGTCATCGACGCCACGGCTCAGCTTGGCCGCGTAGTAGTAACGCAGGTATTCCGGCGACAAGTGGTCCAGGTAAGTCCGGGCCTTTATAAAGGTGCCGCGGGACTTGGACATTTTCTGACCATTGACGGTCAGGTAGCCGTGCACGTTGATACCGGTCGGCTTGCGGAAACCGGCGCCTTCGAGCATGGCTGGCCAGAACAGGGCGTGGAAGTTGACGATGTCCTTGCCGATGAAATGGTACAGCTCGGCGGTGGAATCCTTGCCCCAGAACGCGTCGAAATCCAGTTCCGGACGGCGGGCGCAGAGGTTCTTGAAGCTCGCCATGTAGCCGATCGGCGCGTCCAGCCAGACGTAGAAGTATTTGCCCGGCTCGTCGGGGATCTCGAAACCGAAATACGGCGCGTCGCGGGAAATGTCCCACTGTTGCAGGCCGGCATCCAGCCATTCGGCGATCTTGTTCGCCACGGCTTCTTGCAGGGTGCCGCTGCGGGTCCAGGCTTGCAGCATTTCCTGGAAGTCCGGCAGCTTGAAGAAGAAGTGCTGGGAATCCTTGAGCACCGGAGTGGCGCCAGAGATCGCCGACTTCGGATCCTTCAGGTCGGTGGGTGCGTAGGTTGCACCGCATTTTTCGCAGTTGTCGCCGTACTGGTCTTCAGTGCCGCATTTCGGGCACGTGCCTTTGATGAAGCGGTCGGCCAGGAACATTTTCTTTTCCGGGTCGAAGTACTGAGTGATCGAGCGCTGGGCGATGTGCCCGGCGTCGCGCAGCTTCAGGTAGATCTGGCTCGACAGCTCACGGTTTTCTTCGGCGTGAGTGGAGTGGAAGTTGTCGAAGTCCACC
Organism: Pseudomonas sp. UMAB-40; assembly: GCF_900095275.1. Lineage (NCBI taxonomy): Bacteria > Pseudomonadati > Pseudomonadota > Gammaproteobacteria > Pseudomonadales > Pseudomonadaceae > Pseudomonas > Pseudomonas sp. UMAB-40. Next base: position 385,855 of record NZ_LT607553.1, read on the forward strand.
AGGAACTCGGCAAAGTCGGCGCTGTGTTCAGCCTGGACGTTGGCGATCAGTTGTTCCGGGGTGATGCCTTCCTTTTCCGCGCGCAGCATGATGGCCGAACCATGGGCGTCGTCGGCGCAGACATAAATGCATTGGTTGCCGCGGTGCTTCTGGAAGCGCACCCACATATCGGTCTGGATGTATTCCAGCATGTGGCCAAGATGGATCGAACCATTGGCATAGGGCAGGGCGCTGGTGACGAGGATCTTGCGTGGCTCGGACATGGGGCTCGGCTACTTGATGAAACGGAGGTCGGCCACTATAAAGCGCCGGCGCATATTTTTCACCCCGTGCGCCTGTTTCCGGTTGCATCGGATGCCCAAACCTGTGAACAGGCAGTTTGAGGGCGAAAGTGCCATTGTGGCGAGGGAGCTTGCTCCCGCTGGGTGGCGAAGCCGCCCCAAACCCTACAACTCGGCTCTGTCAGAAGGATCGCGTCAACCAGATTGCGACTGCTGCGCAGCCGAGCGGGAGCAAGCTCCCTCGCCACAGGAATGTGTTTGCCACAAATCATCGGTGGGCATGCCGTCCATGACCTAGAACGGTTAGGATACCCGCCTGATTTTCCAGTCTTGCTATCGGAGTTGCCCATGAGCGCCGTCAATCGCGCAGCGGTGGAAGCCGTCCTTCGCCAATACACCGACCCTTATCTGAACCAGGACCCGGTCAGCGCCGGGTGCGTGCGCAGCATCGACATCCAGGGCGATCGCGTCAGCGTGCAGCTGGAGCTGGGCTACGCCGCCGGTCTGTTCAAAAGTGGCTGGTCGCAGATGCTGCAAATGGCGATCGAAGGCCTCGACGGCGTGACAAGCGCTCGCGTTGACATCACCAGCGTGATCGCCGCGCACAAGGCCCAGGCGCAGATTCCGGGCCTGGCGAACGTCAAGAACGTGGTCGCCGTGGCGTCCGGCAAGGGCGGCGTGGGCAAATCCACCACCGCCGCCAACCTCGCGCTGGCCCTGGCCCGTGAAGGCGCCAAGGTCGGGATTCTCGACGCGGACATCTACGGCCCGAGCCAGGGCATCATGTTCGGCATCCCTGAAGGCACCCGACCGAAGGTCAAGGATCAGAAATGGTTCGTGCCAATCGAATCCCATGGCGTGGAAGTGATGTCCATGGCGTTCCTGACCGACGACAACACGCCGATGGTCTGGCGCGGGCCGATGGTCTCCGGCGCGCTGTTGCAACTGGTCACGCAAACCGCCTGGGGCGATCTGGATTACCTGGTCATCGACATGCCGCCAGGCACCGGTGACATCCAGCTGACCCTGGCGCAGAAAGTCCCGGTGGCCGGTGCCGTCATCGTCACTACCCCGCAAGATCTGGCGCTGCTGGACGCACGCAAAGGCGTGGAGATGTTCCGCAAGGTCAACATCCCGGTACTGGGCGTGGTGGAAAACATGGCCGTGCACATCTGCTCCAATTGCGGGCATGCCGAGCATCTGTTCGGTGAAGGGGGCGGTGTGAAGCTGGCCAATCAATATGGCGTCGAACTGCTGGCGTCGTTGCCGCTGGCAATGGCCATCCGCGAGCAGGCCGATGGCGGCAAGCCAACGGTGATCGCCGAGCCGGACAGCCCGATTGCGCTGGTGTACCAGGAACTCGCCCGTCACGTCGGCGCGCGGATTGTGTTGCAGGAAGCGGCATCGCCTGCAATGCCGAACATCACCATCAGTGACGATTGATACCCTTCGGATAACACGCAAAACCTGTGGGAGCGAGCTTGCTCGCGATGGGGGTGTCACATTCACCAGTGATGGTGACTGACACACCGCTATCGCGAGCAAGCTCGCTCCCACAGTGGTTTTTGGCAGGTCTTAGATGCGCAACCCGCCATCCATTTCCAGAATCCGGCCGGTGTAATAGTCGTTCTCGAAAATGTACGCCGCCGAATGGGCGATCTCTTCCGGTTTGCCCATGCGCTTGAGTGGAATCCCGGCCGTCATCTTCTCCAGCGCTTCCGGCTTCATGCCCAACGTCATCTCGGTTTCAATAAAACCCGGTGCGATGCCCGCCACGCGAATGCCATAACGCGCCAGTTCCTTGGCCCAGGTCACGGTCGCAGCAGCCACGCCAGCCTTGGCGGCGGAGTAGTTGGTCTGGCCGACGTTGCCGGCGCGGGAGATCGAGGAGATATTGATGATCGCGCCGCTGTTGTTCAGCTCGACCATTTTTGCCGCGACTTCACGGGTGCACAGGAACACACCGGTCAGGTTGACGTCGATGACCGCCTGCCATTGGGCCAGGCTCATCTTGGTCATTTCGCCATCCTTGACCTTCAGCAGCAGGCCGTCGCGCAGGATGCCGGCGTTGTTGATCAGGCCATGAATCGCGCCGAAATCTTCGGCCACCTGGGCGACCATATGCGTCACTTGCTCTTCGTTGGCGACGTTGCACAGGTAAGCCCGAGCCTCTACGCCCTTGGCTTTGCACGCCGCGATGGTGTCGTCGAGCTTTTCCTGGTTCAGGTCCACCAGCGCCAGCTTCGCGCCTTTACCCGCGAAATACTCGGCCATGGAACGGCCTAAACCCTGGCAACCGCCAGTGATAATGATTACTTTGTCAGTGAGTTGCATTCGCATGCCCCAATAGCAGGTTCAGAGTGGTTTCCTTCCTAGAGGGCCTCTCGATCTGCACCTGATGTGGCCTGGTTGCACATGAGAACTGCCCCGATGGCGTACTGGAACTTATCCCCAGGCGCCTGTCCGTTTTTTCGACGAATTCTATATAAGGAGTCATAAATTGAGCGTTGAAGCGGCCAAGAATGCCCGAGAATTGCTTCTCAAGGAATACCGCGGGGTGCTGTCGACGCACTCCAAGTCGATGCCCGGTTTCCCGTTTGGCTCCGTGGTTCCGTATTGCCTGGACGAGCAGGGCCGGCCGCTGATCCTTATCAGCCGCATCGCCCAGCACACCCATAACCTGCAGAAAGATCCGAAATGCTCGTTGTTTGTGGGCGAACGTGAGGCCGACGACGTACAAGCCGTTGGTCGCCTGACTTATCTCGCCGAAGCAGAAAAGCTCGAAGACGAGGCCGCGATCGAAGCCGCAGCCGAGCGTTACTACCGCTATTTCCCGGAGTCGCAGAGCTACCACAAGGCCCACGATTTCGATTTCTGGGTGCTTAAACCTGTGCGTCACCGTTACATTGGCGGTTTCGGCGCGATTCACTGGGTCGATCAGCTGACCCTGGCCAACCCGTTCGCCGGCAAAGCCGAAGTGAGCATGGTCGAGCACATGAATGCCGATCACGCCAAAGCCATCGCCCACTACGTCGACCTGGCGGGGCTGCCGAAAACCGAACCGGCGCAACTGGCCGGTATCGACACAGAAGGCATGCACCTGCGCATTGGTCAGGCCCTGTACTGGCTACCGTTCCAGGCACCCTGTAATACGCCGACACAAGTGCGCGAAGCCTTGGTTTTCCTGGCTCACGCCGAGCAATGGCCGAAAAATGAAGTGGCCGACGCTTGAATTCACGAAGCGGCGACGTCATCTAGGGAAGACTGGCAAGGCATTCTTGCGTTGAGGAACCATTTGATGCGCCCTTTTTTATTGCTCTTTGTACTGTTTCCGGTGTTGGAGCTGTTCGTATTCGTCAAGGTCAGTGGGGCTATCGGGTTTTTCCCGGCCCTGCTGCTGATCATTCTCGGCTCGATGCTCGGCGTGTTCGTGCTGCGCATCGCCGGTCTGGCCACTGCGTTGCGTGCGCGTGAAAGCCTGAACCGCGGCGAGTTGCCGGCCCAGACCATGCTGGAAGGTTTGATGCTGGCCCTGGCCGGCGGTTTGTTGATCCTGCCGGGCTTCGTCACTGACGTGCTGGGCCTGATCATGCTGCTGCCGATCTCCCGTCGACTGCTGGCCAATAAAATGCGCCAGCGCGCCGAAGAGGCCGCGATCCGTCAGCGTGCGTTTGCCGATGATCTTCAACCACGTGGCGGTCCTGCTCCTCAGCAGCCGCTGGGCCGAGAGCCCAACGTGATCGAAGGCGAGTTCGAACACCGCGATTCCAAGTAAAGCGTTTCAGCTGCACGGCACCTTCGGGTGCCGTGTTCGTTTTCGGGGCATTGATGCAAAAAATTTCGATCCCCGCCCTTGTAATAAGCTTATGCGCCCTTATGTAACGGTCACCGCAAGGTTTCTGGCGATCACGCCAGACAGACTTCCGCGGTTCGCTTGACGAACCGCACCCGGCACCGCCGGATTTGTTAAACCCGCCGGGAATACACCGGCCGATGAAAACCACAATTAGGAGAGATCGACAATGAAGCTTCGTCCTCTGCATGACCGCGTCGTCGTCCGTCGCAGCGAAGAAGAAAAGAAAACCGCTGGCGGTATCGTCCTGCCAGGTTCGGCTGCTGAAAAGCCAAACCAGGGTGAAGTTCTCGCCGTAGGCCCAGGCAAAGCACTGGAAAACGGTGAAGTGCGTGCACTGGCTGTGAAAGTGGGTGACAAGGTTGTGTTCGGCCCGTACTCCGGCAGCAACACCGTGAAAGTCGACGGCGAAGACCTGCTGGTAATTGGCGAGAGCGAAATCCTCGCCGTTATCGAAGGCTGATTCCCCGCTCATTTTCCCGCTACTACAAAGTATTTAAGGAATATCGATCATGGCTGCTAAAGAAGTTAAATTCGGCGATTCCGCCCGTAAGAAAATGCTCGCCGGTGTCAACGTCCTGGCTGACGCAGTAAAAGCGACCCTGGGCCCTAAAGGCCGTAACGTGATCATCGAGAAGAGCTTCGGCGCTCCGACCATCACCAAGGACGGCGTGTCCGTCGCTAAAGAAATCGAGCTGAAAGATCGCTTCGAAAACATGGGCGCGCAGCTGGTCAAAGACGTTGCCTCCCGTGCCAACGATGACGCAGGCGACGGCACCACCACCGCTACCGTTCTGGCTCAATCGATCGTCAACGAAGGCCTTAAAGCCGTCGCTGCCGGCATGAACCCGATGGACCTGAAACGCGGTATCGACAAAGCGACCATCGCTATCGTCAAAGAGCTGAAAGCCCTGTCCAAGCCTTGCGCTGACACCAAGGCCATCGCTCAGGTCGGCACCATTTCGGCCAACTCCGACAGCTCCATCGGCGACATCATTGCCGAAGCCATGGAAAAAGTCGGTAAAGAAGGCGTGATCACCGTTGAAGAAGGCTCGGGCCTGGAAAACGAACTGTCGGTTGTTGAAGGCATGCAGTTCGACCGTGGCTACCTGTCCCCGTACTTCGTGAACAAGCCAGAGACCATGACTGCCGAGCTCGACGGTCCGCTGATCCTACTGGTCGACAAAAAGATCTCGAACATCCGCGAAATGCTGCCAGTACTGGAAGCCGTTGCCAAAGCCGGCCGTCCACTGCTGATCGTGGCCGAAGACGTTGAAGGCGAAGCCCTGGCGACTCTGGTTGTGAACAACATGCGTGGCATCGTCAAAGTCGCAGCCGTCAAGGCTCCAGGCTTCGGCGACCGTCGCAAGGCCATGCTGCAGGACATCGCTGTCCTGACGGGCGGTACCGTTATCTCTGAAGAGATCGGTCTGAGCCTGGAAAGCACTACCCTGGAACACCTGGGTAATGCCAAGCGCGTGATCCTGTCCAAAGAAAACACCACCGTGATCGACGGCGCCGGCGTTGAAGCTGATATCCAGGCTCGCGTTCTGCAGATCCGTCAGCAAGTGGCTGACACTTCGTCCGACTACGACCGTGAAAAACTGCAAGAGCGTCTGGCCAAGCTGTCCGGCGGCGTTGCAGTGATCAAGGTTGGCGCTGGTTCCGAAGTAGAAATGAAAGAGAAGAAAGCCCGCGTTGAAGACGCCCTGCACGCTACCCGTGCAGCCGTTGAAGAAGGCGTGGTACCTGGCGGCGGCGTGGCACTGGTTCGCGCTCTGCAGGCGATCTCCGAGCTGAAAGGCGACAACGATGACCAGAACGTTGGCATCCAGTTGCTGCGTCGCGCTGTTGAAGCGCCACTGCGTCAGATCGTTGCCAACTCCGGCGACGAGCCAAGCGTAGTTGTAGACAAGGTCAAGCAGGGTTCGGGTAACTACGGTTACAACGCTGCGACCGGTGAATACGGCGACATGATCGAAATGGGCATCCTGGACCCGGCTAAAGTGACTCGTTCGGCTCTGCAAGCGGCTTCGTCGATTGCCAGCCTGATGATCACCACCGAAGCCATGATCGCCGAGATCAAGGAAGACGGCCCAGCTGGCGGCGGTATGCCAGACATGGGCGGTATGGGCGGCATGGGCGGCATGATGTAAGCCAGCCTTACCCCGTACATAAAACCCCCGCCGGCGATGAGCCGGCGGGGTTTTTTATTGCGCGGCATAAAGTGGTGTGGTTTTTAAGGGCCTCTTCGCGGGCAAGCCACGCTCCCACAGGTTCGGCGCAATCCCTGTGGGAGCGTGGCTTGCCCGCGATGCTCAGACGCTGACGGGTCTGCTTTGACGACCTTTTCAGCCCTGGAAGCCGGTCGATACAGGATGTAGTAGTAAGACCCCAGACAAATCAGCCAGCAAAAAATCGCCGTCCACACGTTATGCGAAAAGAAGTGCGCCCCCTGCATCATTCGGCTCACGGAAAACACCGTCCCCAGCGCAAACGCAAACACAAACGCCTGGCGCGCCAGTCGCGGACGACGGTCTCGCAACACAAAAAACAGCGCGAACAAGGTAAACCCGGTGGCCGCATGGCCCCCGGGCCAGCAACGCCCTGGCTTGTCGGTTTGCGGGCGCGGGCTGAGCAGTTCGCTGTAGGTTTCGTGGCCGCCGAATTGCTCGAGGCTCCAAGGGCATTGCACCGCCGTCACCGCTTTCATTGGGGTCACGAACGAGGTCGCCAGCGCCAGCGACATCACCAGACAACCCAGTTCGCGTTTGAACGGCTTGAGCCTGGCGATGAAAAACGAGCCGATAAAGCCGATGATCGCAAACACCGAAAAAGCGATGACCAATTGCTTGGCGCGGTCATGCAGGATGTCTTCAAGGAAGTAACTGTGGCGTCCGATGAAGTCTCCGGCGACCGGGTCGTAGAACAGTTTGGCCAGGTCCATGTCCAGGGACGTCAGTTCAAGCAGCAGCAGAATGATTGCCGCAATGGCGGGGACACCCAGGCACACCCAGAAGTTGAGCGGGCGAGAGGCGGGACGGACAGCGGTTGATGACATGACGGATCCTGAACAATGGAAAACGCCCCGGGGCATCAGCCCGGGGAGATTGGATTAACGTTCACTGACTTGGTCGGTGCCCTCCATGGGCGCCTTCCAGCCAAGCAGCTGTTGCTTGAAGCCATAACTGGCGGTTTGGTAATAGGTGATTGCTCGTGTGATCAAGGGATCACTGCCAGTGGCGCGTGACTCGCGACTTTCGGTAAGTGCCTCATCATGACGGCGCAAACCCTGGCGTGGACTCAGGATCGCCAGATCTTGCCCGTCGAACAAGCCCAGGTGCTGGTAATTGCCAACTACCACACGCGGCGGCAGCGGATTGTCTTGCAACAGGTCACGACCGAAGAATGTCGACTGATAGTCCAGATTCAGCAGACCCAGCAGCGTCGGGGCCAAATCGATCTGGCTGGCCAGTTGCGCCGTCTCCCGAGCATCAATCAGCTTCGGTGCATAAATGAACAGCAGAATCTGATAGTTGCTGATCGGCAAGTCCTCTCTGCCTGCGCTGCCGGCCGTGTGGTCGGCAACGAAGACAAAGACGGTGTTATCAAACCACGGCTTCTGGCGTGCCTGATCCAGGAACTGACCGATGGCGTAATCCGTGTATTTCACCGCGCCGTCGCGACCATTGCCGGATTTGATATCGATCCGGTTGTCCGGATAGGTATAGGGACGATGGTTGGACGTGGTCATCAATTGCAGAAGGAAGGGTTGTTGTTTGGCGTAGTCGGCGTCGGCCAGCTTCAGTGTCTGGGTATAGAGGTCTTCATCGGCCATGCCCCAGGCATTTTTGAAGTGGATTTCAGACTCATCGACACTGCTCTGGTCGACCACACGGTAACCGTTGCCGCTGAAGAACGCGTTCATGTTGTCGAAGTATCCGCGCCCGCCATAGACGAACACGCTGTCGTAGCCCACGGCACTGAGTTGCTGGCCCAGGCTGGCGAAACCGCTTTCACGGCCCACACGCTTGACGATCGAACGTCCCGGCGTCGGAGGGATTGCCAGGGTGATGGCTTCCAGCCCGCGATCGGTGCGGGTGCCGGTGGCGTAAAAGTTGTTGAAATACAGGCTCTGCTTGCGCAAGGCGTCAAGGTTGGGGGTCAGGTTGCGGTTATCACCGTTGCTACCCATGTACTTGGCGCTGAAGCTTTCGATGGTCACCAGCACGATATTGGGTTTTCGCAGGGTGCCGGGATTGTCGATCATCCGGCGAATGTCTTGCGGGTCTTCGCCGATGAAGCGGGCGTTGGGTTCGCTCAGTTCGTCACGGATTTGCTGCGCCACAACCGCAGGTGGCAGGCTGCTGTAGAACTGCGGGTAATCCAGTTCATTGTTACGGAAGGCGGCGAAAAACTGATACGGTCCATTGCTTGCCAGTTCGTTCTGATAGGCGTTCCCACCCTGGGCGCGCGGAGCATCCTGGCTCAGCAACTGCGAGCTTAGCCCCGCAACGACCAGCAGGCCCAAGGCATTCAATAGACGGCCGCGCAAGGAGGGCAACGGTGCATCGAGCGCGGCATTGAAGGGTTTGCGCAATGCCAGGCTCAGGGCGATGGCAAGTGCGGCGAGGATGCTCATCAGTGTGCCGATCGGGTAGGACTCGAGCAGGTTGTTCAACACTTCATCGGAGTACACCAGATAGTCGACGGCGATGAAGTTGAAGCGCACACCAAACTCATCCCAAAACAACCATTCGGCTACGGACGTGAACAACATGGCGAACAGGCTGATCGTCAGCAGCCCCTGAAGCACCCAACGGTGGCCACGGCGGCGCCACAAAGCCGGCGGGCAGAACAGCAGGTAGAGGCCCATGGGCAGCACCGCGTAGGCAATGAAACCCAAGTCATACAACAAGCCAATGCCAAACACCGACGCAAAGCCGTTGCCGGCTTCATCCAAGTGGCTGAGCAATAGCAGCGTTCGAGTCAGAAAGAAAATGGCTAGCCAAATGCCGGAAACCAAGAGGAGAAAGCGCACGGGTGCAGTCTTGAAAAAATCCATTGTGTATACATTCCTTAATGCCGATTGCGCGAGAGTCTCGCGCGATGACTGTAGTCGACATGTGAATCGATAGTGAAAAACTTGTTAACGGCGCAAATTGGTTGAGCAAATTGATTCTGCGACCCGCAGCCCTAGCCCTCAGCCACACTTGGCCTTAAGCTGCGCGGGCCATGACGGCCGTTACTGTGTACGGAGGAGGTGCCCATGCGAATTCTATTGGTTGAAGACAACCGCGATATCCTGGCCAATCTGGCCGATTACCTGGGGCTCAAAGGCTACACCGTGGATTGCGCGCAGGACGGTTTGTCAGGCCTGCACCTGGCGGCCACCGAACACTATGACCTGATCGTGCTCGACATCATGTTGCCCGGCATCGACGGCTACACGCTGTGCAAACGTCTGCGCGAAGACGCCCGACGCGACACGCCGGTGATCATGCTCACCGCGCGCGATCAGCTGGATGACCGGCTGCAAGGCTTCAAGTCCGGTGCCGATGACTACCTGATCAAACCGTTCGCTCTGTCCGAACTGGCGGCGCGTATCGAGGCGGTCATGCGTCGTGCCCAGGGCGGCGGTCGACGCGCCTTGCAGGTGGGCGATTTGAGCTACGACCTCGATACCCTGGAGGTGACCCGCGAAGGTCGTTTGCTCAAACTCAACCCGGTCGGCCTGAAGTTGCTGGCCGTGCTGATGCAGAAAAGCCCGCATGTTCTGCGCCGCGAAATTCTCGAAGAAGCTCTGTGGGGCGATGACTGCCCGGACAGCGATAGTCTGCGCAGCCACGTCCACCAATTGCGCCAAGTGATCGACAAGCCATTCGCCAAGCCCTTGCTGCAAACCGTGCACGGTGTGGGTTATCGCTTGGCCGAGGGCCGTGATGGAGTTTAAGCAGAGCCTTGCTCAACGGATCATCATCGCCTTTGCGCTGATGAGCGCACTGGTGGCAGGCGCCTTCGCCATGGGCATTGTGGCGACCGTGCATCTGGTCGAAGAAAAGCTGATTTCGGCCGGGCTGGGCGGCGATTTGCAACGGCTGTTGCTGATGGACAGCGTTTCTGACTGGAGCCATCGCCCCGAGCCGGACCAGCTGTTCTATTTCAGCGGTGGGCCGGGGGACTTCGAGCTCCCCAAGGATTTGCGGCACCTGGATTCCGGATTCCACGAGGTCTTTCGCGAGCAGCTGTCCTATCACGCGATGGTCGAAGTCGTCGATGGCCGGCGCTACGTATTGCTTCAGGACCAAAGCGATTTCGAAGAGCGTGAGCGGGTGCTGTTTGCCGTGGTACTGGTGGGTTTCGTGCTGAGCCTGGCGCTGGCGGTCTTTCTCGGGTGGGTCCTGGCGCGCAAAGTGATGGCGCCCGTTGTGCGACTGGCTCGCCAGGTGCGACATCGCGATCAATTGCTGGGCCTGGCGCCGCCTTTGGCGCCGGATTATGCCGCTGACGAAGTGGGCGAGCTGGCGGTTGCCTTCGACGCCACCCTTGGGCGTTTGCGCCAGGCGTTGACCCGTGAACGGTTGTTTACCAGTGACGTCAGCCACGAACTGCGCACGCCGTTGATGGTGCTGGCCAGTTCCTGTGAGCTGTTGTTGGAAAACCCCGGTATCGACCAGCGCGGCCGCGCCCAGGTCGAGCGGATAGCCCGCGCGTGCGCAGAGATGCGCGAGTTGGTGCAAACGTTCCTGATGTTGGCCCGAGCCCAGCGAGAAGACGCCAGCATGGCGCCGCAGCAGACGCTGAGCCAGGTCGCCGATGGGCTGCTCAACCAGTGGCGCGAACCGATTGAAGCCAAAGGGCTGAGCCTGACCTTCGAGCCGGGCAATCCGCTGGGCACTTGCTACAACGCAACCCTCTTGCACGCCGTCATGGGCAACCTGTTGCGTAACGCATTGCATTACACCGAGCGCGGGTTCATCCGTTTGACGCTCACGGCCACGGGGTTCCTGGTCGAGGACAGCGGGGTGGGCATTCCCGAGGATAAACGCGAGGCAATGTTCGAACCTTTCGTTCGCGGCAGCGAAAAACGCGGCGAAGGCCTGGGACTGGGGTTGTCGCTGGTGCAACGGATTTGCGAGAACCAGGGCTGGAGCGTCAGCCTGACCAACATGGAACCCAATGGCTGTCGTTTTCAGGTGGAATTGAGCCAAAGTTAGCGGTTGCTTGAACAGTCGGGGCTCCAAGCCATGACGGCCAACCCGACAAAGCTTGTAATAAATGAACATTTCTTTTACAAGTTTTTCACAAAGGTATGACCTGACGCTGACACTACGCTACCTAAGGTAGTTGTCATCAGAAGTTCAGGAGACCTTAATGATGGACGGCCCGATCAAACTCGATTTTTCCGAAAAGTACGACGATCAACACGCGCAAAGATATTTGCGCAAGCACCAGGATGGCCTCGGTCGTCGCCTGTCCCACTGGCGTGACCTGCAGCTGGCGCGAAAGTCGCTGGCGCTGGTCGGTGAGCCAGGGCTGGTCCTTGATTTGCCGTGTGGGGCAGGGCGTTTTTGGCCAATGCTGGCGGAAAAAGCCAATCGCGCCATCATCGGTGCCGACAACTCCGAGTCAATGTTGAAGATTGCCACCCAGGCGCAACCTGCCGACGTGGTCAAACGGGTACAACCCTTGCACACTTCTGCATTCGACATTGCCTTGCCCGACAACGCCGTCGACAGCATTTTCTGCATGCGTTTGCTCCATCACATCGGTGAAGCCGAGCATCGACTGGCCATTCTGCGCGAATTTGAACGCGTCACGCGTGACAGCGTGATCATTTCATTGTGGGTAGACGGCAATTTCAAGGCCTGGAAACGCAAGCGCTCAGAGCAACGGCGTGAACAGGAAGGTTACCAAAACCGATTTGTGTTACCAGCCGCCACGGTAGAAAAGGAATTTGAACAGGCGGGGTTCCGTATTCAGGAACATCTGGACTTTTTACCGCTCTATGCCATGTGGCGAGTTTATATATTACGCAAGAGGTAACAGGATGGCAGTGCAATGTGCAGCAGAAACGGACGTCGCTTCTCAGGACCGCTTCGACTATTTCTGGAATCAGCGTGGTGAATGGGTAGAAGAACCCAACGTCCGTCGCGGTGGTGAAAGTGGCGTACAGCGTGTCATGGGCAGTGATGGTCAACTGCTCTATGCCAAGCGGCAGACCGGGCATATCTATCGCAGCTGGCTGCACCCGTTTGGCCGTCCGACCGTGTTGCGTGAGCGTGACGCGCTCATTGGTCTGCGCGCGCTGGATGTGCGAGTTCCGGACATTGTTTTCTGCGGCGCACAGCGTGACCCCGTGCACAAATGGCGCGCCTTGCTGGTGACCAAGTCGCTGGACGGCTTCGAGGAAATCGAACACTGGTACGCCGGCGGTGGTCGCGAGCGCCACGGCGAGGTGGTGCATGATCGTGTCTTGAAGGAACTGGCCGAGAATCTGGCCCGCATGCACAAGGGCCGTTGGCAGCACAGCTGCATCTACATCAAGCACGTATTCGTGCGGGTCACCGGCGAAGATGACTCGGCCAAGGTCGAGGTTGCCTTGATCGATCTGGAGAAGTGCCGGCAACGCCTGACCGCCTATCGTGCCGCGGCTCATGACATGAAACAGCTGCGTCGCCACTCGTCGTTCAGCACGGCAGACTGGCGCAAACTCGTCTATTTTTATGAGACGGCGTTTGGCAGCGCTATCAAAGGTTTATAGCAATGAAACTAGAAATTGCGCGAGGTGTGTTTCTGATAGGAGCCTTGGCAGTTGCTTCATTGGCGGTGGCGGCGTGGGAGCAGCCCCGCACGCAAGTCCTCAGTTCAGTGAGCGGTGACGCACACTGTCCGTTGCCACGGGTTGCCAAGGCATCCGTGGCATCTCAACCCGATCATGATTTATTGCTGTTCATGTTCGGTCTTTCTCAAGGAATGAGGCCGCAGAGTTGAACAGATTGAAGCCCAAATAAAAGGCCTCGCCAAATGCGAGGCCTTTTTTTGTGCCCGATTTTGAGCCTTACACCGTCCATGTGAGAGCGAGCTTGCTCGCGATAGCGGCCTAACAGTCAGCAAATTTGTTGAATGTTAAACAGCCATCGCGAGCAAGCTTGCTCCCACAGGGGTTACGGAGTCGCTTTGGCATCGGGTTTGGCCAGCAGGGTGTAGATGCACGGCAACACGAACAGCGTAAACAACGTCCCGATCGACATCCCGGTTGCGATCACCATGCCGATATCAAACCGGCTGACCGCGCCCGCGCCCGTGGCGATGATCAATGGCACCATGCCGAACACCATCGCCGCCGTGGTCATCAACACCGGACGCAGCCGGATCGCCGCTGCTTCCTCCACAGCCTCACGAGGTGTAAGGCCTTTTTCCTTGCGCAACTGGTTGGCGAACTCGACGATCAGGATGCCGTGCTTGCTGATCAGCCCGATCAAGGTCACCAAGCCCACCTGGGTATAAATGTTCATGCTCGACCACCCCAGGAACAGCGGAATCAACGCGCCGCAAATCGACAGTGGCACCGTCACCAGAATCACCAGCGGATCACGGAAGCTTTCGAACTGGGCTGCCAGCACCAGGAAAATGATCGCCAGTGCCAAGGCGAAGGTTACCCACAGCGCGCTGCCTTCCTGAACGTATTGGCGCGACGCACCGGCGTAATCGATGGCAAAACCGGCCGGTGCTTCTTCCAGCGTGATCTGGCGCACGGCGTCGATGGCTTCACCCATGCTGACCAGCGGCACCCCCGACAGGATGGCCGAGTTGAGTTGCTGGAACTGGTTCAACTGCCGTGGACGCGCCCGGTCGGTGACGGTGATCAGGGTCGACAGAGCCAGCAGTTCGCCTTGGGTGTTTTTCACGTAATAGTTGTTCAACCAGTCCGGGTTGTCCCGGAAAGGTCGTTCGACCTGAGCGATGACTTTGTAGCTACGACCCTCAATGGTGAAGCGGTTGATTTCCGCCTGACCCAGCAACGTGGCCAGTGTTCCGCCCAGATCCTGCATGGACACGCCCATCTGCGCGGCTTTGGCGCGATCGATGTCCACGACGACTTCGGGTTTGTCGAAGGCCAGGTCGACGTCGACGAAGGCGAACTTGCCGGACTCCATTGCCCTTTTTTTCACCCGGTCCATCACTTGCAGCAGCGCCTCGTAATCGTTGGCCGTGTTGATGACGAACTGAAACGGCAACCCTTCACCCGTGCCGGGCAACGAGGGCAGGTTGAAGCCGAACACCTGCAACCCGGAAATGCCCTCCAGTTTGCGCTGGACCTCGGGCAGGATGGCCATCTGCGTGCGGTCGCGCTCGTTCCACGGTTTGAGCAGGAAACCGCCAATCCCCGATTGCACGCCATTGAACCCATTGATCTGGAACGAGGAGTAGTACTCGGGAAATTCCTTGAAGATCGTGATGAATTCGTCGGTGTAAGTGTTCAGGTAATCGAGGTTGGCCGGTTGCGGGGCGTTGGCCAGCATGAAAATGATGCCTTGATCTTCATCGGGCGCCAGTTCCGATTTGGTGAACTTCAGCAGCACCGGAATCAGGCAAAGTACGATCACCGCAAACACCAGCACCACCGGCCGGGTATTGAGGGTGCCGTGGAGCATGCTCTGGTAGCGGCGCTTGAGGCCTTCGAAAATCAGGTCCAGTCGGTGCGCCAGGCCGCTGGGGTTTTCATCATGGCGCAGGAGCAGGGCGCACATCATCGGCGACAGCGTCAGCGCGACCACACCGGAGATCACCACTGCCCCGGCCAGCGTCAAGGCGAACTCCTTGAACAGCGCCCCCGTGAGCCCGGTCAGGAAACCGATGGGCGCATACACCGCCGCGAGCGTGATGGTCATCGAGACCACCGGCATGGCGATTTCCCGGGCGCCTTCGATGGCCGCATCCAGCGGCGTCTTGCCTTCCTCGATGTGTCGGTGAATGTTCTCCACCACCACAATGGCATCGTCCACCACCAACCCGATCGCCAGCACCATCGCCAGCAGTGTCAGCAGGTTGATCGAGTAGCCCATCATCTGCATGAAGAACATCACACCGATCATCGACAGCGGAATGGTGACCACCGGGATCACCACCGAACGCAGCGCCCCGAGAAACAGAAACACCACCACGATCACGATCAGCACGGCTTCGAAGAGGGTTTTCACCACTTCATCGATTGAGGCCTGGATGAACAGTGTGGCGTCGTAGGCGATTTCACCCTTCAGGTTGGGCGGCAGCTGGGCTTCCAGCTCCGGCATGATCTTGCGTACTTCCTTGATCACATCCAGCGGGTTGGCGCCGGGCGTAGCCTTGATACCGATGTACACCGAAGGAGTACCACCGAACGAACTGATCGAGTCGTAGTTTTCCGCGCCCATCTCAACCCGCGCCACATCGCTGAGCAGCACCCGGCTGTCACCGTCGACCTTGAGCGGAATCGCGGCGAACGCTTCGGCGGATTTGAGTTCGGTGTTGGCGTTGATGCTGGTGACGACGTACTCGCCTTTCACTTCACCGGCCGCGGAGAGGAAGTTGTACTGGCGCACCGCGTTGGTCACGTCGCTGGCGGCCAAGCCGAAACCGGCCAGCTTCACCGGGTCCAGCCACAGGCGCATGGCGAATACCTGGTTGCCGAGAATCTCGGCTTCAGCCATGCCCGGCAGGGTCGCCAGTTTTGGCTGGATGACGCGTGACAGGTAATCGGTGATCTGCGGGTTGCTCAGTTCCTTGCTGAAGAAACTGATGTACATGAGGGCCGAGGCGTCGGCGGCTTCCTTGCTCAGCACCGGGTCTTCGGCGTCCTGGGGCAGCTGGTTCTTCACCTCGTTGGCCTTGGCCAGCAGCTCGGTGAACAAGCGGTCGCTGTTGGAGCCGATGCGCGCGTAGATCGAGATCACCGAGAAGTTCTGGCGACTGACCGAGGTCATGTAGTCGATGCCCTCGGCACTGGCCAGGCTTTGCTGCATCGGTTGGGTGATGTAACCCTGAATGGTTTCGGCGTTGGCCCCGGGGTACGCGGTAGTCACCGTGATCAGGGCGTTTTCCATTTGCGGGTATTGGCGCAGCGGCAGCTTGCTCCAGGCCTGGAAGCCCAGCAGCACAATCAACAGGCTGACCACGGTGGCGAGCACCGGGCGGCGGATGAACGGATCGGTAAAAGCCATGAGGATTCCTTGATCAGTCAGTACGTGGCTGACTGTTCTTATCGGTCAGGGTCTTGTCGTCGCTGATGGCAATGTGTGCGCCGTTGTCCAGTTTGATCTGACCGGCCGTGACCACTTTTTCGCCGTTCTGCAAACCTTTGGTAATCATCACCAGCCCGTCGCGGCGCTCGCCGGTTTCGATGAAACGCCGTTCGGCGATCAGGATCGGCTGGCCCTTGTCGTCTTTTTCGAGGCTGCCGTCTTCGGCTTTTTTCTGCGCGACGACGTAGAGCGAGTTGCCGTACAGCGTGTAAGTGATCGCGCTTTCCGGCACGACGATGCGCGGCTGCGGGTCGGGCAGCATCACCTGCAGGCTGGCGAACATGCCCGGCAGCAGTTTGCCGTCGGGGTTGGCCAGGGTCGCGCGGACCTGAACGTTGCGGGTACTGTTTTCGACTTTCGGGTTGATCGCGCTGATCGTGCCAGGGAAGGTTTGTGTCGGGTAGGCCGAGACAATGATCTGCACCGACTGGCCGATGCCGATCTTCGGCACAGACTGCTCGGGGACGAAGAAGTCGACGTAGAGGCTGCTGAGGTCTTGCAGGGTGGCGATCATGGTCCCGGTGGCGACATAGTCACCAATGTCCACCTGTCGAATGCCGATCGTCCCGCTGAAAGGCGCGACGATGCTTTTTTTGCCGAGCGCAGCCTTGAGTTGATTGACCGTCGCCTTGCTCTTTTTCTGCACCGCTGACAGTCGGTCGAATTCGCCTTTTGAAATGGCCTGGCTGCCCACCAGTTGGCTACCTCGACCGTAATCGAGTTGGGCCAGGCCGAGGTCGGCCTGAGCCGTTTCAAGCAAGGCACTTTCCACGGCGCTGTCGAGTCGCAGGAGGGGTTGGCCGGCCTTGACCTTCTGGCCTGACTCGAACTGCAAGTCGATGACGGTGCCGTCGGTCTCCAGGCTCAGGTCCACGCCTTGCAGCGCCTTGAGGGTGCCGACGCTTGGCAGGCGAGCTTGCCACGGACGTTCGGCGGCCGTGGTCGCGGCGACACTGATCGGCGGTTTTGGCGCGGAAAAGCCTTGAATCATCGTGTAGATGGAGAAGGCTTTATAACCGGCCAGGACCAGCACGATCAGCAGAACAACACCCAACATGATCAGCATGCGGCGACGCAGCATATTTCCACTTCCTTGGAGAAAATCAGGTGAGACAGTGGGGCACATTACCCCGAGTCGGCGGGGGATTCCAACTGGTAGAAATTACAGGCAGGAATACGACGATCACAAAACCTGTGGCGAGGGAGCTTGCTCCCGCTGGACTGCGTAGCAGTCCCATTTTTCAGGACCGCTGCGCAGCCCGGCGGGAGCAAGCTCCCTCGCCACAAGGTAAATCCACCACAGGGAAAGCGGTCAGATGAGATGCAGGTGGTTATCCCAGAGCCCCGCCGGAAGCTCCAGCGGCTTTGCAACCAGAGTTGTCTGGCGACAATCGTAGTACCGGCAGCGGCCCTGACCCGAGGTCACGACAAAGCCATCGGCTACCGCGCCAACCCCGGCGCAATCGGGAAGCGGCGCATCCAGTCGCACTTCGCCGCTGTCCATGTCCCAGACAAAAAAGCGGTTACCCCGCGGCGCGGTCAACGCGACCAGCCGCAAGTCACTGTGGACCGCCACGCTGGCGGTGTAATGCCCCATCGCCTGCAACTGATGCTCCGGCACCGGAAACGCCACAAACGGTTGGCCGGGTCGCTTGATTGCCAGCAACTCCGAAGACTCGTGGGACGGCCCCATGAACTGCTGGCCGGCGACGATGGTGCCATCGCTGGCGATCCCCAGATGACGCACGCTGTTCATCTGCTGGGCGAGGGTTTCCTTGCTCAGCAGGGTGCCGTCGCGTTGCATCAATACCAGGCTCGGCTCCATGGCGTTGAGGTTCATCTCGACCCGGCTTTCCGCCTCGGTGCGAATGCCGCCGTTGGCCACGACCAGCGTCTCGCCATCCGGCATCCACGACACCTGATGCGGGCCGATGCCATGGGTGGAGATCTCGCCGCTGTGCACCAGCCGCTCACCTTCGAACTTATACACACCCAACAACCCGCGACCCGGATCGGAGGTGTCATTCTCGGTGGCGTACAGCCAGTCGCCGCTCTTGTGAATCACCGCGTGCCCGTAGAAATGCCGGTTCGGCAGCGAGACCACGGTTTGCAGCAGCGCGCCGTCGCGCAGATCGATCAGGTAACTTTCGGTACCCGGACGGCGTGCGACGAACAGCGCAATCGGCAGCGTCGGGTGGTTGATGATGTCGTGGCAACGCTGGCCGACCTGGGTGGCAAACACCCGGGTGCCGTCCAGCCGATAACCGACGGCGTAATGCTTGCCGTCGCCATCGTCCCGCGCCGAAAGCAGCAGCGGGCTCTTGTCCTTTTGTTTGAACAGCGTCCAGCCGCCCAGTGTCACTGCTCCCAGCAGCAAACTACCTAAAGTCAGAGCCTGACGTCGCAGCATGGCACTCGCCCTCATCAGTCACCGTCGTTGGCGTTGAAGCCCAGTTGGATACCCAGCGCCTTGGCCAGTTCGCCTTCGTGCAGGCGATGGACGACGTTGAGGCTGTCGTAGATGTCATTGAGTTGCTGGCGGCCGGCGTCGTCGTTGAGCATTTCCGTCAGCGAGCGCTGATTGCTGGCGAACAGTTTCAGGGACGCGGCGTAAGCGGCGTCGATCTTGTCGGCCAACGGTTTCTGCTCGCTCGGCAACAGGCCGCGCAGGCCTTTGTTGTCGACGCCTTCCCACACGGTTTTGGCCGCGGCGAGGCTGGCTTCCAGGCCGGTCAGGGACGACTGGCTGCGCCAGGCATCGGCCTGGAACGGTTGCGGCACGCCTTTGCTCTGTCGGCCCATCGGCGTGCCGAGTTTTTTCTTCAAGGTGTCGAGGGCGGTGACCTGAACGCGCAGCAGATCGGCGATGGCTTCGTGGGAGTCGGCGTAGCGCTGGTTCGGGAACTTGCTCATCTGCGCGAGCATGCCGTCGGTGTTGTTCCAGCTTTGCAGAATCTCTTCGGCCAGCAGTTTCTGACGCTCGCCAATCGCCTTCAGCAGCGGGCAATACTTGGCTTTCTGTGCGTCGTTGGCCACGTCCGGCTTGCTGTCGAACAGGATGTATTCATAGGCCGAGAGGCCTTGCACCACAACGCTGGACTTGGCCAGGGCGGCAGCATCGATCTGCGGTTGCGCGGTGACCAGTTGCTCGACCTGACGGCCGACCAGGTTTTTCTTGTCCGGCCAGAACTGCACCTGCCAGGCGCGATTGCCCTCGGCCAGCGGCCCGATCAGCAGCGGTTGTAGTTCGGCCCAGGCTTTCTGCGCGTGCAGGAAGTCGGCACGGGCGGTGTCGAGGTTTTCCTTGCCTTCGCAGTAGGCGAGGGCGCTGACGGCCAATTGGCGGTCGGCTTCAACCCAACGGGTGTACGTCGGCAAGATCACCGATTTGGCGATGGCGGCCGAGGTGACGGCTTGCGGGTCCTGTGGCGAGCAAGCGCCGAGGGCGAGTGCTGCAAGGCTGGTGAACAACAATTTGGGACGGAACATGTCGGGCTCCCGCTATGGAAAACGTATTAAAGGGAATTCAAAAACGCCAGCAACGCAGCGCGCTGCTCGGCATTGAAAGACAAAACCTGTTGCTGGGCCGCTTGCGCTTCGCCGCCATGCCAGAGCACGGCTTCCAGCAGATTGCGGGCGCGGCCGTCATGCAAGAACTGGGTGTGGCCACTGACCGCTTGCGTCAGGCCGATGCCCCACAACGGCGGGGTGCGCCAGTCGCGGCCACTGGCCTGGAATTCGCTGCGGTTGTCGGCCAGGCCGTCGCCCATGTCGTGCAGCAGCAGATCGCTGTAAGGGCGAATCACTTGATTGGCCAGTTCAGGTTCGGCGGCGTTGGCGGCGGTGGTGTATTTCGGTGTGTGACAGGACGGGCATCCGGCCTGGAAAAACAGGTTCTTGCCGGCCAGCACTTCGGGCGCGTTGACGTCGCGACGGGCCGGCACGGCCAGGTTGCGGCTGTAGAACAGCACCAGGCGCAGGATGTTATCGCTGACTTCCGGCTCGCCATTCGGACCGTTGCCGGTCGGCGCCTGTTTGCAGGCCGTTTGCGCCTCGGTGCAGTCATCGAAGGGGCGCAGGCTGGTGGTCAGGCCCATGTCGCCGGAAAACGCGTGAACGTTCTGCTGATTGAGGTTCGGTTGCCCGGCTTTCCAGCCGAACCGGCCGAGGACGGTCTTTTGCTGCACGTCGTCCCAGACCCGGTTCGGCCGCCCGGCGATGCCGTTTTTGTCCTTGGCCTGAGCCTCGGCGTTGGCCAGGATCGCTTCGTCGGGGATGGCTTCGAGCAAGCCCAGGCCAATCATCGGCGGGGCAACGCGCGCCGAGAAACGGGTGTCGGGGTGCATAGGGCCGTAACCGAGCTGGGTGATGTTCAGGCTGGGCTTGCGCAACTCGATTTCGGTGCCGTCCTTGAAGCGGACCGGAACGGGGGTGTAATCGACCCGCACTTTGCCTTCCGGGGTCACGCCGGGTATGGCCATGTCCTGGAACTGGCCGCCGTAGACCGGCTCCGGGACCACGCCGAGCTGCTCGATGACTTTGGCATAGGCCGGCGCGTCCGGGATCGACAGGCGCACCAGCATCGATACCGCGTTCGCCGCATCGGGCGTCGGCGGATGACCGCGACCGTCCTTGATGTGGCAGCCCTGACAGGCGTTGGTGTTGAACAGCGGACCGAGGCCATCCCGGGCGGTGGTGGTCGAAGGGGCAATCACCCAAGGGTTGCGGAAGAAACTGTTGCCGACGCTGAAATCCACGCGCCGTGACGGCGACAGGTTCGCGGAGGGCAGGGAGAACGCATTTTGATCGGTCTTGCGCACGGTCGCTGCGCCACCGGACCGGGCTTCACCGGGTTCGGCCTTGGTAAAACGCGGGGCGTCATCGCAGGCACTCAGGCCCAGGGCCAGAAACAGTGCGGACAAGCGAAGAAGCAGCGAGGGCATCAGACATCCTGCAAGACGAGCAAAACAAGGGCGCAAAGTCTAACAGGGCGAGGGAGTTTGAATAAGAGGAATTATCGTTTGGTTGATGTGGGGCAGGTTTTCACAGAGGACCGAGGCGCAGCCATCGTGAGCAGGCTCGCTCCCACAGGGGATTGCATTCAGGCGGGCATGAAAAAGGCGACCCGAAGGTCGCCTCTTTATTCACTCAGCCAGCGTTGATCAGAACTCGTGATCAGCGTTGTCCGGGTTCAGGTCGCTGATGCCCAGTTTGCCAGCGGCGGCTTCGATCGAACCGGTCTGCTTGACCAGGGCGGCGATTGCGTCGCGCACGATCTGGTTGCCAGCGGTATTACCGGCGGCGATCAGCTGGTCGTAGTGCTCACCCTTGTTGGCGTGATCGACGATGACCTGCATCTTGGCTTCGGTTGCGGCCAGGTCGGCTTTCAGCGCGGTATCGGCAGCCGGGTCGGCTTTGGCCACCAGGGACGACAGGCTGGCGCCGGTCATTTTGGTGCCATCTACGCGGGTGTATTCGCCCAGGTACACGTTGCGAACACCCTTGGCATCGTAGAACTGCGAATTATGGGTGTTGTCGCTGAAGCAATCGTGTTCGTCTTCAGGGGAGTTGGCTTCCAGGGAAACCTTCATGCGCTCGCCCGCCAGTTCGCCCAGGGACAGGCTGCCCATGCCGAACAGCATTTTGCGCAGGCCGGAATCAACCGGTTCCGCTTCCAGGGTGGCGCGGTAGTTGTCGGCCACGTTCGGCTTCCAGTTACCGACCATCTCTTCCAGGTCGCTGACCAGCAACTGGGTCACGGACTTCAGGTAAGCGCGGCGACGATCGTTGTGACCGCCGGTGGCGCCTTTGCCTTCCAGGTAGTCGGAGGCTGGACGGTTGCCGGCGCCCGGGCCGGTGCCGTTCAGGTCCTGGCCCCAGAGCAGGAATTCGATGGCGTGGTAACCAGTGGCGACGTTGGCCTCGGAACCGCCCAGCTCGTTCAGGCTGGCGAGTTTTTCCGGGGTGATGTCTTTGACGTCGATCTTGTCTTCGCCGACCTGAACCTGGGTGTTGGCGATGATGTTGGCCGTGGCACCCGGGTTACCCAGTGCGTGCTCGTAGGATTTGTCGACGTAGTCGATCAGGCCTTCGTCCAGTGGCCAGGCATTCACCTGACCTTCCCAGTCGTCGATGATGGTGTTGCCGAAGCGGAACACTTCGCTCTGCAGGTAAGGAACGCGGGCAGCTACCCAGGCCGCCTTGGCGGCTTTCAGGGTGTCGGCGTTCGGCTTGGCGAGGAAGGCGTCGACGGCGGTTTGCAGGGTCTTCGCGGTGGATTCGGCATCGCTGTAAACGGCGAAGACGATGTCGGCGTAATGCGCGACAACGGCTTTAGCGGCGGCTTCGTCGACTTTGCTGGTAGCGGCGGGAGCGGTGGCTGGCGCCGGAGCGGTCGTGCTGGCGGCCGGTGTAGGCGCTGGAGCTGCAGCTTTGTCTTTGCCTTCGCCACAACCGGCGAGGGAAATAGCGATGGCCAACAGACTGGCGGTAGCCAGAGGCATACGAATCATGGCGAACATCCTGCTTCGAGAGGGGGTGGTATGGCGCAGCGGGTGCGCGAAACTGCGACATAATGCAAATCTTTCGCATTATGTGTAAAGGGTTGTAGCTGGAAATATTTCTTATTCAGGCGAGAGTTGTGTCGTGGATCTTTTGAGATCTACAAAATAGCCGCGTTACTGCGCTGCGCCTGTTTCAGATAGGCGCTCAATTCCCGTGCCGGCAGCGGTTTGCTGTAGTGGTAGCCCTGACCTTCGTGGCAGCCTTCGGAGATGATGTAGGCCTCTTGCTCGGCGGTTTCCACGCCTTCGGCAATCACCTGCATGCCCAGGCTCTTGCCCAATTGAATGATCGCCCGAACGATGGTGGCATCGTCGTCGTCATCGAGCAGGTCCTGCACGAAGCTCTTGTCGATCTTGATCTTGTCCAGCGGCAGGCTTTTCAGATAGCTCAAGGACGAATAACCCGTGCCGAAATCGTCAATCGCAATCAATGCGCCGGAGCGGCGCAGGCTCAACAGGTGTTGGGCGGCGGTGCTGATGTCTTCCATCAGGCCGGTTTCGGTGACTTCCAGCTCCAGGCTGCGCGGCGGCAGGCGGTACATCTGCAGCAGGTTGTTGACCACTCGCGGCAATTCGGCGTGGTGCAGTTGCACGGTCGACAGGTTCACCGCCATGCGCAGATCCGGGAAACCCTGATCGTGCCATTCGCGCAATTGCTTGCACGCTTGATCCAGCACCCACTCGCCGATGGCGATGATGGTGCCGTTCTGCTCGGCGAGCGGGATGAACAGGTCCGGCGGCACCAGGCCATGCTCGGGGTGCTGCCAGCGAATCAGTGCCTCGACACCCACCACCCGGTGATCGCGATAGCTGATCTGCGGTTGGTAGACGAGGTAGAACTGGTCCCGCCGCAGGGCGTCGCGCAGGTCTTTTTCCAGTTCCCGACGGCGACGCATTTCGGTGTCGACGCTGGCGATGTAGAACTGATAACGGTTGCGCGAGCGGGTTTTCGCCAGCGTCATGGTCTGCTCGGCTTTTTGCAGCAGTTTCTCGGTGCTGTCGCCGTCCTCGGGAAACAGGGTGATGCCGATGGTCGCGCGCAGGCGGATCTCCTGATGATCGAGGGCAAACGCCGCTTCCAGATCATCGAGGATGCTTTGCGCCAGTTCGGCGGCTTCGTAAGGTTGTTCGATATCGGCCTGGACCAGGGCGAACTGGTCACCACCGAGACGGGCGAGGGCGCCGAGGCGACCGCTGTGAGCGCGCAGGCGATCGGCCAGGGCTAATAGCAATTGGTCGCCGGTCTGGTAGCTGAACTGTTCGTTAATGCCTTTGAAGTCGTCCAGGCCCACCACCAGCACCGCGACCCGTCGTTGCAATTTGCCGGCGTCGACTAGGATCTTGTCCAGTTGTTGCTGTAATTGCTGGCGGTTCGGCAGACCGGTGAGGAAGTCGTACTGGGCCATGCGCAGCAGGCTGTTTTCCGCTTCGTGGCGCAGGTGGGTGTTGCGCTCGATGGATTCGAGCAACTGGTTGGCGGTGTTGATCCAGATCCCCAGTTCGTTCTTTTCGTGGCCCTTGAGTTGCGGAATCTTGTGTTCGCTGGGGCGGTCCGGATTGATTTCGGTCAGGTGTTCGATGATGCGCGACAGCGGTTTAGTCAGCAGCCAGTGGTAGACCAGGTACAACACCAGGCCCATGGCGAGGGCGCGCAATACGCCGGAAATGAAGATGATCACCGAGCTGACGATGAAACCCTGCCCGTAGGTGGCGGTGTCGAGGGTGATGCTCAGGTCGCCGTAATACTCGCTGTAGGGGCCGCGGCCTACCAGTTGGGTGGTAAAGGTGCGTTCCTTGCCGAGGATCAGGTCGGTCAGCCAGCGGCTGTTTGAATGCTGCAACTCACGAGACTTTTGCGCGAGCATGGCTTCGTTGGGATGGCCGATGGAGGCCTGGCGCACGGCGTCGTCCTGGAACAGGCCTTCGATGACCTGCATGCCCATTTCCCGGTCCAGGCTGTAGACGGCCTGGGTGGAGGGGTCGCGGAACATGTCGAGGATGCGTTCTGCATCGTTGGCCACGGCCTGGCGTGTTTTATAGGCATCGAAAACGATCTGCGCGCAGCTCAAGACTACGCCGACGATCAATGCCGACAGGAGCACGACCCGGAGCAACTTCACCGACAAGCTGTTCTTGAGTTCCAGCTTCAAAGGGTTATTCCTTGTTCCGTGCGGGTAGCATCAAGTTGCCATGAGTATTGGCAATCCCGTGATGGCAGTCAAAGGGACATTCAATCTCAGGGTTTTTTGCCTGCAGCTTGGCAGAAATGCTGTTGTTTTGAGTATTTGACTTATTTGTACTGTGTCGGTAGTTGGGTCCTTCAACTTGAGGGGGATTGGGACTATTTTTCCTTTTGTTGATGTTAGCCTGCTGTGGCGTGGGGGCAAGGGGCTGAATGCTGGTTTCATTGTCCGAGATTGGCTTGGTTACTTGGCGGCCTGGTAGCCGACCATGTTCTTGTTGGTTGTGGACATATCCATTTCTGCGGTAACGGCCACTTATGGTTTCGCCCTTACGGCGACTCCCTTTGGCAAACGCCCCAAAGGAAGCAAAGGTCTTCGCCCCAACGTCCGGCCCCTCGCCTAGGCTCGGCGTACCTTCGCTCCGGTATCCATCCGGGGACACTGCCCTCCGGTCTGCTTCGCGACGACCTACATGCAGCGTGTTCGACTGCGTCGAACGGCGCTACGCGCCACTCCCCGGATGAACACCTCCACTCAGCCTCCCGACGGGGCGGGCAGATCAAAATCAAAAGCAGGCGAGCTAACGCTCGGCCTATTGAGTGGTGAGGAGCGAAGCGTGTTCACCGAACCCCTTGTAGGAGCTGGCTTGCCCGCGATGGCGGCCTGACAGCCGACCAATCACTTGCAGATGTACATCATTCCCTGTGGGATCTGGCTTGCCTGCGAAGGCGGCCTGACAGCCGACCTGCAATTTGCAGGTGTACGCCATTCCCTGTGGGAGCTGGCTTGCCTGCGAAGGCGGCCTGA
>NZ_LT607554.1:0-27533 GCF_900095275.1 Pseudomonas sp. UMAB-40
GTTACGCAGCGAGCCTGGAGAGTGTCTAGAAAATCCGGGGCGATTCAGTGTAGTCATTTTCGCTTACCACCACGCCACCTACTAGCTCCGAGCGTATGAGCCTATCAGCCCAATGGCCGCACTCAGCCAATAAATCAATCACACTCTGTGGAAAAAGCATTGCGTTCCTCTAGGGGAAAAGGAAAAAATAATGTCAGGCAGAGTCGAGACTAATTTTGCGATACTACTAGAATATTGGCAAGGTCCGCGACTTGCCGGGGCTTCTTTATCGATTTTGCTTAACGATGCTTACGTTTTTTTTGGGTCAAGTGCATTAAGGTCATCGGTGATCCGATATGAAAGATGAGTTTCGCATCGCACTCGCTGCCAGCCGTCTGCGAATAGTAGCCGACCTCGCCCTCCACAGAGTTCACAGGTTTGAGCGGAATACTGTTCCGCAAAAGTGATCAACGAGTGCGCTTCTGGCGTGCGGCACGATACCAAAACTCGAATGGTCCCGAATTTCTCTCTGATGCTTTGAAGATAGGTTGGATGCTGCCCCTCGCGTCGATTCATCTCAGCCAATAGGGAGCAAAGAGTTTCGATGATCGAGTACCAACCATCTCCGCAATCGAATTCGAAACGTGCGTCGTCG
The DNA here is from genome assembly GCF_900095275.1 of Pseudomonas sp. UMAB-40. Taxonomy (NCBI): domain Bacteria; kingdom Pseudomonadati; phylum Pseudomonadota; class Gammaproteobacteria; order Pseudomonadales; family Pseudomonadaceae; genus Pseudomonas; species Pseudomonas sp. UMAB-40. The sequence continues at coordinate 635 of NZ_LT607554.1, forward strand.
GACCTCAGAAAAGCCTCTGGGTATCGTTCTTGAAGCTCTAATACGAGATTAGCTTGCATTGATTCCATCCAGGCAGATGACATTGGTGGTCCGCATTCGGCCAATGCTTCCGGCGATTTAGCGCGCCTCATTCATCATGCTTTATTACGTTCACGCCATTGCGTTTTAACGCCTCTATAGACTCACGTGCATTCTCAGCCACCCGTATCATGTAATCCGGGCTCGTTTTTGGACGGGCAGGTTTGAGGCCTCTTGCCTTGCTTTCAGACTCCAACCCTTGGCGCTCTATTCGCCTTTCGGCAAGCTTCCCCAATGCAGTCGAAATTGGTTGTCCTTGTCTATGATGCTGAGCGGGTAAGTCGAACACTGGTGGCCCAATCGGCGCTGAAACGAGTCGGTCATGCGCACGACGTAAATTGCTGAAATATACCCAGCCCAAGGGGGCAAATGAGACGATGCCGTAGCGGCTTCCATTCTGTGTTTCGACCCAAATACTTTCACCGCACGCATTGATCTCGATTATCCAAGACGTTTGAATTCGCTGGCCGTCAGAGAACTTCGCAGACGACTCGGCATGAGCGTGGCACCAGATCTCCCCATCCAGCACTGATGGATGGGTTACGTAAGCGTTCGAGATGAAGCCCGTAAAGGCCAAGCCATTTGAGTCCGCCTTCAGCTTAGCTATGACCTCGGCAATTCTTTCATCCATCAATAAATCCTGCGTTCGATGCTCAAAGCATGGCTGTTTTAAGGATTATGTACGTGACTGCAAAGTCGGCTTACCTGGCTCGCCTGTCTATCGACGTCAGCAACTCGCCTGAATAGAGTCGCCGAAATCCTATCCGATCACCTTCCCGCCAACTCATGGATTCGCACGCGCCCGGTTCCAGCTCCAGCACAAAATGGCCGTCGAACGACCGGTTGACGTATCCAACCCATGTGGGTGAGGTGCAATCACCAATGGACCGGCGCATAACAACGATGTCCTCTGGACTGGCTGTCGGGCGATTTTTAGCATCAATCACGAAATAGGCCGCTCGTGCTCCCTGCTTAGCAGAATTAGATGAGTGGATGTCTTCCGAATCTACGTGAAGTGCCCCCCCCTCTGTGGCACGCACACGACCAGGTCGTAACGCTTTAGCCCGAAAGTAAGAATCAAGACGGCTTCTGATTCGTAGCCATGTCCTGAATGAAATCACTGTCACACCTCCGCCGATGACACTGCCAGCCTAACTCCGCAACTGCTGAAGCCAGTTGACTCTGATCGCGAGCTTGGCACGCAGCCTCGTCAAACGATTTCAAGAATTAAGATATATCTAAACATCTACTATCGTTGATTCCAAAATACCTCATGCCTCTATCAAATGCTAGGTTTTGGCGTCGGGCGGTGAGTGATGGAATTCAAAGAGGCGCTGGGCGTTGCCGTACAGGCATTGCGTCGTCAGAGAGGCCTGACTCAAAAGGACATGCTAGGAACCATATCAACTCAGTATCTAAGCGATATTGAATGCGGCAAGCGAGCACCTTCAGTGGTTGTTCTGTCCCGCATCTGTGAGCGGCTAGGAGCACATGAGGTACTGCCAATAATATTGGCTAAACACTTTATGAGTCCGGGCGTTGAGCTTGCACAAGAGCTGAAGAACATCGAACGACAGTTGAGGGATTTTGGCTTCTTGCCTGGGGCTTCTCTTCCTAAGTGAATGATGTGCTATGGCGTCTTGGTGGTAGACCTTAACCAAGGCCTTACTGACTTTTCTTACACGTGATGATTGTGTTGGATGGAAGATCTTGCCACTCGCCAGCTCTCATCCATTTGCATTTGATAGAGTTTTGCTAGGTGCCGCGAAACTGAATGATCACTACTTAGAGGGCGCTCACTCAACGGCATGGCTCTCGACATCTGAAGGCCCTAATCAAAAGCAGCCAAAGCCATTTGGGCTTTGGCTAAGAGCAGTCGAGAGCGATGCATTACTGACAAGATGAGGGTGCAGATAGGTAAATCCCGGAGTTCGATCGCAAGGTATTGGAGGTTTTAAGGGAGCCGCTGGAATCCGGCCACATCGTCATTTCCCGCGCCAAGGACCGCGTGAGGTTTCCGGCACGCTTTCAATTGGTGGCCGCAATGAATCCATGCCCCTGTGGATATCTTGGCGAACCCAGCGGCAAATGCAGTTGTACACCGGACATGGTCCAGCGTTATCGCAACAAATTGTCTGGGCCGCTGCTGGACCGGATCGACCTGCACCTGACCGTAGCGCGGGAAGCCACGGCATTGAATCCTGCGCCCAAACCGGGTGATGACACTGCCACTGCTGCGGAACTGGTCGCCGACGCCAGGGAGCGTCAAAACAAGCGTCAAGGCTGTGCCAACGCATTCCTTGATTTGCCGGGACTGCGTCGACACTGCAAGTTATCCACAACTGACGAAGTGTGGCTGGAAACTGCTTGCGAGCGTTTGACCTTGTCACTCAGGTCGGCCCACCGTCTGCTCAAGGTTGCGCGAACCTTGGCAGACCTTGAACAGGTCGATGGCATCACCCGCGAACATCTGGCGGAGGCATTGCAGTATCGGCCAAGCACAAACTGACGAAAGTCATTCCTTGGTGAGATCAACCAACGGCGTCTGCCTTACCTCAGTCTCCCGCCCACCCTGAATCTCACTCACCCGCTTCAGCGCCTTATCCACAGCCCCCTTATCCGCCAACAAGCTGTAATGGATCTGAAACTGCCTCTGCTCTTTCACCCCAATCATCGGCACCAACCCAATCGGCCGCTGATACCGACGGTTATAGGAAAAACTCGTCCCAGGCTCCAACCCGGTCACGTACCCCTGCCCTTGCGTATCCGTGTTCTTCCACAACGAAAACACCGGCAACTGCTGCGTATTGAACCCAACCGACACCCCAAGGCTCCCGGCTTTGTTATGCAACACGGTCAGCGTGTCGCCCTTGGCATCGCCATAAGGCACGACGTTGTAAACCGTCTCGTCGTAGTCCTTGGTCGGTGCACGGTAAGTCTGCCAATCCGGCAAATCCCCTTTGGCCTTGTCGTTGAACGGCGACACCTGTTTAACCGGCGCCGCAAATCGCGCGCCCTGTTCCAGAAATGGCGTGCTGAAGTTGCTGTGGTACAGCGCCTGGTATTCCTTCGGATAGTCGCCGTTGTTGGTCAACGTGTCGTTCAGGGCAAACGCTACGCTGCCGGGCTCAGTGACCAGTTCGGTCACTACCGAGAAGTCGACTTTCTTGAACGCCTGCTCTTTAAGCTCGCCACGCAGGCTGATGGCGTAAGGCGGTTTTTCGTCGATGTGCAGGGTGACTTTACTGGCCGGGATGTTGGCGGCGCGGCCATGCAGGGTCAGCAGTTCGCCGTTGTCCATGCCGGGGTGGCCGACCCATTCGTAGCCGCAGCGAGCGACCAGTTCGTTGAAGCCTTCGAGCCAGCCCAGTCCGCCGCGGCCGTTGAGTTCGATGAAGGACGGATTGACCACGTCCTTGACCGGCGAATCCCAGCCCATCCGCACATCGCCGACCGACGCTTGCAGGACGTTCATGCCGCGAGTCGGCACCACCGAGAGTTTCAGCGTGCCGTTATCGATGTCGACGATATTGACGCCCTCTTGCCGGCCTCCGTGCAAGGTGCGCAGGGTCACGGAGAAAGGTTTGCCGGTTTTGACGCCGAGTTGCTGGCTGGTGATCTGCCAGTTTTGTGCAGCCTTGTCGGTATCGAGCAGCACGTAATCCCAAGCCATGGCGTGGGAGGCAGCGGTCAGCGTGCCGAGGGCGACGGCGAATTTGAGCGGAGTCATGAGGGAAGCCTTTCTTGGAGTTGTGCATTTTTTATAGCGCTGATGAAACGATTCAGCAAGCTTAAAAAAGCGGACGTCCGAGTCTTCCCAAATCAATTCACATTGACCTCATGCAACCTCCGCACACTTACGCTAGTCTCATACGGTTTTGGACCTCCGCTGATTGACGGCGACATCATAATGCCATTAAGGTCGCCAGCTAATTGCAGGAGCAAGAACAGACGTCTTTGTCTGTCATTTTTGCGCAACGGAACATATGGAGTTTGAATGCGCGGGGCACTATTACGCAGCGGTAAGAGCGGGTCATTCACAGCCCTGGGCGAAACAGGTCAACCGGTCTACCGGGCAGCCCTGCAATTGCGCGAAGCCATTCGCCGCAAGAACCCCGATATGGTCGATCACCTGGCCATTCCTCAAAGCGATGAACTCGGCAACCAGATCGATTGGTACAGCGGTCTCGACGGCGATGTGATCCCGTGGAGCAGCGCGACCGAAGAAGAACGCGCACCGGCCCGTCGCCAACTTGAAGCCCTGAAGACTGCGCTCGATGAATTGAGCCAGCGTTTCCTGGGCACGGACCCGGCCGAACAGCAGCAAGGCGACAAAGCCGTGTTCGGCAAGCTGCTCAAGCGCGTGATTCATTTCCCTGACGAAAACTTCGTTTATCTGGTGCAAGGCAAACCGGTGCTGACCTTCTGGGGTTTCGAGCACGCTGGTACCGGCAATCGCGATCCCCTGCACTGCCTTTATCAGGTTCCGCCTGTGTTCACGCTGCCCCCCGTGGTCGAAGAACCGGTGGTGGCGCCGGTCGTGCCGGTAGTGGCTCGTCCATGGTGGCGTCGCTGGTGGTGGCTATTGCTGCTGCCGTTCCTGTTGCTGCTGTTGTGGCTGTTGCTCGGCCTGCGCGGGTGCGTGCCGATTCCGTTGGTGGCGGTGGACTTGCTGCCTGAGGGCATCGTGCCGGTGGAAAAACAGCTGGAAGAGCCGCAACTGACCGGTAATGCCACAACGCTGAATGGCGTTCCCGTGACCGGCACGGTCGCAGGTTCCACCACAGGCACCGCCGTGACCGGCACCCAAGGCGCGGAAGCGCCGGCGCTCGCTGGCAACGAAGCAGACGCCGCGACTGCCGGCATCACGCAAGACCCGGCCGCCGAATCCCCGACCACGCCAACCGCACCACCCGAAGCCGAAGCCAAAACCGAGGCGCCGGCCGTCACACCGCCCGACGCGCAAAAATCCGCCGCCGCAGCCGCAACCACAAAACCGGGCCCGGCCTTGAGCATTCCGCCTGACGCCGCCGACGGCGCCGCCAAGTTCCTCGACGGTCAGTACCGCGCCGGTGCCGGCATTCAGGATCGCCGGACCGGCAAGCCGCTGCGCCTGGAATACCAGCTCAAGGACGGTAAGGGCGAAGTCACCGTCCACCAGGCCGACGGCACGAAGTGCAGCGGGCCGGTGAGCGCTACCATGAAAGGTGGCAGCCTCGCTATCGACAGCCAGGGCCAGGCCGTGTGCGGCGATGGCAGCACTTACGACATGCCCAAGGTCAACTGCCGCAAAGGGGCGACCACGGTCGCGGACTGCACCGGCGGTTACGGTAAAGAACAATTCCCCATGTCCATGCGGCAAATGGGCGAATAAGACTGGAATAACCCGACATGTTGCCTGAAGTCACCCAATTCGAAGACACCGTCACGCTCGTCAGTGACACCGGTATCCAGTTTATGGATTTCGCCCTGCGCCTGGATCCCCGCAAGGAACCGGCGGGCGAGTTCGCGCCGATGATCAGCGGGCTGATCTGCCGGCTGATGTACAACGAAGAGAAAGACTTCTACTTCTACGAGCCCGAACCGGAAAAGGTCGAGAAGGCCAAACCAGCGTTCAGCGTCGACATGAAAAGCAGCCTCGAGCTGCTGGACGGTGTCTGGTTGCCGACGCCATTTTTCCGCTTCATGCCGCCGCACCGCTTCGACGAAGGCCCGACCAACTGGTCGCGGATGCGCCTGGTGAAACTGGCCACGCCCGACATCGACGGCAACACCCATCGCCTGACGATGGCGTTCGACAGCCGCGTCATGCCCAAGCGTGACGGCACCGCTTACCTGGCACCGAACGAAGAAGACATCAGCTCCGGCGTGTCCTTCAAACTGGCGACCAAGGCCAGCGAAACCCGTTGGTTCCTGGCCCAGCCGTGGGTCAACGAATGGCTGCTCGAAGTGTTCAACGAAGGCAATGCCCATCGTTCGCGCGAAGAGCTGGACATCGACATCCGCGCCAACCATCACCTGGCGCACTACCTCAACCTGCTGAGCCTGTTGAGCACGCCGTCCGCGGCAGCGCAGTCGACCGCCAGGCCGAAGGTGGAAATCCCTGAGCTGAAAGTGGTCGCCAACGACAGCAATGGCCTGGTCAAACCGATTCCGGTGGACCTGGTGCTGGACGTCGGCAACTCGCGCACCTGCGGCATCCTGATCGAGAACCACGGTCAGGCCGGCTCCGGGCTGAAGCAGAATTACGTGCTGGAACTGCGCGACCTGATCACCCCCGAACACACCTACAACCTGCCGTTCGAAAGCCGCGTGGAGTTTGCCCAGGCGTATTTCGGCAAGGACCACTGCTCGGTCAAGAGCGGCCGTCACGATGCGTTCCAGTGGGCCACGATCGCCCGCGTCGGCAACGAGGCCAGCCGGCTGGCCAGCCGTCGTCGCGGCACCGAAGGCTCGACGGGGCTGTCCAGCCCGAAACGTTACCTGTGGGATGAAAACGCCTACGGCCACGGCTGGCGTTTCAACTGCTCCTACATCAAGACCGACAACGAGCCCTACGCCACCGCCGCGCCGTTCTCGCACCTGATCAACGAAACCGGCGAGGCGCTCTACAGCCTCGAAGAAGACGATCGTCTGCCGGTGTTCATGCCGCGTTACTCGCGCAGCTCGCTGATGACCTTCATGCTCGCCGAGGTGCTGGCCCAGGCACTGTCGCAAATCAACAGCCCGGCCCAACGCTCGCGCCAGGGTCACACCCGCGTACCGCGCCAGCTCAACAGCATTACCCTGACCGTGCCGCCGGGCATGCCGCAAGCCGAGCGCAGCATCCTCAACGAACGCATGCAGCAGGCCATCGGCCTGGTCTGGAAAAGCCTCGGCTGGCACGCCGGCGAGGAAGACCCGCATCAGGATCAGGCCGTCAGCCCGCGCACGCCGATCCCGAGCATCCGCGTGGAATGGGACGAAGCCTCCTGCGGCCAGTTGGTGTACCTGTACACCGAGGTCAACGAGAACTTCGCCGGTCACCCGGAAGAGTTTTTCGACACCATCGCCCGCCCGGACAAGACCGACCGCGAACGCATCACCCTGGCGACCATCGACATCGGCGGCGGCACCACCGACCTGGTCATCACCGACTATCGCCTCGACCGCGCCGGCAACACCGGCAGCGGCAGCAACGTGCACATCGTGCCCGAGCAGCGTTTTCGCGATGGCTTCAAAGTGGCCGGCGACGACATCCTGCTGGACGTGATCCAGGACTTCATCCTGCCGAGCTTCGAAAAAGCTTTGCAGAACGCCGGCGTGAAAGCCCCGGATTCGCTGATGTCGCGGCTGTGCGGCGACGAATCGGTCAGCGCTCAGGACATGATCCTGCGCCAGCAACTGAACCTGCAGGTGTTCGCGCCGCTGGGCCTGGCGTTGCTCAAGGCTTACGAGTATTACGATCCGCAGGTCCCGCAGGAGGTCACCCCGCAAAGCTACCGCCAATTGCTGGGCGACAACGCGATCAGCCAGACCGTGCTCGACTACGTCAACGCCGCCGTGCGCCGTGATGTCGGGGGGCAGAGTGGTTTCGACCTGTACGAATCGCTGATCGGCTTCGACCTGCAAAAGCTCCACGCCGCGTTCCTCAACGATCAGATCAATATCACCAAGATCCTCGGCGCGCTCTGTGAAGTGGTCGCGCATTACCCGTGCGACGTCCTGCTGCTGACTGGCCGCCCTTCGCGTCTTCCGGGCATCCAGGCGTTCATTCGCAAGGTGCTGCCGCTGCCACCGGGGCGCATTCTGGCGCTGCAAAACTACCGCACCGGCGGCTGGTACCCGTTCCATAAGAACGGCCGCATCGACGACCCGAAAAGCACCGCTTCGGTGGGCGCGATGCTGTGCCTGTTGTGCGCCAACCACAGCGTGCCGAACTTCTACTTCCGCTCTTCGGCGCTCAAGCCGTATTCGACGGTCAAGCACATCGGCGTCATCGACCTGAATAACGTGATCAAGGATGCCGACGTGCTGTACCGCGACATCCAGTCCGAAGACTACAAAATCAAGTTGCCGGAAATTGGCACTGGCGATGACGCCGATACGCCGCAACTGGAAATGCGCGGCGACCTGCGCCTCGGCTTCCGCCAGTTGGCCGCTGATCGCTGGGCCGCTTCGCCGCTGTACACCCTGCGGTTCACCAAGGCCGGCCGGGAAAAGTTCTCCCGTGCGATCGGGGAAAACGGCAGTGCACCGCTGCTCAAGGTGCGCTTCGAAGTCAAAGCCGCCGACAAATACACGCGCAAGCAGGATCTGGTCAGCGACCGCCTCTCGGTACGCGATATCGAATCCAACAGTAACAACGTCAACTTCAACCCGCGCAGCGACCTCGAGCTGGAACTCAATACCATGCTCGACGCCGGCCTGAGCGAGACCAAGTACTGGCTCGACAGTGGAAGTGTGAAACGCAAATGAATGACCTGACCCCCGAACAAACTCAGCTATCCGCCAGTTGGGCCGCTGTTTATGAAGGTGCCGGTCAGGCGCTGGAATGGATTGGCCAGACGCGCGGCAACGCGCCACGTCTGGACAGCGAAGCCGACAACCTGAACATTCGCCTGCACCGCGCCCGCAACCTGGCTCACAGCCTCGGTCGCGTGGCCTGCACGCCGATGACCATTGGTTTTTTTGGCTTGTCCCAGGCCGGTAAGTCCTACCTGATTTCGGCGCTTGCGGCCGGTCAGAACGGCAAACTGGAAACCGATTTCGGTGGCCAGCGCCTGGACTTCATCAAGCACATCAACCCGGTGGGTGGCGGCAAGGAGGCTACCGGCCTGGTGACGCGCTTCAGTCGCCGCGCCACGCCGAGCCAGGATCCGCAGTTCCCGGTCGAGCTGACGCTGTTCAAGGAAATCGAGCTGGCGAAGATTCTCGCCAACTCCTGGTTCAAGGACTTCGACCTTGAGCGGATCTCCTACGAGATCGACGAAGAGCGCATCCAGCGCGTACTGAAACCGTTTGAAGGCCGCGAGACAGGGGCGCTGCAACCGGGCGTCAGCGCCGACGATCTGGTGTCGCTGTGGGATTACCTGCGCGACAACTTCCGCAACTCGGTGAAGAAGCTTGAGCACCTGTATTGGCCGACGGCGTTGCAACTGGCGCCACGCCTGAATTTCCAGGAGCGTGCCGAGCTGTTCTCCATCCTCTGGGGTGAGCAGAGCGAGCTGACGCGCGTTTACCAGCAATTGGCCGGCGCGCTGCACAAGCTGGGCCTGCCCGAGACCGTCTTCGCGCCATTGAAGGCCTTGGTGAGTTTCGAAAACGACACCTACAGCCAGCGCGACAGCATCATGAACGTCGACATCCTCGAGCGCTTCGGCAGCCCGCAGGATTTGCCGATCGACGTGCGGCCCCGGGTCGACGGACGCCTGCAAAACAGTCAGGGCATCCCGGTCGCGCAACTGGCGGCACTGACCGCCGAGATGACTTTCGGTTTGATCGAAGCCCCGGCGGACGACATCGTCAACCAGGTCGACTTGCTGGACTTCCCCGGTTATCGCGGGCGCAAGAAGCTGCACGAGATCGCCAACTCCAGTGACCCGGAATCCGCCACCAAGGACAACTCCGTCTCGCAGTTGATTCTGCGTGGCAAGGTCGCTTACCTGTTCGAACGTTACACCGACAACCAGGAAATGAACGCGCTGGTGGTCTGCACCGGCTCGACCAAACAGAGCGACGTCAATGACGTCGGCCCGGTGCTGACGCGCTGGATCGAAAAGACTCAAGGCGCCGACGCGGCCGCTCGCAGCAAACGCGACACCGGCCTGATCTGGGCCCTGACCATGCTCGACCTGCGCATCACCAACTCCCTGAGCCTGACGCCTGATCAGTACGACGAGAGTTGGAACGGCATGGTCAAGCTGACCATGCTCGAACGCTTCGGCAGCCTGAGCTGGATGAACGACTGGGCCGGCACGCCGTTCCAGAACACCTTCCTGGTGCGCAAACCGCGCATGGACGCGGCGTTCATCGTGCAAGACGCCAGCAGCGCCGAAACCGGCCTCAACCCTAGCTACCTGGAGCGCGTCGACGCCCTGGGCACAAGCTTTGCCGGCAACGAGCTGGTGTGCAAACACATCAATAATCCCGCCAATGCCTGGAAAGAAATGCTGCGCAACGATGACGGTGGCATCAGCCATTTCAGCGGCAGCTTCAAGGGCGTGGCCAACATCGAATTCAAACTGCAGCGCATCCGCGAGCAGCTCAACGAATGCCTCGAAGGCCTGACCACTCACGGCCTGAGCACCTGGTATCACGCCGACGGTGACGGCGCCGCAGCCGCCAAGAAAGCTCAGGCGCAGATGATTCTGACCGGTCTGGGCCGTCGCCCGGCCGTACTCGGTGAGTTCATCGATGAACTCGACATGCCCAGCGAATCGGTACGCGACCTGTACCTCAGCGGTGTGTACGAAACCGACGACGCCCCCGCCGCCAGCGATGAGCCGGCCGCGCCGACACCGAGCCAAAGCCTGTACGGCAACGACGCCGGTTTCGACTTCGATTTCGGCGACGACCTGAGCCACGAAGCGCCGGTCAGCAGCAAAACCGGCACCCCGGCGCCGGAACTGCAAAGCAACGAACACCGCTTCGCCAAAGCCGCGTTCAAGGCCTGGATTGCACACCTGCGCGAACTGACCACCCGGCAAAGCCTGCTCACCCTGCTGGGGCTGGAAAAGGCGTTGATCGAAGCGGTGGTCGACGAATTGATCACCGCCGGTTATCGCCAGGACTTGCCCGGCCAACTGAGCCGTGCGGTGCTCAAGCGTGCACAAAGCGGCGCGCGGCGCGATCAACTGGTCGAGCGCCAAGTGTTGGAAGTGCAACGCGTGCTGCGCGATTTCGTGTCCTGGTTCGGCTACCTGCAGAAACCGGTCAACGAGCGCCCGAACAGCCGTGCCGGTGCCAAGGCGCCGTTGTTCTCGTTCTATACCGACATCGGTCCGGGACAAGTGCCGGTGTTGCCGCCGCAACCGGCGAACCAGGCGCAGCGGTATCTGGGCGACTGGCTCTCGGGCCTGGCCTACATCACGCAGGACAACGCCGGCCATGGTGCCGGTCGCGAAATCACCCCTGAACAGAATGAACGGCTGGGCCGCGTGCTCACAGCCTTCACAGCGAGATAAGCAATGCCAATTCGTGTCGACCTGCTCGCCTTAGAACCCAACGTGCCTGGCCAGGCGTGCCTCACTGTGAAGAAATGGCAGGGTGGCGAAGAACAGCTGGAGTTTTCCATTCAGCGTAACCAGGACGGTTTCTACCTCCAGGATCAGAAGGCCTGGAGCAACAATCCATTCTGGTTCAAGGTCTCGCGCTTCAGCGTTGCAGCCAGTGGTGAAGCCCTTGAAGCCCAGGTCGGCCCGGAAGTGGTCGATCCGTTGCTCGAAGGCGGCGCCAATTCGCAATTCATGATCGAGCTGCGCGAACAGAGCCAAGGGCACACCGACAAAGGTGTGGTCCGGCCAGGCGTCGGGTTGCTGCCGTCCACGGCCGGCGGCCAGACGCGTTCGACTTACGGTGGTGCAGACTTGAGCGCACCTGCTGCACCGGAACCCGAGATTCCAGAGCTGCCGGAATTGGTCCTGAACACCGCCGAGCCAGAAATCGAACTGGAATCGGTGCCCAACGAACCCGCCTACACCCCGCCTCCGCCTCCGGTGAAGAAAAGCAACAAAGGCCTCATCGGCCTCGCGCTCGTCGTGCTGTTGCTGGTGGCAGCCGCGGCCGGGTTCTGGTTCTACAAACGCACTCCGGCCCCCGCCCCGGCCATCGCTGCCGCCGCACCGGCGGGTGCCGACGCACAAGCCTGCACCCTCGACAGCATGAACAGCCTGCCCGAGCTGACCTTCGTCCAGACCTGCATCAAGGCTGCGCCCGACAGCGCCAAGTTGCTGGAGATCATCAACGAAGCCAAGGCCGGCAAGCACTGCGGTGTTGCCCAGCGTCTGTACGCCAACCGGGCCCAGGCCGGTGACGCGCTGATCGCCAACGCCTATGCCCGCGAGTACGACCCGAAATACCTGAAAGCCAGTGAGTGCTTCCCGGTCGCGGACAACGCCACCGCCGCCTATTGGTATGAAACGATCCTGACCCAGGACCCGAACAACGCCGAAGCCAAGCAGCGTTTCGAGGAGTTGCAGAAGTGATGCGTTCGCCCCTGAGTCGTTTCCTGCTGAGCAGCGCCGCGCTGTTGGCGCTGTGCATCAGCCCGTTGTCCCAGGCTGAAGACAAACCGCTGATCCAGGCCGGTAAAAAGACCTTGTTCCAGCGCGTGCTGACCACCCCGGGCTGCAAACTCAGCCCGACGGCAGGCGGAGCGGCAGGCGATGAGCAACCGGTGTTCAGCCGCTTTTATGTGTACGAACGTGCGCAAGCAGCCAATGCCGAGTGGCTGAAAGTCGGCCCCGACAGTTACGGCAAAACCATTGGCTGGCTGCCCGCCAGCTGCACCACCGACTGGAAAATGCAGCTGACACTGGCGTTCACCAACCCGGCCAACCGCGACCGGCTGCTGTTCTTCAAGGACCGCGCCACGGTCGAGGGCATCCTTGATGCGCCGGACCCGGTGAGCAAAGTCGCCCCGCTGCGGGCCACGCTGAAAAAGGGCAAGCAAGCACCGGGCGTGCTCGCCGAAGAACCTGAATACTTCGTCGACCTGCAAAAGCAGTTCTACCTGCTGCCGGTCCTCAGCGGCGAAGAAGTCATGACCGAAGGCGGTTTCCGCACGCGTTTGCTCAACGTGGCGTCGGTCAGTAAACCGGATGACAAGAACGCCAAGGGCAGTGCTGCCAACAGCACGGCCGGCGGCAAGGAAGCCGAGGACAAAGCGGCCAGCCAGTTGAAGGAATTCAGTGCGGCGGTGGTGTTTGTCATCGACTCGACGATCTCGATGGACCCGTACATCGACCGCACCCGCGAAGCGATCCGCAAGGTCTATCAGCAGATCGAATCGCAGAACCTCGGCAAGCAGGTCAAGTTCGGCCTGGTGGCGTTCCGCTCCAGCACCCAAGCGGTGCCTGGGCTGGAATACACCACCAAGATGTACGCCGACCCGACTCAGGTGAAGGACAGCTCCGACTTCCTCGCCAAAGTTGCCGACCTCAAACAGGCCAAAGTATCGAGCAGCAGTTTCGATGAAGACGCCTTTGCCGGTGTCATGGAAAGCATCGACAAGGTCGACTGGAGTCAGTTCGGCGCGCGCTACGTGGTGTTGATCACCGACGCCGGCGCCATCGAAGGCGACGACAAGCTGTCGAAAACCGGTTTGAGCGCCTCGCAGGTTCGCCTCGAAGCAGCCAACCCGGGCGTGGCGATTTACACGCTGCACCTGAAAACCCCGGCCGGGATCAAGGACCACGCCAAGGCCGAGGCGCAGTATCAGAACCTGTCGACCTACCCGGGCACCAACACCTCGCTGTATTACCCGGTGAACGCGGGTGACATTCAGGCGTTCGGGCGCAAGGTGGATTCGCTGGCCACCGCGATCACCTCGCAGGTGAAAGCCGCCTACATGGGCGAAGACGCCATTGGCAGCGCGGTGAATGCCAAGCAGGACCCGGCCGAGAAGAAAATGCTCGAAGACGCGGCGCTGATCGGCCACGCCATGCAACTTGCCTATCTGGGCGAGAAGACCAACAGCAAGGCACCGCCAGTGTTCAAGGCGTGGATCACTGATCGTGACCTGATCAAGCAGAACGTCCCGACCACCGACGTGCGGGTGCTGCTGACCAAATCCCAGCTCAGCGACTTGAGCGACGTGATGAAGCAGATCCTCGACGCGGCCAACGAAGGCCTTATCTCGCCGACGGAAATGTTCGAGCGCCTGCGCTCGGTGGCCGCCACCATGGGTGCCGACCCGAACCAGCTCAAGCAGAACGGCAACGCCAAACTGGCCGACATGGGCGTGCTCGGCGAGTACCTCGAAGACCTGCCGTATCAGAGCGAAGTGCTGAACCTGGACGAAGAAACCTGGAAAAGCTGGGATGGCCTGGCGCAGGAGAAATTCATCCGCACGCTCAATACCAAACTGCGGCACTACCAGCGTTACAACGCTGACGTTGACCGTTGGGTGGCATTAGCCAAGGACAGCGATGCGCGGGACAACGTGTACCCCGTGCCACTGGAAATGATGCCTTAACGAGACGCCGATGCTCGATATCAAGAACCTGCTGGTGCGCCGTGGTGAAGGCGCGCTGGCCCATCACGTGCGCCTGCCGCGCTTGCAGATCGGTGCCGGGGAAATCCTCGCCATCACCGGCGAGAGCGGCAGCGGCAAAAGCACCTTGCTCGAAGCCATCGGCCTGTTACTGGCGCCGGTCGAACTCGAGCGTTTTCGGCTGGGCGCAACGCAGGATCAAGACATCGCGCAATTGCTGGCCACCGATGACCAGCCTGCCTTGGCGGCTGTGCGTTCGCGGCACTTGGGGTTCATTTTGCAAAGCGGCGGTTTGCTGCCGTTTTTGAACGTGCGCGACAACATCAGCCTGCCGCGCCGCTTGCTCGGCATGCCGGTCAAGAGCGCGCACATTGATCACGCGGTTGAGGTGCTGCGCCTGCAAGGCTTGCTGGATAAACAGCCTCAAGCGCTGTCGATCGGTGAGCGCCAGCGCGTGGCCTGCGTTCGGGCGATTGCCCATGAACCGCTGCTGCTGTTGGCCGACGAGCCGACCGCGGCACTCGACCCGCACAGCGCCCGGCGGTTATTCGAATTATTGCTGAGCCTGGTGTCGAGCATGGGCCTGAGTGCGCTCGTTGTGTCCCATGACTGGGCCTTGCTGAAGGATTTCGGCTTGCCGCGACTTGGCGCTATCAGCCGTCAGGGAGAGACTCTGTTTGAACCGATGGACTGACCGCTTGCGCCTGCTCGGAACGCTGGCCCTGCAAGACCTCTGGCACGACCGCAAGGTGTCGTTGTGCATCGCCGCCTCCTTGGTGGCGGTGATCGCGCCGCTGTTGCTGTTGTTCGGTCTCAAACACGGCGTGGTCAGCCAGTTGCAGGACGAACTGCTGCGCGACCCGCGCAACCTTGAAGTGAAGATGCTCAGCAACGGCAACTACGACAGCGCCTGGATCGAGCGGGTGCGCCAGCGTCCCGAGACCGGTTTTGCCCTCGGCCAAACCCGCTCGCTCAACACCCAGGCAGACTTGCTGATGGGCATGCAACGGTTTGTCGAAGGCGCAGAAATCATCGCCACGGAACCCGGCGACCCGCAGTTGAACCTGCCGCAACTCAACCCGACCGGCGATCAAGTGATCCTCAGTGCCCGCGCTGCGCAACGCTTGCAGGCCAAGGTCGGCGACCGCGTGCAACTGCGCGTGTTGCGCCGCTTGGAAGGCGTCAACGAGCGCGGCGAGATGACGCTGACAGTGCTGGCGGTGCTCGACGGTGCGCGTTTCGGCCGCGCGGCCGGGTTTGTCGCCCCGCCGTTGCTGCTGAACCTGGAGCGCTTTCGCGATGGTTATCAGGTCAGCGCATTCGGCATCGAAACTGGCAAGCCGTTGGGTAATCTGCAACCGCTGTATGCCCGCGCCCGCCTCTATGCCCGTGACATCGATCAGGTGGCGCCGCTGGAACGCTGGCTCAACGAACAGCACATCGAAACCTCGAGCCGACTGGCCGACATCGACAACGTCAAAGCCATCAACCATGTGCTGGGGCTGATCTTCGGGGTGATTGCCCTCGCAGCATTGATCGGCTGTGTGGCGTCGATGGTCGGTGCGTTCCTGGCCAACATCGACCGCAAGCGCAAAAGCCTCGCGGTCCTGCGTTTGCTGGGTTTCAAACGCACGGCGGTCGCTGGGTTCGTGGTCCTGCAAGCGCTGGTGCTGAGCCTGGCCGGCTACCTCGGCGGATTAGGCTTTTACGCTGTTGGCAGTCATTTGTTCGACTACCTGCTAGGCAGCAGCCAGGCCACCGGCACCTTTGTCTGCCACATCACACTCTGGCACGGCCTCGCCGCCCTGCTCCTGACCTTTCTGGTCGCTGCACTGGTGGCCGTGATCGGCGCCGTGCGAGCGATCAACATCCAACCTGCGGAGAGTCTGCGTGAGCTATAAACGTTTTGGCTTGCTGTTGCCCTTGAGCCTCGGCTACCTGCTCGACGCTTCGGCGGCGGGCTGGGAAGAGAAGTATTACAACCCGATGCCCGAGGCCAGCGACGTCGTGCTGCCGATGCCGTGCGAAGGCTCGATGGTGTTTCGCAAGGTGTTCATTCCGGTGGCCGGGCCGCTTGACGACTACCCGATCAACATCGGTCAGGACGGCGCGGAATACGGCTATGTCGAACAGACCCGGCCAACGTTCATCGCCGGCAGTTTCACCGGCGCGAAAAATGACAAATCCCGCTACTACCTGATGGCCAAGTACGAGATGAGTCAGCTCCAATACGCCGCGCTGACCGAAGAAACCTGCCCCACCGCCGCCACCAAAATGCGCCTGCCGCAAGTGTCCGTGAGCTGGGTACAAGCCGTCGAAGCGGCTGACAAGTACAACCTGTGGCTGCGCAAAAACGCGGCCGGCAAATTGCCGAAAGAAGATGGTGCGCTGGGCTTCCTGCGCCTGCCGACAGAAGTCGAGTGGGAGTTCGCGGCGCGCGGGGGCCTGGAAGTCGGCGCGGCAGAATTCCGCGATACGCGCTACCCGATGCCCGACGGCATCAACGCCTACGAGTGGTTCGCCGGGGCGCAATCGTCCAACGGCAAACTGCAATTGTCCGGCCTGCAAAAGCCCAATCCATTGGGCCTGCACGACATGCTCGGCAACGTCGACGAGATGATGTTCGAGCCGTTCCGCCTGAACAAACTCGACCGCCAGCATGGTCAGGCCGGTGGCTACGTGGTCCGTGGCGGCAACTACCTGACCGCCCAGGCCGACCTGCGCACCGGTTTGCGCAAGGAAGAGCCGTACTACAACGCCGAAGGCCAAGTGAAAAACAAAACCACCGGCCTGCGTCTGGTGCTGGTCTCGCCGACCCTGACGTCTCGCGAACGTGTCGCCAGCATTGAAAGCAGCTGGAAGAAACTCGGCACCGGCAGCAAGGAAACCGAGTCGGCCGATAAAGGCACCGTTCAGTCGCTGAATACCCTGGCCTCGGGCGTCGAAGACAAGGCGCTCAAGGAAAAGCTTCAGGCGCTGGAAAACCAATTGCGCGCCAGCAACCAGCAGCAGGAAGAAACCCGCGACCAGGCGATCCGCGCCAGCCTCAACCTCGGTGCGTTCCTGTGCACCAAGATGCTCGACGACGGCCAGTACGTGGACTTCTTGCAGAAGAACTACAAGCTGAACTGCGAATCCGCCGATAAAGACGCCAGCTGCGACATGCGCAAAGGCAAGCTCGACGAGCAGAAGGATCGCCTGCACAAACTCAGCCGTTACTACGCCAGCAGCCTGGTGGAATCGGCGACCTTGTACGGCCAGCCGCTGCTGGAAGCGCAGGTCCCGGTGATGGAAGAAATCATCACCCGCAACAAACAGCTGCAAGAACTCAAACCCTATTTGCGCACCCACTGGGCCAATCAGAAGACCTTCCTGCAAAAGCAGAAGATCGACACCGATGCCTGGCTGACCAGCTGCAAAACCGTCACTCAATAACTCACCTCAACAACAACAGCCAACACCGTCACCAAGGAGTTTCACCATGTCGCGCAGCCTTTGGACTCGCTTCAAGCTTCAGATCGCTTTTGTCCTCGCCGGCAGCCTGTTGCTGACCGGTTGCGCCAACACCGGCAGCTCGATGCTCGGTGGCAGCGAAGGTGCAGACCCGCGCCTGACCCAGGGTAATGACGCGGAGTTCTTCAGCAAGTCCGGTTACCAGGCCTGTGCGGTCGGCGCCGGTGTCGGCATCCTTGGTTGCGCGCTGTCCAACAGCAGCAACAAGGCTGTCTGCGCCATCGCCGCCGGGATTACCGCGTGTGGCGTGGCCATGGGCGCGAACTACTACCTGGATCAACGTCGCAGCGAATACTCCGACACCACCACCCGCCTGGCGAAGATGAACAGCGACGTCGAGCAAGACACCCAGAACGTGATCGCCCGTACCGCGACCGCTCAGCAAGTCATCAATGATGACCAGGCGCAAATCGCCCAGATCAAAAAGGACATCGCCAACAAGAAAGTCGACAAGGCCAAGGCCCAAGTGCAAATCGCCGAGATCGATTCGAACATCGCACGCCTGCGTAAAGACCTCGGCAACATGCGCAACAAGGTCACCGAGTACACCAAAGTGGCGGATGCCGAGCGTGCACAAGGCGCCGGTGCCGAGATCAAGCAGGTGGACATGAACATCATGAAAATGAACCAGAAAGTCGCCGCCCTGCAAAAGGAAGTCGACGGTCTTTACAACCAGCGTTCCGCGATCACCCTGGGTTAAGACATGACTCTACGACAGCTGGCGGTCCTCACCGCCGTCCTGGCCCTGAGCGGTTGCGCGACGAAGCCGGGCGAATGCGATGCGACCAATCGCGACAGCAGCATGCTGACCAAGATGAACTGCGACTACTCTGGTGGTTATAGCGACCAGGTCAAGCAGAAGGAACTGGCCCTGACCGCGTCCCGTCAGGAAAACGCGATGTTCCGTCAGGTGTACGAGAACATTCAGGCCCAGCAACTCAGCACCAAGACCGACCTGGCCAGCCAGCAGAAGTCCCAGGCGGCACTGAACCAGTCACTGGGCCAGTTGTTGACCTCGCTCAAGGCCCGGCATGGCAATGAAAGCCAGGTACAGAAGCAGATTGCCGGGCTTGAGCAGCAGCTCAAGGCCTCGCAGGCGGCGCCCGTGACCAAGACCTCACCCGCGACGCTGGCTGCCAAGCAGGAACAACTGAAGGCCTTGCAGAAGAAAGTGAATCAGCTGCAATTCAGCCTCGGTTACGAAGAGTAACTTTTCACCCCGCAGGCCTGCCGATGGCGGCCTGCACCCTTTTCAGGAATCGTCGTCATGCAGCGGGTCATCAGGGATGCGCAAGCCACACCAGAGGGGATGAGTGCGCTGCAAGCCAAAGTCGCCCTCATCCAGAAACACTTTCCGCCGACCGTCGCCAGCCTCTTCGCGATCCCGCGAATGGGCAGCGGTGACGTGCTGGAATGGTGGACCGAACTGGGTGGCCAACCCACGCCCTATGCCGACCTCAATGAGGACGCGCAGCGACGTTTGCTGGAAACCTATGAAGTGCGTCAGACGTCCCTTGGACAGCTGGCGGACGAACTGCAAAAACGCGGTCAGCCCACGGTAGCGGATGACCTGCGCAGCCTGCTCGGCACGCCCGAGCTGGACAAACTCTACAGCCTCAACGGCGAGCCGCTGGTGGTGCGCTGGAACCAGCGTCCACCCAAACCGATCGTGCCGCCGGTGGTTCCGGTGGTGCCGGTCGTACCGCCGTCGCGTCGCGGCTGGTGGATCGCGGCGGCCTTGCTGGCGCTGCTGTTGCTGCTTCTGGCGCTTTGGGCTTACTGGTGGTTCATGCACCGTGAACCCGTCGTCGTGGTTCCGCCTGTCGCGCCCGTTGTAACACCGATCGAGAAACCGGTTGAGCCGGTGCCCGAGCCTGTCGTGGAACCTGAACCCGTTCCAGAACCCGAACCGGAACCCGTGCCAGAACCGGTGCCGGTGCCGGAACCCAAACCAGTCCCGCCACCAAAACCTGTGGTCGTCGCCCCGCCACCGGCGCCGACGCTGGACAACTTCGCGTGCCGTAAAAAAGCGCCAAACGCAGAGATCCCGCAATTCGTGGTGGTGCTCGACACCTCGGGCTCGATGGATTTGAACATCAAGTCCGTGAAAGCCGATGAGGACTGGTTCTTCGGCAATGAGCTGAACAAGTACCTGGACGCGAACCGCACCATGCAGATCTTCGCCAAGCCCAGCCGCATGGACGTCGCCAAGGACTCGCTGGCCGGCATGATCAACGGGCTGGACCCGAAGATCGACACGCGCCTGATTACTTTCGCCGGCTGCGAAAGAACGCCGGACCAGGGCGTGTTCAAGTTTGGCGACCGTCAGCGGCTGATCAACGGGATTCGAGGCCTGGTGCCCAACGACGGCACACCGCTGGCCGACAGCCTGGCGCACGCCGCAAGCACCGTCGACGGGCGCAATAACGATGCCGTGATCGTGATGTTCGTCGACGGTGAGGACGGTTGCCAGAAAGACGTGTGCGCCGTGTCCCGCCAAATCGCCAGGGATCAACCGCGCCTGCGGGTCAACGTGGTGAAAATCGGCGCCGGTGGCCCGTCACGTTGCATCGCTGAAAACACCGGCGGCCGGGTTTACAGCAGCACCAATGCGGCTGAGCTGGGCAAGCAGTTGAAACTGGCGAGCAAGGAAGTGTCGAGCAATGCCAAGTGTGATTAGTCGTCTGCCCGGACAAACCCCAGTAACAACGCGGCAACTTCCATGACTTCATCCAGGGCCGCTTCGGCGGCCTTGGATGAAGGCTGCAACAACAGGTCATCGGCGTAGCCCATCGCTTGCGCAAAAATCTGCCGCGCTGCCCGCTCGGGTGAAGCGCAGCGAAACACCTCAGTGACGACACCTTGCTCGATGATCTGCGCCAGCATCGCCTGCCATTGGGTGTTGACGACCAGGTAGGCGGCAGCCAGTTCGGCGTCGTGCATCGCTTCAT
The DNA here is from genome assembly GCF_900095275.1 of Pseudomonas sp. UMAB-40. Classification (NCBI taxonomy): domain Bacteria; kingdom Pseudomonadati; phylum Pseudomonadota; class Gammaproteobacteria; order Pseudomonadales; family Pseudomonadaceae; genus Pseudomonas; species Pseudomonas sp. UMAB-40. The sequence continues at coordinate 21,371 of NZ_LT607554.1, forward strand.
CCCACGCGTCCAGCCACAGCGCCCAGCCATCATCGGCGGAGGCCGGCAGGCAATCCTTCAGAAAACCCTGCAACGCCGTCAACGGTGCAACGCCGACCAGCGGTGCGCGGACTTCTTCCAGCTGCTCGTTGGCAAAACGTATGAAGGCTTCGCGTCGCAACTCCTTCCAGTCCGTGAAGTAGTGATAAACGTGACTGCGTGACAGTCCGGCGTGTTCAGCCAAATCACGGGTAGACACATCGGCGAAACCTTTGCTGCGAAACAGCTCCAGTGCGGCGGCGATGATCTGGTCTTTGCGTTCAGTGCGCGACATTTTGAAATGACCTCGTGGCGCCGGGTAGATGGACGGCGCTTGCTTCTTGAGCGGTCGCTCAAGGATACTTGAGCAGTCGCTCAATTGTAGCGTTTATCTTCCTTTTGGTGCACCCATGACAGCCGTCACCCCACGCATCCTGATCGATGAAAGCAAAAAACTCGGTCAGCAATCCGCCAGCCAGACGCTCAAGGCCATCGCCAGGGCCTATCCCGGAAAGCTGTTTTTTACGTTATCGCTGGTGGCGCTGGAGAACGCGCTGCTGTTGGCGTATCCACTGTTTGCCGGCTTCGCCGTGGACTCGATCATCCGCGGCGATGCCACCAGTGCACTGTTTTATGCACTGGTGGTGTTGGCGTTCTGGGTGGTCGGGGCGGCACGCAGGGCGGTGGATACACGCACGTTTACGCGGATCTATGCCGACCTCGCCGTGCCGGTCATCCTCAATCAGCGCCTGCAAAACCAGAGCACTTCCACATCGGCGGCGCGGGTGGTGCTGGCGCGTGAATTCGTGGATTTCTTCGAGAAACATGTGCCGACCATCGCCACGGCGCTGGTGTCGATTGTCGGCGCGGCGGTGATGCTGCTGGTGATCGAGCCGTGGATTGGCCTGGCCTGCCTGGGGGCGTTGCTGTTGTGCATGACCTTGCTCCCACGGTTCGCCCGGCGCAATCAGGAGCTGCATGAGCGGTTGAATGATCGGCTGGAGAAAGAGATCGGTCTGGTCGAGAAAGTCGGCGCTGACACGTTGCAGCGCCACTATAGAGTGCTGTCGCGGCTGCGAATCTGGCTCTCAGACCGTGAGGCAATCGCCTATCTGTTTGTAGGCTCGGTGGCGGCGGTGTTGTTTGTGATAGCCATCAGTCAGCTGGCGCTGTCGCCGGCGGTGAAGGCGGGGCATGTGTATGCGGTGATGACGTATCTGTGGACGTTTGTCAGCAGTCTGGACGAAGCGCCGTCGATGGTGGATCAGTTGGCGCGGTTGAAGGATATCGGCAAGCGGGTTGATCCGGGGCTTGGGGATAAGCTTGAGGATTAAGGTGATGCCATCGCGAGCAGACTCGCGCCCACAGGTTCAGTGGTGACCTTGTGGGAGCGAGCTTGCTCGCGATAGTTGTTACAGAGGCGACTCAACGAAACCGATCAACCTCATGGCGCAAGTCCGCCGCCAGCTTCTCCAGTTCTTTGGCAGTCACGGCCAGGTTCGACACTACTTCGCGCTGCTCGCTGTTTGCCAGTGCGATGCTTTGCAGGTTGCTGCTGAGCAAGGTCGCGGTGCTGCTCTGTTCCTGAGTCGCGGTGGTGATTGCTGCGAATTGCTGGCCCGCCGAACGGCTCTGCTCATCGATCCGCGCCAGGGCCGAGGCCACATTGGCGTTGCGTGACAAGCCTTCTTGCATCAGCACATTGCCCTGTTCCATGGTGCTGATGGCGTTGCCGGTTTCCTGCTGGATGCTTTGAATCATCCCGGAAATTTCATCAGTGGCCTGACGGGTACGCGAAGCCAGGTTACGCACCTCATCGGCGACCACCGCAAAACCACGACCCTGCTCACCGGCACGGGCCGCTTCGATGGCCGCGTTCAACGCCAGCAAGTTGGTTTGATCGGCGATCGAAGTAATCACCCCGACGATGCCGCCGATTTCCTGGGAGCGCTGACCCAAGGTATTGATCACTGTTGCCGTGCTGTTCAGCGCGCCAGCGATTTGCTCCAGCGACGAGGAAGCCTCGTCCATCGACGTACGACCGATCTGGGTTTGCTGTGCGTTTTCCTGCGCCAGACGCTGGGTGTTGCCCATGTTGTCGGCAATGTTCAGCGAGGTTGCGCTGAACTCTTCCACGGCGCCGGCCATGCTGGTGATTTCGCCCGACTGTTGCTCCATCCCTTCATAGGCACCACCGGACAGGCCGGACAACGCCTGGGCGCGGCTGTTGACTTCGCCCGAGGCCTTGCGAATGTGCTCGACCATGGTCGACAAGGCCTGGCTCATCTGGTTGAAGGCGCGGGCCAACTGACCGATTTCATCATTGCTCGACACGCTCAGGCGCACGCTCAAATCGCCGGCACCGAGGGCTTCGGCCTGACGCACCAGATCACCCAGCGGCGCAAGTTTGCTGCGCAGCAGCCAGACTGCCGAACCGACCGCAATCAACATCGCCAGCAGACTGCCGATGGCCAATTGAATGCCGACGCTCCAGGTCACGGCGCTGATTTCGGCTTTCGGCATGCTCGCCACCACCGACCACGGGCCGCCATCGAACGGCACGGCCACGCTGTAGAAGTCTTCGGACTTGTCGCTCCAGAAATCACCCTTGCCCGGCGTTTTCGCCAGATCGACGATGGCCGGGACCGCTTGATCCAGCGCTTGCACGCCGGCAATCGGCACCAACCACTTCTTCTGCTCATCGAGCAGCGCCAGCGAACCGGTCTGGCCGATACGGAAGCGTTTGAGATTCTCGAACTGTGCGTTCTGCGCGTCGGTGTAATCGAATCCTACGAACAACACGGCAATCACCTTACCGCTGCTGTCGCGTACAGGCGTGTATTGCGTCATGTAGGAGCGGTCGAACAGCAAGGCGCGACCGACATAGCTCTGTCCCGCCATCAAGCGTGCATAGGCCGGGTGAGCGTGGTCCAGCAAGGTGCCGATGGCCCGGTTGCCGTCCTGCTTGCTCAAGGACGTACTGACGCGGATGAAATCTTCGCCGCTGCGCACAAACACCGTCGCAACGCCTGCGGTCATCTGCTTGAACTCGTCCACTTCCTTGAAGTTGTTGTTCAACACTTCGCTGCCCAGGTGCAAGCCCGGGGTCTGCACACCGGCCACCGCCACCGGCTCATCCGGGTGCACGCTCAAGCCGGCGCTGAAGCGCTTCTCGAACAGACCGCTCAGGCGCTGGGTGCTTTCACGCAACGTGCCGTGAAAGGTACTCAACTGATCGGCCAGCAACCGGGCCTCACTGGCCAAGTGCTCTTCGCGGGTGGCGAGGTTGGCGGTGTCCAGCGAACGCAAGGCGAACACGGTACTGCCAGTGATGACAATCGCCAGTATCACGGCAAGCGCAAGACCAAGCTGTGAGGCGATCCGGGCACGAGGTTGAGACATGACAGCTCCTGGCCGAGTGACCGGATCATCCTGATCACGATGCACACTCGGCAAAATTCTAATAAGGGGAATTACAGGGAACCTGCACGAAGGTCCCACCTGCAGATTTTCGGCGGCAAACCTGAATACTTGAGTAAATAGCCGGGATATGGCGCAAGGCCTCTATTGCAGGGGCTCCATCGATTCAGCTCAAGCGTTCTACATCCGGTAAATCCATGGCCCGGACCTCGCCTTGCAGAAAGTCGCTGAGGCGGCGCAAACGTTCACCTCCCGGGCGGGTTTTCGGCCAGACGAGGTAATAATGCTCACCGCTGGCGACAGCCGTCGGCCACGGCAGACTCAGACGACCCTGCGCAACATCTTCCGCCACCATCAGCAAATCCCCCATGGATACGCCGTAGCCTCGGGCGGCGGCGATCATGCCCAACTCCAGCGTGTCAAACACTTGCCCACCCTTGAGCGACACCTGATCCGACAGCCCCATGCGCTCCAGCCAACTGCGCCAGTCGCGACGGTCTGGCGTTGGATGCAGCAGCTCAGCGCTGGCCAGGCGTGCGACGTCCCACGGCTGGTCCTTCAGCAGGTTCGGTGCTCCCACCGGAATCAGCTCTTCCGGAAACAGTAACGCCGCCTCCCAGTCCGGAGGGAAACGCCCGTTACTGAGGATGACGGCGCAGTCGAAGGGTTCGTGGTTGAAATCCACGGTGTCGATGTCCATCCAGGCACTGGTCAATTGCACTTCGTTGCCCGGTTGCAAGTGCCGGAAGCGACTCAGGCGCGCCAGCAGCCAGCGCATGGTCAACGTCGACGGGGCTTTCATGCGCAAGATGTCGTCTTCGGCGCGCAAGGTATTACAGGCGCGTTCGAGCGCGGTAAACCCTTCACGGATGCCCGGCAGGATCAACCGCGCCGACTCGGTCAGTTGCAGGTTGCGCCCGCTGCGGTGAAACAGTCGGCAGGCAAAATGATCTTCGAGGGTACGAATGTGTCGACTGACCGCGCTTTGGGTGATCGACAATTCTTCAGCGGCGCGGGTAAACGAGCTATGCCGCGCCGCCGCTTCGAATGCGCGCAGGGCATACAAGGGAGGAAGACGACGGGACATTGGGAAAGCTCCTATAGCGCGGTTACGCCACGTTAGCAGAAACCTGCCAGCATGAGTTTGACTCATGCCACCCATCCTTTTTATCCCTTTGTGAAAACCCCGCAGAGCGCCGAGAATCGGCTCTCTCCTGTTTACTCTGATAACCGAGGCGTGATGACCATGCAGCATCCAGCACGTACCGAACTCTGGGCCATCCTGCGGCTGGCGGGGCCGTTGATTGCCTCGCAGTTGGCGCACATGCTGATGGTCCTCACCGACACCTTGATGATGGCGCGCCTAAGTCCCGAAGCGCTGGCAGGTGGCGGCCTGGGCGCGGCGACTTACTCGTTCGTTTCCATCTTCTGCATCGGCGTGATCGCGGCGGTCGGCACCCTGGTGGCGATCCGTCAGGGCGCGGGCGATATCGTCGGCGCCGCGCGCCTGACCCAGGCCGGCTTGTGGCTGGCGTGGTTGATGGCGCTGGTGGCCGGGTTACTGCTGTGGAACCTGAAACCGGTGCTGCTGCTGTTTGGCCAGACCGAAACCAACGTCCAGGCGGCCGGGCAGTTCCTGCTGATCCTGCCGTTCGCCCTGCCCGGCTACCTGAGCTTCATGGCCCTGCGCGGTTTCACCAGTGCCATCGGCCGGGCGACCCCGGTGATGGTCATCAGCCTCGGCGGCACTGTGGCCAACTTCCTGCTCAACTACGCGTTGATTACCGGGATGTTCGGCTTGCCGAAAATGGGCCTGGTGGGCATCGGGCTGGTCACGGCGATTGTCGCCAACCTGATGGCCGTGGCGCTGGCGCTGCACATCCGTCGGCATCCGGCCTACGACGCTTATCCGCTGCGCCAGGGTTTGTCGCGGCCTAACCGCCAGTACCTGAAAGAGCTGTGGCGCCTCGGCCTGCCCATTGGCGGCACCTACGCGGTGGAAGTCGGGTTGTTTGCGTTCGCCGCGCTGTGCATGGGCACCATGGGCAGTACGCAACTGGCGGCACACCAGATCGCCCTGCAGATTGTTTCGGTGGCGTTCATGATTCCGGCGGGGCTTTCGTATGCGATCACCATGCGCATCGGCCAGCACTACGGCGCCGGGCAGTTGCTGGACGCGCGACTGGCCGGACGGGTCGGTATCGCCTTTGGCGCGGCGGCGATGCTGGGTTTTGCCATGGTCTTCTGGTTCCTGCCGAATCAGTTGATTGGCTTGTTCCTGGACCACAACGACCCGGCCTTTCGAGACGTCATCAATCTGGCCGTGAGCCTGCTGGCGGTGGCGGCGTGGTTCGAGCTGTTCGACGGCACACAAACCATCGCCATGGGTTGCATCCGCGGGCTCAAGGATGCCAAGACCACGTTCCTGGTCGGGCTGGGTTGCTATTGGCTGATCGGTGCACCGGCGGCGTGGTGGATGGCGTTCAACTTGAACTGGGGGCCGACGGGCGTCTGGTGGGGATTGGCGCTGGGGTTGGCGTGCGCGGCGGTGAGCCTGACGCTGGCGTTTGAGTGGAAGATGAAGCGGATGATTCGGCGCGAGCCGTCGTCAGGGGCCAGTTTCCAAATCGCTCAGCCAGACTGAGATCCCCTGTAGGAGCGGGCTTTGTGGCGAGGGCGCTTGCTCCCGCTGGGTCGCGCAGCGGCCCCAAAAGCATTGCGACTG
>NZ_LT607554.1:27567-51754 GCF_900095275.1 Pseudomonas sp. UMAB-40
CATTTGCGCGTGGTTAGTTAACGACTTCCAGGACGGGCTGCTGGCTGCTGCCGAACGTCAGGTATTCAACCAACTCCGCCAACGGCAGCGGCTTGCTGATCAGATACCCCTGCACCTGATCGCAACCAAACCCGCGCAACAACTCCAGCTGCTCCGCCGTCTCCACGCCTTCGGCCACCACTTCAAGGTTGAGGTTGTGCGCCAGGTTGATCATCGCGTGGACCAGTTTGCGATTCTCTTCCCGCTCTTCCATGCCGCCGACAAAGCTCTTGTCGACCTTGAGCAAGGCAATCGGCAGGCTGTTGAGGTGCACGAAGGACGAGAACCCGGTGCCGAAGTCATCCAGCGAGAAGCGCACGCCCAGGCGGCCGAGGGCGTCCATGGTCTGTTTCACCAGATCGCTGCGGCGCATGACCGCGGTTTCGGTCAGCTCGAACTCCAGCCATTGCGCCTCGACACCGCGCTCGGCGATCAGCCGGCTCAGGGTCGACAACAATTGGCTGTCCTGAAACTGCCGGAACGACAGGTTGATCGCCATGTGCAGCGCCGGCAAACCACGCTCGCGCAGCGCCTGCATGTCCCGCAGGGCCCGGGAAATCACCCAGTAACCGAGCGGCACGATCAAACCGCTCTGCTCGGCCAGCGGCACGAACTCGCTGGGCGCCAGCAAACCGCGTTCGGCGTGCCGCCAGCGCACCAGGGCTTCGAGGCCGACGATCTGGCCGTCCTCAAGGTTCAGCCGCGGCTGGTAATGCAACTCCAGCTCGTCACGGCGTAAGGCCCGGCGCAGCTCGCTTTCGAGGTCGGCCATGCTGCGGGCATTACGGTTGATGCGTTCATTGAAAATATGAAAAGTGCAGCCCTGAGTGCTCTTGGCTTGCTGCATGGCGATGTGCGCATGCCACATCAGCGGGTCGGCGCCGGCCTGGGCCCGGGCGTGGGCGATGCCCAGGCTGGAACCGATCAACAGGCTTTCGCCATCGACCCAGTAAGGCTCGGCCAGGGCTTCAGTAATGCGTTCGGCCATCCATTCGGCGCGCTGAGGCGCGCGGCGGGTGTCGATCAGCAGGGCGAATTCGTCACTGCCCAGCCGCGCCAGTTGATCGCCAGCCTCGAGCTGGCTTTTCAGCCGCGCGACCACTTGCAGGATCAACCGGTCACCGGCCTGGTGGCCGAGGGCATCGTTGGCGTGACGGAAGTTGTCGAGATCAAGGTGACCGAGGGCCAGGCCACGGCCGTCGTTTTCCGCCAGACGCGCGGCCAGCAAGGTCTGGAAGCCCTGGCGGTTGGCGATACCGGTGAGCGGGTCTTGCTCGGCCAGGCGTTGCAGGGTGTGTTCCAGCAAGCCACGTTCGCGCACATGCCGCAGGCACCGGCGCAACATGCCGGGATCAAGATGATCGCGCACCAGCCAGTCGCTCACCCCATCGGGCGGCGTCAGGGGCTCGTGCTCCAGCAGCAACACCGTCGGCAGGCTGCAACGGCCAGGCAGAGGCTGAAGCGCAGGAATGGTCAACAACACCGCGTTGCGGTTGTCATCGAACAGACTGCTGACCGACTCCCAGCTCGGCGCGCTGATAAGCACGGCCGAGCTCCCCATCGGAGCCAGACACTCGCGCAACAACGCTGCCCACGCCGGCTCTTCGGCCAGTAGCAGCAAACGCAAGGGTTCGACAGGCGTAGACAAGCTAGCTCCCTAGACTCTGCAAAGATGTAGGCGGCGGGCATTATGCCGCGCCCGTAACCAATGACCAAACGACATCAGTTATCACACGTGGCTTTGTGTCTGGAATACGAACATTAGCCGCAAACTCACCGCGCATCCTGCTTGAAAGTATCAAAACCGGCAAATAGAGAAAGCGTGTTGCGTCACAAGTCGGAGAGAGCAGCACAATTCGCTGAGCCTGTTAAAATGCCGGCCCATTTCACAAATGACTCCCTGATTCCGTATGTCCCGACTCAATCCCCGGCAGCAAGAAGCCGTGAGCTATGTCGGCGGCCCTCTTTTGGTGCTCGCCGGCGCAGGCTCCGGCAAGACCAGCGTGATCACCCGCAAAATTGCGCACCTGATCCAGAACTGCGGCATCCGCGCCCAGTACATCGTCGCGATGACCTTTACCAACAAGGCCGCGCGCGAGATGAAGGAACGGGTCGGCACCCTGCTCAAGGGCGGCGAAGGCCGTGGCCTGACGGTGTGCACCTTCCACAACCTGGGCTTGAACATCATCCGCAAGGAACATGTTCGCCTGGGCTATAAGCCGGGCTTCTCGATCTTTGACGAAACTGACGTCAAGGCCTTGATGACCGACATCATGCAGAAGGAATACTCGGGCGACGACGGCGTCGACGAGATCAAGAACATGATCGGCTCCTGGAAAAACGACCTGATCCTGCCGCCCGAAGCCCTGGAAAACGCACGCAATCCCAAGGAACAGACCGCCGCTATCGTCTACACCCACTATCAGCGCACGCTCAAGGCGTTCAACGCGGTGGACTTCGACGACCTGATCCTGCTGCCGGTGAAGCTGTTCCAGGAACACGCCGACATCCTCGAAAAATGGCAGAACAAAGTCCGCTACCTGCTGGTGGACGAATACCAGGACACCAACGCCAGCCAGTATTTGCTGGTGAAACTGCTGATTGGCACACGCAACCAGTTCACCGTGGTCGGTGACGATGACCAGTCGATCTACGCCTGGCGCGGCGCCCGCCCGGAAAACCTGATGCTGCTCAAGGACGATTACCCGTCCCTGAAAGTCGTCATGCTCGAGCAAAACTACCGCTCCACCAGCCGCATCCTGCGCTGCGCCAACGTGCTGATCTCGAACAACCCGCACGAATTCGAAAAACAGCTGTGGAGCGAGATGGGCCACGGCGACGAAATCCGCGTGATCCGTTGCCGCAACGAAGACGCTGAAGCCGAGCGCGTGGCCGTGGAACTGCTGACCCTGCACTTGCGCACGGACCGGCCTTACAGCGATTTCGCGATCCTGTATCGCGGTAACTACCAGGCCAAGCTGATCGAGCTGAAGCTGCAGCACCACCAGATTCCTTACCGACTGTCCGGCGGCAACAGCTTTTTCGGACGTCAGGAAGTGAAAGACCTGATGGCCTACTTCCGCCTGATCGTAAACCCGGACGACGACAACGCCTTTTTGCGGGTGATCAACGTCCCACGCCGGGAGATCGGTTCGACCACGCTGGAAAAGCTTGGCAACTACGCCACCGAGCGCAAAATCTCGATGTACGCCGCCACCGACGAAATCGGCCTGGGCGAGCATCTGGATGCGCGCTTCACCGATCGCCTGTCGCGCTTCAAGCGCTTCATGGACCGGGTACGCGAGCAGTGCGCCGGCGAAGACCCGATCTCGGCCCTGCGCAGCATGGTCATGGACATCGACTACGAGAACTGGCTGCGCACCAACAGCTCCAGCGACAAGGCCGCCGATTACCGCATGGGCAATGTCTGGTTCCTGATCGAGGCGTTGAAAAACACCCTGGAGAAAGACGAAGAAGGCGAGATGACCGTCGAGGATGCCATCGGCAAACTCGTCCTGCGCGACATGCTGGAACGTCAGCAGGAAGAAGAAGACGGCGCCGAAGGCGTGCAGATGATGACCTTGCACGCCTCCAAGGGCCTGGAATTCCCCTACGTGTTCATCATGGGCATGGAAGAGGAAATCCTCCCTCACCGCTCCAGCATCGAAGCCGACACCATCGAAGAAGAGCGCCGTCTGGCCTACGTCGGGATTACCCGGGCGCGTCAGACGCTGGCCTTCACCTTCGCCGCCAAGCGCAAGCAATACGGCGAGATCATCGACTGCGCGCCGAGCCGCTTCCTGGATGAGCTGCCGCCGGACGACCTGGCGTGGGAAGGCACCGACGACACGCCTGTCGAAGTCAAAGCCGTTCGCGGCAATACCGCATTGGCGGATATACGGGCGATGTTAAAGCGCTAGAATTGAGCACTTTTTAACCGAACACTTTTAGACAAGCTAGGCGCACATGGCGCCAGTAGAGGAACGCTTCATGGAAGCACTGCACCAGAAAATCCGCGAACAAGGCATTGTGCTTTCCGATCAGGTCTTGAAGGTCGACGCCTTTTTGAACCACCAGATCGACCCGGCCCTGATGAAGCTGATCGGCGACGAGTTCGCCGCGCTGTTCAAGGACTCGGGGATCACCAAGATCGTTACCATCGAAGCCTCGGGCATCGCCCCGGCGATCATGACCGGCCTGAACCTCGGCGTGCCGGTGATTTTCGCCCGCAAGCATCAGTCCCTGACCCTGACTGAAAACCTGCTGTCGGCGACCGTTTACTCGTTCACCAAGCAGACCGAAAGCACCGTGGCGATCTCCCCGCGCCACCTGACCAGCAGCGACCGCGTGCTGATCATCGATGACTTCCTGGCCAATGGTAAGGCATCGCAGGCGCTGATCTCGATCATCAAACAGGCCGGCGCGACCGTGGCCGGTTTGGGGATCGTGATCGAGAAGTCGTTCCAGGGTGGGCGTGCGGAACTGGATGCGCAGGGTTATCGGGTTGAATCCTTGGCTCGCGTGCAATCGCTGGCCGGCGGTGTCGTGACCTTCATCGAGTAACCCGTAACACCGCATATCCCTGTGGGAGCGAGCTTGCTCGCGATGAGGCCATCCTATTCAACATCTCTGTTGGCTGATGTACCGCTATCGCGAGCAAGCTCGCTCCCACAGTTTTTTTGTATTGGCTGTTATTGCGCGGTGGCCTTGAGGCCGGTGAGCAGTAGCCGCTGAAAGAGGTCCTCTTTCAATCCCTCCGGGTTGGTCAACTGCATCCGCTCCAGATGCTCGGGAAACGCGGTAGCCTCGGGCGCATCCAGCGCGGCCTTGCCCAGCTCCAGAATCTCCGTCAGCTTGAACTTGCTCTTCAACCAGTTCAGCGCCCGCAACAAGTCCCGCTCTTCAGCCGTGAAATCACACCCCAGCGGATACTCCGGAAACAACTTCGCATGCCGCGCCTGAATCGCCTGCAAGCGTTCCGGGCTGTTGTCGGCAAAACGCGGATCGATGCGGAAATTTTTCGGCAATTTGCCAACGTTTTGCGCCTGCTCGATCAGCCCCGGCTGGAACCGTGAGTCGCTGATGTTCAGCAACGCCTCGATCACTGCCGCGTCGGTCTTGCCGCGCAGATCGGCGATGCCGTATTCGGTGACCACGATGTCACGCAAATGCCGCGGGATCGTGCAGTGGCCGTATTCCCAGACAATGTTCGAACTGACCTCACCACCCGCCTCGCGCCAGCTACGCAACAACAGCACCGACCGCGCACCTTCCAGCGCATGGCCCTGGGCGACAAAGTTGTATTGCCCGCCGACGCCGCTGAGCACGCGCCCGCTTTCGAGCTGATCAGCCACGCCTGCGCCGAGCAGGGTCATGGTGAACACGGTGTTGATGAAGCGCGCGTCCAGGCGCTGCAGGCGTTTGAGCTCTTCCTGACCGTAGAGCTCGTTGATGTAGCTGATGCGGGTCATGTTGAATTCGAGGCGCTTACTTTGCGGCAGGTCGCGCAGGCGCTCGTAGAAACTGCGTGGCCCGAGGAAAAACCCGCCATGCACGCTGATGCCGTCGGTTTGCGCGGCCTCGTCGAGGGTGCCGGCATTGGCCTGTTGCTGGGTCGGTACGTCCGGGTAGACCTTGCGCCGCACGATCCCGGCGTCGGCCAGCACCAGCAAGCCGTTGACGAACATTTCGCTACACCCGTAAAGGCCCTTGGCGAACGGTTCGATGCCGCCTTCGCGGTCGATCAACTGCGCCCACTGGCTAAGATTGATATCCGCCAGCAACGCCTTGTAACCGGCATTGTCGGCCTGACGCGCCAGCAACGCCGCGGTCAGGGCATCGCCCATGGCGCCGATGCCAATCTGCAAGGTGCCGCCATCGCGCACCAGCGTGCTGGCGTGCAGGCCGATGAAGTGATCCTGGAAACCCACCGGCATGTTCGGCGTGGAGAACAGCGTGGTGTTGTCCTTTTCGTCGATCAGCAGGTCGAATGCGTCGATGCCAATTTCGGCGTCACCGGGCATGTAGGGCAAATCGTTGTGCACCTGGCCCACCAACAGGATCGTCTCCCCCGCCGCCCGGCGTTTGGCGATCATCGGAAACAGGTCGAGGGTGATGTCAGGGTTGCAGCTCAGACTCAGACGATCCGGGTGTTCGGCGTGGCTGGCCACCAACTGCGCAACCAGGTTCAAACCGGCGGCGTTGATGTCTCGCGCGGCGTGGCTGTAGTTGCTGCTGACGTAATCCTGCTGGGCCGATTCGCTATGCAGCAGGCTGCCGGGCTGCATGAAGAATTGCTGGATATGAATGTTGGCCGGCAGGCTGTCGCGCTGCAGTCCGGCGAGGAATTCCAGTTCCGGATAATCGCCAAACACCCGCTCGATGAAGGGTTCGAGGAAGCGCTTTTGTAAACCGTCGCCCAAGGCCGGACGGCCCAGGCACAGGGCGGTGTAGATCGTCAGCTGCCGTTCGGGCAATTGCGCGATGCGCTGGAACAACGCGTTGACGAAGTGGTTGGGTTTGCCCAGGCCGAGGGGCAAGCCCATGTGGATATGCGCCGGCAACCGCGCCAATACGTCATCGACCGCTTGCTCGATAGAACACAGCTGCACCATCTGATCCTCCCTTATATTCCGTGAATTGGGGTTGGACCGAGCTTGCCGGGCCTTTGCTGCAAAGAATAGTCCCCAAGGCAAATCGCAGGCACAAAAAAGCCGCTCGTAAGCGGCTTTTTTGCTGGAGATGGACGCTTATTTCAAGCCGGACATCTTCTCGATCGCACCTTTCAGCTCGGGATCGGAGCAATCGGCACAGGTGCCTTTTGGCGGCATCGAATTGATGCCTGAGATCGCTTTCGCGAGCAGGCCGTCAACACCACCTTCTTTCTTGGAGCGCTCGCCCCAAGCAGCGGCATCACCGATTTTCGGCGCGCCCAACAGGCCGGTGCCGTGGCAAGCGTTGCAATGTTTGGCAATCACTTCGTCCGGGGTTTTGGCTCCGCCACCACCTGTCGAAGCAGCCACTTCCATCCCCTTGCACTCCTGACCCGTCACACAGACTTGGCCGACTGGCTCAAGGCGCTTTGCAATATCGTCGTTGGTCGCTGCTTGTGCGCTGACTGCCCATAGGGCCAATACGGTTGCTGGTACGGCCAGCATTTTCATAATTAGATTCACGCGTTCACCCTCAATGGTGGCTAGTCACGCCTACGGCCACGGTTCGCAGGCGGGCGCAAGTATAACGGTAACCCCGTCACACTGAAACAACCCCAAAGTCGAAGGGGTCTTGTTGCGCAATGGAAAAACGGTTCGGGTGCCTCCGCCATGCTGGCAGGACGCCTCTTCTCTTAGAAATTCGCGGGCGTGGCTGCGCTGATTAGTCGCGCCGGCGCGTCGAACGGATTACGGAAACGGTGTGGCTTGGTACTTTCAAAGTAGTAGCTGTCGCCGGCTTCGAGCACAAAAGTTTCGAGCCCTACCACCAGTTCGAGTCGGCCTTCCACCAAAATGCCGGTTTCCTCGCCCTCATGGGTGAGCATCTCGTCACCGGTGTCGGCGCCAGGCGGGTAGATTTCATTGAGGAAGGCGATAGCCCGGCTCGGGTGCGCCCGACCGACCAGTTTCATGGTCACTGCGCCATCGGAAATATCGATCAGCTCGTTGGCTTTGTAGACGATCTGCGTCGGTTTTTCCTGCAGGATTTCTTCGGAAAAGAACTCGACCATGGACATGGGAATCCCGCCCAGTACTTTCCTCAGCGAACTGATCGAGGGACTGACGCTGTTCTTCTCGATCATCGAAATCGTGCTGTTGGTGACGCCCGCGCGCTTGGCGAGCTCACGCTGGGAAAGACCTTTGAGCTTACGGATGGATTGCAGTCGTTCACCGACGTCCAAGCTTGCGCCTCCAAGATTCAGGTTGTAGAAATATTGAGCGTTATCATGGCGACAGCGTTCAGTATTTACAACACTTTGGCCTGAATCCTGTTCAGCGAGTCGACTTCCGGTACGGACTGCTGACCGCTAACCCTCGGAATAGAGCTTTGGCACCCGGCGCAGGTTGCAGAAGATCTGATAGGGAATCGTGTCAGCGGCGGCAGCCACGTCGCTGGCGAGGATGTTTTTGCCCCACAACTCGACGGTCGAACCCAGGCCGGCCTGCGGTACATCGGTCAGATCGATGCAAAGCATGTCCATCGATACGCGACCAATCAACTGGCTGCGCTGCCCGGCGACCAACACTGGCGTGCCGGTCGGTGCCTGACGGGGGTAACCATCGGCATAACCCATGGCCACCACCCCGACGCGCATCGGCTTAGGGGTGATAAATTTGGCGCCGTAACCAATCGGCTCGCCGGCCGGCAGTTCACGCACGCAGATCACTTTCGATTCCAGGGTCATCACCGGCTGCAAGCGGGAGGCCACGGCGTTTGCTTCTTCAAACGGCGTGGCGCCGTAGAGCATGATGCCCGGGCGAACCCAATCACTCGGAATCTGCGGCCAACCGAGTACCGCCGGCGAATTGCGCAGGCTGATCTCGGCCGACAAACCTTTACGTGCCGCTTCAAATACCGCGACCTGCTCGGCGCTGGCCTGCTCGTGCAGCTCATCGGCGCGGGCGAAGTGGCTCATCAAGACAATCTTCGCCACCTTGCCGCTGGCCAGCAGCCGTTGATAAGCCGCGTGATAATCCTTTGGATGCAAACCCACCCGGTGCATGCCCGAATCAAGCTTGAGCCAGACCGTGATCGGCTTGCTCAACGCGGCGTTCTCGATAGCTTCGAGCTGCCACAACGAATGCACCACGCACCAGAAATCATGCTCGACGATCAGCGACAGCTCATCGGCTTCGAAAAAACCTTCCAGCAACAACACCGGCGCACGGATACCCGCTGCGCGCAGCTCCAACGCTTCTTCGATGCAAGCCACGGCAAACCCGTCCGCCTCGGCTTCCAGCGCCTGGGCGCAACGCACCGCGCCATGGCCGTAGGCATCGGCCTTGATCACGGCGAGGGCCTTGGCCCCCGTGGTTTCACGGGCGATCCGGTAGTTGTGACGCAGGGCTTGAAGGTCGATCAGGGCACGGGCTGGACGCATGGCGGCAGGCTTCTAGGCGGTCATGGGAATAAAAACCGGCGCTGGCTGACGGCGTGAACCGCCAACAACACCGGGAGAGGGATCTTTCTATCTTTCTGACAGGCTTACGGCAGAGCGGCTACAACCGAGAGCTCAACCAGGATTTCCGGTTCGCACAGTTTCGACTCGACCGTCGCACGGGCCGGGGCGACGCCTTTTGGCAGCCACTTGTCCCACACCGCGTTCATGCCTTCGAAATGCGCGTCGATGTCTTTCAGGTAAATCGTGACCGACAGCAAACGGCTCTTGTCGGTGCCTGCCAGATCGAGCAAACGCTCGATATTGGCCAGGGTTTCACGGGTCTGCTGTTCAATCCCGGCACTCATGTCGTCGCCGACTTGCCCTGCCAGATAGACGGTGCCGCTGTGGACAACGATCTGGCTCATGCGCTCATTGGTGAGCTGGCGCTGGATTGACATGTTTTGCGGACTCCTGAAGTTTGGTGCCGTAACGAGAAATATCGAGGCCTTCGGCGCTGATCTGCGGCGTTTTCTTCGCCATCAGGTCAGCCAGCAAACGGCCGGAGCCGCACGCCATGGTCCAGCCGAGCGTGCCGTGACCGGTGTTCAGGAACAGGTTGCTGAACGGGGTGGCGCCAACGATCGGCGTGCCGTCCGGGGTGGTCGGACGCAGACCGGTCCAGAAACTCGCCTGGGCCAGATCGCCGCCCTGAGGATAAAGGTCGTTGACGATCATCTCCAGGGTTTCGCGCCGACGCGGGTTCAGCGACAGGTCAAAACCGGCTATCTCAGCCATGCCGCCAACGCGGATGCGGTTGTCGAAACGGGTGATCGCGACCTTGTAGGTCTCGTCGAGAATGGTCGACGTCGGGGCCATCGCCGGGTTGGTGATCGGCACGGTCAGGGAGTACCCCTTGAGCGGATACACCGGGGCCTTGATACCCAGCGGCTTGAGCAATTGCGGCGAATAGCTGCCGAGTGCCAGCACGTAGCGGTCAGCGGTTTCCAGCTTGCCGTCGATCCACACGCCGTTGATGCGATCACCGGCGTAGTCGAGTTTTTGAATGTCCTGACCGAAACGGAACTCCACGCCCAGTTTCACAGCCATTTCGGCCAGTCGAACGGTGAACATCTGGCAATCGCCGGTCTGGTCGTTCGGCAGGCGCAGGGCACCGGCGAGGATGTCGGTGACGCTGGCCAGCGCTGGCTCAACGCGGGCAATGCCGGCGCGGTCGAGCAGTTCGAACGGCACGCCGGACTCTTTCAGTACGGCGATGTCTTTCGCGGCGCCGTCCAGTTGAGCCTGGGTGCGGAACAGTTGGGTCGTACCGAGGCTGCGGCCTTCGTAGGCAATGCCGGTTTCAGCACGCAATTCGTCGAGGCAGTCACGGCTGTACTCGGACAGGCGGACCATGCGCTCTTTGTTCACCGCATAACGGCTGGCGGTGCAGTTACGCAGCATCTGCGCCATCCACAGGTATTGGTCGATGTCGGCGGTGGCCTTGATCGCCAGCGGTGCGTGGCGCTGCAACAACCACTTGATCGCCTTGAGCGGCACGCCCGGCGCGGCCCACGGCGAGGCATAACCCGGCGATACCTGCCCGGCGTTGGCGAAACTGGTCTCCATGGCAGCGGCGGGCTGACGGTCCACCACCACCACTTCGAACCCGGCACGCGCCAGATAATAAGCACTGGTGGTACCGATGACGCCGCTACCCAAGACCATAACGCGCATTTTCATATCCCTCATCGCGGCTTGCCGCTGACGTTTGTAGTTGTAGAGCACTGATGTGCGCAGTGTAAAAAAGATTAGGCAGTGCTTTTCACTATATAACTGCCTATATTTGGCGAGAATTCTCGGCAAAAACCCTTTTCACGGAGGCGCATCCCCTATGCGTACCAACACTCAAACCAAACGTGAGCTGGACAAGATCGACCGCAACATCCTGCGGATCCTGCAAGCGGACGGGCGTATCTCCTTCACCGAGCTTGGGGAAAAGGTCGGACTCTCGACCACGCCGTGTACCGAACGGGTCAGGCGGCTGGAGCGCGAAGGGATCATCATGGGCTACAACGCCCGGCTCAATCCGCAGCACCTCAAGGGTAGTCTGCTGGTGTTCGTCGAGATCAGCCTCGACTACAAATCCGGCGATACTTTCGAAGAGTTCCGACGTGCGGTGCTGAAACTGCCCCATGTGCTGGAGTGCCATTTGGTGTCGGGGGATTTCGACTACTTGGTGAAGGCGCGGATTTCCGAGATGGCTTCCTACCGCAAGCTGCTGGGCGACATCTTGCTCAAGCTGCCGCATGTGCGGGAATCGAAGAGCTACATCGTGATGGAGGAAGTGAAGGAGAGTTTGTGCCTGCCGATTCCGGATTGATGTTTTTGCGGAGCGTTTCAGAGCCTCATCGCGGGCAAGCCCGCTCCCACAGGTTCACCGCTAACCCTGTGGGAGCGGGCTTGCCCGCGATTGCGTCGACTCGGATTTGTTGGAGTAATTGCCGCGGCTTAAACCAGCACTTGCCTGGTGGAGGCCATGTACTCATGAATCTGCTTCTCAACCCGCGGATGAATCAGCTCCACCGGCCCTCGCCCATTCGGGCACGGCAAGGTCTTGGTGGTACCAAACAACCGGCAGATCAGCGGCCGCTCGTCATACACCGTGCAGCCATTAGGCCCCAGGTGCACGCAGTTGAGCTCATCCATCGCCGCATCCTGCTCGGCCCGGGTCTTGCGCGGCAGGCGGGACATTTCTTCCGGCGAGGTGGTCACCGGCCCACAGCAGTCATGGCAGCCGGGCACGCACTCGAACGAGGGAATCTGCTGGCGAAGCGTGCGGATTTTCTGGCTGTTGCAGCTCATCGAAGCGGTGACCCAAAGCGGAATAGACCGGGATTCTGACGCAAAAGCCCTGATCCAGACAGCACGAACCGACCAGTGTTGCCCGTGCCGGAAGGTCCGGCTTATGCTCCGTCAAATTTTATAGACACACGAATCAGGGACGCTCACATGAATGCCCGTGCCCAGCACACTGCCTCTTACTACGCCGCCAACAGCCTGCCGCAGCCCGATCATCCGGCGCTGCAAGGCGATCTGGTGGCGGACGTGTGCGTGGTCGGCGGCGGGTTTTCCGGGTTGAACACGGCGATTGAGCTGGCCGAACGTGGCTTCAGCGTGGTGCTGCTGGAAGCACACAAGATCGGCTGGGGTGCCAGCGGGCGCAATGGCGGGCAGTTGATTCGTGGCGTCGGTCATGGCCTCGATCAGTTCACCGACGTGATCGGTGCGGAAGGCGTGCGCCAGATGAAACTCATGGGCCTGGAAGCGGTGGAAATCGTCCGCCAGCGCGTCGAGCGTTTTCAGATTCCGTGCGACCTGACCTGGGGTTACTGCGACCTGGCGAACAAGCCTCGCGACCTAGAAGGTTTCGCCGAAGACGCCGAAGAGCTGCGCAGCCTTGGCTACCGCTACGAAACCCGGCTGCTGCAACTCAATGAAATGCACAGCGTGGTGGGTTCGGACCGCTACGTCGGCGGCTTGATCGACATGGGTTCGGGCCATCTTCACCCGCTTAACCTGGCGCTGGGCGAAGCGGCCGCCGCGCAACAGTTGGGAGCAAAGCTGTTCGAAAATTCGGCGGTGACCCGTATCGATTATGGCCCCGAGGTCAAAGTCCATACCGCCCAAGGCTCGGTTCGCGCCAAGACGCTGGTGCTGGGCTGCAACGCCTACCTCAACCAACTCAACCCGCAGCTCAGCGGCAAAGTGCTGCCCGCCGGCAGCTACATCATTGCCACCGAGCCGTTGAGTGAAGAACTGGCGCACTCGCTCCTGCCGCAGAACATGGCGGTCTGCGATCAACGGGTGGCTTTGGATTACTACCGACTCTCGGCGGATCGACGCTTGCTGTTTGGCGGTGCCTGCCATTATTCGGGCCGCGACCCGAAGGACATTGGCGCGTACATGCGGCCGAAGATGCTGGAAGTCTTCCCGCAACTGGGCGGGGTGAAGATCGATTATCAATGGGGCGGGATGATCGGCATCGGTGCCAATCGCCTGCCGCAGATCGGCCGGCTCAAGGATCAACTGAATGTGTATTACGCCCAGGCTTACTCCGGGCATGGGGTGAATGCCACGCACCTGGCGGGCAAGTTGTTGGCCGAGGCAATCAGCGGGCAACAGGGGGGCGGGTTTGATCTGTTTGCCAAGGTGCCGCATATCACCTTCCCGGGCGGGAAGCATTTGCGCTCGCCGTTGCTGGCGTTGGGGATGTTGTGGCATCGGCTCAAAGAGTTGGTCTGAAAGATTTTCAGTGCCTGTACCGACGTCTTTGCGGGCAAGCCCGCTCCCACAAGGGTCTTCGGTGTCCACAAAATTTGTGTTCACCACTCAACCCTGTGGGAGCGGGCTTGCCCGCGAAGAGGCCCGCAAGAACACCGCAACACTCAAATCCGCCAGAAAGGCTTCAGCCCCTCCTCCCGCGCCTGCTCCTGACTCAGCCCGACATCCCTGAGCTGCTCCGGCGTGAGCACCAGCAACGCCTTGCGCGTGTGCAGGCGATGCCAGAACAGACCCCAGCGACTCAGGCCGGACGGTGCGTTGCGCATGACCGCCTCGCGTGCACCGTTGATTTGCCCCGCCGCCAGTTCCTGACTGTGTATCGTCAGCCGCACATCGCTCAAGCCGTTCATTTTGATTGCTCCTGTTTACTTGGGTAGCCAGAGCTTTCATGATGCGCGGACGGCGAAAAGCATTACAGATTCAACAAGACTGTATTAACTCCATACAGATTTATCGATTTAGCGTCTGAATCCTATAATTTCGCCCGATCTGTATTGGTTAATCGAATCACTCACACCGAGACTGCGCCATGACCCTTTACGTCAACCTCGCCGAATTGCTCGGCACCCGTATCGAACAGGGCTTCTATCGCCCCGGTGACCGGCTGCCGTCGGTACGAGCGTTGAGTGTCGAGCACGGGGTCAGCCTGAGCACGGTGCAGCAAGCGTATCGGGTGCTGGAAGACAGTGGGCTGGCGACACCCAAACCCAAATCCGGTTACTTTGTGCCGGTAGGTCGCGACCTGCCGGAGCTGCCGGCTATTGGCCGCCCGGCCCAGCGCCCAGTCGATATTTCCCAGTGGGATCAGGTGCTGGAGCTGATCCGCGCCGTCCCGCGCAAGGACGTCGTGCAACTGGGTCGCGGCATGCCAGACATCACCACGCCGACCATGAAACCGTTGCTGCGCAACCTGGCGCGCATCAGCCGCCGCCAGGACATGCCCGGCCTGTATTACGACAACATCTATGGCACCCTCGAACTGCGCGAGCAAATTGCCCGCCTGATGCTCGATTCCGGTTGCCAATTGACCGCCCATGACCTGGTGGTGACCACCGGTTGCCACGAAGCGCTGTCCACCAGCATTCGCGCCATCTGCGAGCCGGGGGATATTGTGGCGGTGGACTCGCCAAGCTTTCACGGCGCCATGCAGACCCTCAAGGGCCTGGGCATGAAAGCCTTGGAAATCCCTACCGACCCGATCACCGGGATCAGCCTCGACGCGCTCGAACTGGCGTTGGAGCAATGGCCGATCAAGGCCATACAGTTGACGCCCAACTGCAACAACCCGCTGGGCTACATCATGCCGGAATCGCGCAAACGCGCGTTGTTGACGCTCGCACAGCGTTTCGACGTGGCGATTATCGAAGACGATGTGTATGGCGAACTTTCCTACAGCTACCCGCGCCCACGCACGATCAAATCCTTCGACGAGGACGGCCGCGTGTTGCTGTGCAGTTCCTTTTCCAAAACCCTGGCGCCCGGTCTGCGCATTGGCTGGGTCGCGCCCGGACGCTATCTGGAACGGGTGCTGCACATGAAATACATCAGCACTGGCTCCACAGCGCCACAACCGCAGATTGCGATTGCCGAATTTCTCAAGGCCGGGCATTTCGAACCGCATTTGCGGCGGATGCGCACGCAATACCAACGCAGTCGGGACCTGATGATCGACTGGGTCACGCGCTATTTCCCCGCCGGCACCCGCGCCAGCCGCCCGCAAGGCAGCTTCATGTTGTGGGTTGAGCTGCCGGACGGCTTCGACACCCTGAAACTGAATCGCGCGCTGCACGATCAAGGCGTACAGATTGCCGTCGGCAGCATCTTTTCCGCCTCGGGCAAGTACCGCAACTGCCTGCGGATGAACTACGCTGCCAAGCCAACACCGCTGATCGAAGAAGCCGTGCGCAAGGTCGGCGCCGCAGCGATCAAACTGCTGGCAGAAACGGATCACATCACTGACTGACCTTTCTCAGGAATCCAGCGTCCATATGCCGACCTTTGCCGCCAATCGGAACGTTCTCACGTGAGAGTCAGACAGCCCCTGCTCGCTCTTCTGTTATTCGCCTCGTTCCTGGGCGGTTGCGCCAACCTCGACGTTCAACGCGAACCGAGCCAGGCGCTGCCCGCCAGCGACTCGTCATTCGGCCGCTCAATCCAGGCCCAGGCCGCGCCCCATGAAGGCAAGTCCGGCTTTCGCTTGCTGTCCAACAGCAGCGAGGCCTTCATGGCCCGTGCCGAGCTGATCCGCAACGCCCAAAGCAGCCTCGACTTGCAGTACTACATCGTGCATGACGGCATCAGCACGCGGATGCTGGTGGACGAGTTGCTCAAGGCTGCGGATCGCGGCGTGCGGGTGAGGATTCTGCTCGATGACACCACCAGCGACGGTCTGGACTGGATCATCGCGACCCTCGCCGCGCACCCGCAGATCCAGATTCGCCTGTTCAACCCGCTGCACCTGGGCCGTGCCACGGGCGTGACGCGCACCATGGGCCGCTTGTTCAACCTGTCACTGCAACACCGACGCATGCACAACAAGTTGTGGCTGGCGGACAACAGCGCGGCCATCGTCGGCGGCCGCAACCTGGGAGACGAATACTTCGATGCCGAGCCCAACCTGAATTTCACCGACATCGACATGCTCGGCGTCGGGCCGGTGGCCGAGCAGCTTGGCCACAGCTTCGACCAGTACTGGAACAGCGCGCTGAGCAAACCGATCGACGAATTCCTGTCGAGCAAACCGACGCAAAAGGACCTGCAGAACACCCGCACACGCCTGGAAGAATCGCTGGAAGAAACCCGCAAACAGAATCACGCGCTGTATCAGCAGTTGATGACTTACACCACCAAGCCACGCCTGGACATCTGGCGCCGGGAGCTGATCTGGGCGTGGAACCAGGCGCTGTGGGATGCGCCGAGCAAGGTCTTGTCGGACGGCGAGCCTGACCCCCACTTGCTGCTGACCACGCAACTGGCACCGGAGCTTACGGGCGTCAGCAAAGAGCTGATCATGATCTCGGCTTACTTCGTACCGGGGCAGCCGGGGCTGGTCTACCTCACCGGGCGGGCCGACGCCGGGGTGTCGGTGAGTTTATTGACCAACTCGCTGGAAGCCACCGACGTGCCAGCCGTGCACGGCGGTTACGCGCCTTATCGTCGGGCGCTCCTGGAACATGGCGTGAAGTTGTACGAATTGCGCCGCCAGCCCGGCGAAGGCGGCGGCAGCGGGCCGCATATTTTCTACAGCAAGTCCTTCCGGGGTTCCGATTCCAGCCTGCACAGCAAGGCGATGATCTTCGACCAGCAGAAATCCTTCATCGGCTCATTCAACTTCGACCCACGCTCGGTGCTGTGGAACACCGAAGTCGGCGTGCTGGTGGACAGCCCCGAACTCGCCGCGCATGTGCGCAAAGCGGCCATGGAGGGTATGGCGCCGACCTTGAGCTATCAGGTGAAACTGGAGAATGACCGGATCGTCTGGGAGACGGAAGACGACGGCAAGATGCACACGCTGACCAAGGAGCCGGGGAGTCTATGGCGCCGCTTCAATTCCTGGTTCAGCACAGCGGTCGGCCTGGAGCGGATGCTTTGACAGAAGACGAACATCCCTGTGGGAGCGAGCTTGCTCGCGATAGCAGATTCACATTCAACATTGACGTCGACTGTCAGTCCGCTATCGCGAGCAAGCTCGCTCCCACAGGTGAACGTGGCTGGCCGGAAGCTTGGCCCTAAGCAGGCTCGGCCACCGTGCCAAACGCGCCCTGACGCATCAACAGAATCACCAACCCGAACGCTCCCGCCGCCATCAACAACGGCAAGGCATGCCCGCTGACCCACTGGCTGCCGGCACCGGCGGCCAACGGCCCGACCAGGCAGCCAATACCCCACAACTGCGCAATATGCGCGTTGGCTCGCACCAGCGCATCGTCGCGATAGCGTTCGCCGATCAGGATCAGTGACAAGGTGAACAATCCCCCGGCGCTGGCGCCAAACAGCACCCACAACGGCCAGATCAGCAAGGTATCGATGAGCAACGGGATCGCCAGGCTCGAGATCAGCAACACTGCTGCACATCCGGTGAACAGCGTGCGTCGCGACAAACGATCCGCCAGTGCGCCAATCGGCAGTTGCAGCAAGGCATCACCCACCACCACGGTGCTGACCATCGCCAGCGCGATTTCCGTGGTGAAACCCTGACGCAGGCAATACACCGGCAACAAGGTCAGAATCATCGCTTCAAACGCCGCGAACAGCGACACCGCCCAGGCAATCGCCGGCAAGCCACGGCAGAAGCCCCACAAGTCGCCAAACGTCACACTGGCAGCCTCACTGGACGGTGCGCCGCTGCGGCCCAGCAACAGGAGCGGCGCGGCCATGAGCAAGCCGACGCCGACCCAGAAGCCGTAATCGTGTTCGGTGCCCAAAACACCCAGCAGCAGCGGCCCAGCCAGCTGACTCAGCGCATAACTGCTGCCATACAGCGCTACCAGACGCCCGCGCCATTGCTCGACCACCAGTTGGTTGATCCAGCTTTCGCCGAGGATGAAGACCAGGGTCAGGATCACCCCGATCATCAGGCGCAACACCAACCACACCGGATAGCTCGGCAACAGCGCCAGCAAGCCGATGGACACCGCTCCAGCCCACAGACACAGGCGCATGAGGTTGGCCGTGCCAAGACGCGAGGCCAGATGGCTGGAGATCTTCGCCCCGAGCAGCACGCCAATGGCCGGCATCGCCGCCATCACACCGATGGCGAACGAGCCGTAGCCCCAGCTTTCCAGGCGAAACGACACCAGCGGCATGCTGACACCCAGGGCCAGGCCGACACTCAAGACAGACGCCAACACGGCGAAATAAGTCGCCCAACGCATGTTCCACGCTCCTGTGGATATTTTATGTACAGCACAAAACACTGTGGGAGCGAGCTTGCTCGCGATAGCAGTTTCACATTCAACATTGACGTCGACTGTCAGACCGCTATCGCGAGCAAGCTCGCTCCCACAGGGGATCTTCGTTGTGTGGTGCTTACAACTTGATCCAGGTCGCCTTCAGCTCGGTGTATTTGTCGAACGCGTGCAGCGACTTGTCGCGGCCATTGCCCGATTGCTTGAAGCCACCGAACGGTGCGGTCATGTCGCCGCCATCGTACTGGTTGACCCAAACGCTACCGGCGCGCAGTGCCTTGGCAGTCAGGTGCGCCTTGGAGATGTCCTTGGTCCACACCGCCGCCGCCAGGCCGTAAGGCGTGTCGTTGGCAATCGCTACGGCTTCTTCGGCGGTGTCGAATGCGATCACCGACAACACTGGGCCAAAGATCTCTTCCTGAGCGATTTTCATCGCATTGGTCACGCCGTCGAAAATCGTCGGCTCAACGTAGGTGCCACCGGATTCCTGAAGCGTGCGCTTGCCGCCAGCCACCAGTTTGGCGCCGTCAGCGTGGCCGGATTCGATGTAGGACAGCACGGTGTTCATCTGCTGAGTGTCCACCAGCGCGCCGACGTTGGTCGCCGGGTCCAGCGGGTTGCCCGGCTTCCAGGTTTTCAGCGCTTCGATCACCAGCGGCAGGAAGGTGTCCTTGATCGAACGCTCGACCAGCAGACGCGAACCGGCGGTGCAGACTTCGCCCTGGTTGAAGGCAATGGCGCCGGCCGCCGCTTCGGCTGCGGCTTGCAGGTCCGGGGCATCGGCAAACACGATGTTCGGGCTCTTGCCGCCCGCTTCGAGCCAGACGCGCTTCATGTTCGATTCGCCGGAATAGATCAGCAATTGCTTGGCGATCTTGGTCGAACCGGTGAACACCAGGGTGTCGACGTCGTTGTGCAGGGCCAGAGCCTTGCCGACGGTGTGACCGTAACCTGGCAGGACGTTGAGCACGCCTTTCGGAATGCCGGCTTCGACGGCCAGCGCAGCAATGCGAATAGCCGTCAGCGGCGATTTTTCCGATGGCTTGAGGATCACCGAGTTACCGGTGGACAGCGCCGGCCCGAGTTTCCAGCAGGCCATCATCAACGGGAAGTTCCACGGCACGATGGCGCCGACGACGCCGACGGGCTCGCGGGTCACCAGACCCAGCTGATCGTGCGGAGTGGCGGCGACTTCGTCGTAGATCTTGTCGATAGCTTCACCGCTCCAGCTCAGGGCTTGCGCCGCGCCGGGAACGTCGATGTACAGGGAATCGCTGATCGGCTTGCCCATGTCCAGGGTTTCAAGCAGCGCCAGCTCTTCGGCGTGCTGCTTCAGCAGGCCGGCGAAACGGATCATGGTGGCTTTGCGTTTGGTTGGCGCCAAGCGCGACCAGACGCCGGAATTGAAGGTGGCGCGGGCGTTTTCAACGGCACGCTGGGCGTCGGCGGCGTCACAGCTGGCAATCTTGCCCAGCAGACGGCCATCGACCGGGCTGATGCACTCGAAGGTCTCGCTGGAGACGGCATCGGTGTATTCGCCATTGATGTAGGCGCGGCCTTCGATCTTCAGATCGCGAGCCCGTTGCTCCCAATCGGCACGAGTCAGGGTGGTCATACGAGTGTCCTCCTCTTATTGAATACGAGCGCCCCGCGATCTTCGCAGACGCTGTCAGGAATTCTGCCCAGCCAGCCTGATTTTTCGGCCCAAGGCAACCGCCACCCTAAACCAGCGGCAGGTGAAGTTTCAATATATTTGACACATGGCGGTCAAACGGCCTTGCGATGTTCATTTTAATAAACATAGACTTTGGACTTTCCAGCCATCGCGCCGCAATCACGGGGGATAACAACAATGAGCATCCAGGATATCGTCGACTTCAGCCAGGCCACCACCCAACCCGATCGCTATCGGCCGGACCCGGCAAAAGTCCTCAAGGGCGACCCCGAACAGGCGGTCTACAACCATTACAACAGCCCTTGCGGCCAGTTGAATGCGGGTGTGTGGGAAGGCGCGGTCGGCCAGTGGCATGTGAACTTCACTGAGCATGAATACTGCGAAATCGTTCAGGGCGTTTCAGTGCTGCGCGACAACGACGGCAACAGCAAGACCGTGCGCGCGGGTGATCGCTTCGTGATCCCGGCCGGGTTCCGGGGCACCTGGGAAGTGCTGGAAACGTGCCGCAAGATTTATGTGGCGTTTGAACAGAAGGCCTAAGAACTAGCGTCGTCTGTGCCGACGCTATCGCGAGCAAGCTCGCTCCCACAGTTGACCGCATTCCAATGTGGGAGCGAGCTTGCTCGCGATGAGGCCCTGACAGGCAACGCATATCCGCAGGCAACAAAAAAGGCCCGTATCTCGCGATACGGGCCTTTTTCGTAAGGAGGAAAAATCAATTACTTGATTTTGCCTTCTTTGTAGATCACGTGCTTGCGAACAACCGGATCAAATTTCTTGATCTCGATTTTGTCCGGGGTAGTACGCTTGTTCTTGTCGGTAGTGTAGAAGTGACCAGTACCGGCGCTCGAAATCAAACGAATCAATTCACGCATGATTAGCTCCCTTAGATCTTGCCGGCTTTGCGGATTTCGGCCAGCACGACAGTGATGCCACGCTTGTCGATGATACGCATGCCTTTGGCAGATACGCGCAGACGCACGAAACGTTTCTCTTCTTCAACCCAGAAGCGGTGATGCTGCAGGTTCGGCAGGAAACGACGACGGGTTTTGTTGTTTGCGTGGGAAATGTTATTCCCAGTCACCGGACCCTTACCGGTAACTTGACATACTCTCGACATGCCTCAGCCCTCTAAAACCACATGCCCAACCCGGCATGGGTTGGCCGCTTAATCTCTCAGTCATTTGGCGCCAGGCGCCGCGTTTCTTTAGAGGTCTTACCGGCTACACCTACAGTGAAGGAACCGGGCCCCTAGAAAAGAGCGCTGCTTTATACCAGAAAGACTGGAGAGCAACAACATTCCGTGTGCGCGGACTTGATAAATTCCCCATTTTTCGGGCGCCGAGCGCCTTGGATAAAGGCTGTGGTCGATGAAGACCGCTCGTCGCAGAGAATCGGCCAACCGACCGATTTCGGGTTTTCCTCGGCCCGCATCACCGAAAACAAGCGCACATAGTCCCCTTAAAATGAAAAAGGGGATAGTCATTTGCAAAAGAGCCCACTAGGGTAAGCCTTTTCCAGACTGCACTTGCAGATGGGCCTTCGATCTGTAAAGGAATCCGACCATGCGCCTCGCTGCCCTACCGCTGTTGCTCGCCCCGCTCCTGCTGAGCCCGCTGGCCCATGCCGCCGCCCTGAGCGTCTGCACCGAGGCCAGCCCGGAAGGGTTCGACGTGGTGCAATACAACTCGCTGACCACCACCAACGCGTCGGCCGATGTGCTGATGAATCGGCTGGTTGACTTCGACACCGCCAGCGGCAAAGTGGTCGCCAGCCTCGCAGACAGCTGGGAAGTCACGCCCGACGGCCTGACCTACGTGTTCAAGCTGCACCCGCAGGTGAAATTCCATCGCACTGAGTATTTCAGCCCAACGCGTGAACTGACCGCCGAAGACGTGAAATTCAGCTTCGACCGTATGCTTGACCCGGCTCACCCTTGGCACAAAGTCGCCCAGAGCGGCTTCCCGCACGCTCAGTCGATGCAGTTGCCGGCGCTGATCAAGAAGATCGACGCCCTGGACCCGCTGACCGTGCGTTTCACTCTCGATTACCCGGACTCGACCTTCCTCGCGACCCTGAGCATGGGCTTCGCCTCGATCTATTCAGCCGAATACGCCGACAAGCTGTTGAAGGCCGGCACGCCCGAGAAGCTCAACAGCCAGCCGATCGGCAGCGGCCCTTTCGTGTTTACGCGTTTCCAGAAAGATGCCTCGATTCGCTACAAGGCCAACCCTGACTACTTCCGTGGCAAGCCGTCGGTGGACCCACTGATCTTCGCGATCACGCCGGATGCCAACGTGCGCTTGCAGAAATTGCGTCGCAACGAGTGCCAGATCGCCCTGTCACCCAAGCCTCTGGACGTACAGGCCGCGCTGAAAGAACCGACCCTGAAAGTGGAAAAGACTGACGCCTTCATGACCGCGTTCGTCGGCATCAACAGCCAGCATCCACCACTGGACAAACCTGAAGTGCGCCAGGCGATCAACCTCGCGTTCGACAAGGCCACCTACGTCAAAGCCGTGTTCGAAGACACCGCCGAGCCCGCCAACGGCCCGTACCCGCCCAACACCTGGAGCTACGCCAAAGGCCTGCCGGGTTATCCGCATGATGTCGAAAAGGCCAAGGCACTCATGGCCAAGGCCGGACTCAAGGACGGTTTCCAGACCACCATCTGGACCCGACCTTCCGGCAGCCTGCTGAACCCGAACCCAAGCCTCAGCGCTCAAATGCTGCAATCGGACCTCGCAGAAATCGGCATTCAGGCCGAGATTCGGGTGATCGAATGGGGCGAGCTGATTCGTCGCGCCAAGGCCGGCGAGCACGACCTGCTGTTCATGGGCTGGGCCGGTGACAACGGCGACCCGGACAACTTCCTCACGCCGCAGTTTTCCTGCGCCGCAGTCAAATCCGGCACCAACTTCGCCCGCTACTGCAACCAGGACCTGGACAAGCTGATCAGCGCCGGCAAGACCACCGGCGAGCAAGGCGTGCGCACCAAGCTCTACGAACAGGCCCAGGCGCAGATCCAGCAGCAGGCGTTGTGGCTGCCGCTGGCGCATCCGACGGCGTTCGCGCTGACGCGCAAGGACGTCGAGGGTTATCAAGTCAGCCCATTCGGCCGCCAGGACTACTCGAAGGTCAACTTGAAGTAACCGCCACGCCACAAAACCTTGTAGGAGCCGGCTTGCTGGCGATGGCATCAAAGCGGTTAATCAGCCACACCGCGCCGTCTGGATTGCCAGCAAGCCGGCTCCTACACAGCCCACGTTTACCCTGTTACATCCACCCATACTCAGCCATCGACAAAGGATCGCCGTCACCGATGATGAAATGGTCGAGCACCCGCACATCAACCAGCTCCAGCGCCTCTTGCAGGCGCTTGGTCAGCAGCCGATCGGCTTGACTGGGATCGGGATTGCCCGACGGATGGTTATGGCAGAGGATCAACGCGGCGGCGTTGTGCGCCAATGCGCGCTTGACCACCTGTCGCGGGTACACACTGGTGTTGTCGATGGAGCCACGAAACAACACTTCAAACGCCAGCACCCGGTGTTTGGAATCCAGAAACAGGCAACCGAAGACCTCATGCGGCTCGTGACGCAGCATCGACTTGAGGTAGTCACGCACCGCCAAAGGACTCCCCATCACCGAATCACGCCGCAACCGTTCTGCCAGATGTCGGCGGGCCATTTCCAGCACCGCCTGCAACTGCGCGAACTTTGCCGGTCCAAGTCCGAGCTCGCCGCTGAAGGTCCGAAGGTCGGCCTCAAGCAACGTGCGCAGGCTTCCAAACTGCTGCAACAAGTGTCGCGCCAAATCCACCGCGCTTTTGCCGGTTACGCCGGTTCGTAGAAAGATGGCCAGCAACTCGGCGTCCGAAAGGCTTGCCGATCCCTGCTCCAGTAACTTCTCCCGCGGCCGCTCCGCCGCCGGCCAATCGCGAATGCTCATAGCACCTCCATGTCTGTGGGCGCGCCGCTGTTCCATAGCGGTCGCTGTGATATCGTAGCCCATCTTTTTTGCGAGCGATTTCACTCCTGGGGAGGGGGTATCGCCACGCAGTCATCAACGAAATGAAAGGCAGACCTATGCAGCGGCTGTATCGGAAACGCATCGTTCTGGGCGTCGGCG